>CANJWG010000151.1 GCA_947478365.1 Flavobacteriaceae bacterium | reverse complement strand
TAATCTTTTGTTTGGCTACAAATTTTGGCTTATAATCTGCAACTGCAGCAGCACAAATAGTAACGTCAGTCGAATTAAAATGCTCGTGACATGCATCATACATTTCCTTTGCCGAAGTAATACGTATTATATTAATAACGGAATTTTTTGTATTTAAGTGTGTTGGGCCAGAAATTAAAATTACTGAAGCTCCTAATTCGGCTGCTCTTTCAGCAATATCAAATCCCATTTTGCCAGAAGAATGATTTCCAATAAAACGAACCGGATCAATCGCTTCATAAGTAGGCCCAGCGGTAATCATTATTTTTTTACCTCTTAAAGGTAATTTGCTTTCTAAATCTTTTTCTAAAAATGCAATAATATTTTCAGGCTCAGCCATTCTTCCTTCACCCGATAATCCACTGGCAAGTTCACCCATTTCGGCAGGAATAATACTATTGCCAAATTGCTTTAAGGTATGAAAACTAGCAACAGTTGATGGATGTTTGTACATATCTAAATCCATTGCCGGTGCAAAATAAACTGGACATTTAGCCGAGAGATACGTGGCAATTAAAAGATTGTCACAATTACCATTTACCATTTTAGATAAAGTATTGGCCGTTGCTGGAGCAATAACCATTAAATCAGCCCAAAGTCCTAATTCAACATGATTGTTCCATTTAGCATTATCGTCCTTCTCATCATAAAAAGTTGAATGAACAGGATTTTTTGAAAGAGTTGATAGTGTTAACGGTGTTACAAAATCCTTAGAAGCAGGTGTCATTATCACTTGGACATGTGCACCTGCTTTTATAAATAACCTAACTAATGTTGCTGTCTTATATGCGGCAATTCCACCTGAAACACCGAGTAGTACTTTTTTACCGCTTAAAACAGACATCTTAATTAGTCTTTTGTAGTATCTCTGTAATAAATTTTGTCATCAAGCCATTCTTGAACAGCTAATGCATGTGGTTTTGGTAATTTCTCGTAGTATTTTGAAACTTCGATTTGCTCTTTGTTTTCAAAAATTTCCTCAAGACTATCATTGTAAGTGGCAAACTCTTCTAATTTCTCAGTCAATTCTTTTTTGATTTCAGAATTAATTTGGTTTGCTCTTTTAGCCATAATTGTTATTGCTTCATAAACATTTCCAGTACGCTCTTCAATTACAGTTTTGTTGTAAGTAATTGTGTTTACTGGTGCATTAGTCTTTTTTAAATCCATGATTTAATTATTTAGAAAATTGTTGTAAATCTTTTTCAATTTTAGCTAACATTTGGTCAGCTTTAGTTTTGTATTCTGTGTCTGCTTTAAATTTTATTAAACTTATATATGCTAATTTTGCATTTTCAAGTCTTTCTTTCATTTTTGAAGGAATACTATTAATTGCTAATAAAAAGGCTGAATCGAATTTATAATATAATGCTTTTTCTTTGTATGGTGTTCCGGGAAAATTTATAATAAAGTTGTCAAAGGCTACCATTGCAGCTTTATAATCTGAAATGGTATTATAAATTTTAGCATTTTCGTATGCTTTCTTTTCTAACTTTTCTCTTAAATTTTTAACCAATAAATTGGCTTCAGCAAAATTTTGTCCTTCCGGATAGGTATCTATATAATTTTGGAGCTTATCAACTGCTTTGTAGGTATCGGTTTGATCTAAACTGTAAACCGGCGACAAAAAAGTGAATGACTTTGCTCCTAAAAAAGAAGCTTCCTCAATCTTTTCACTTTTTGGGTAACTGGCTACAAAACTCTCAAATTGATAACCAGCTAAATAATATTGTTCTGTTTTATATAAAGATTGTGAATACATATAAAACATTTTTTCTGCTGAAGGTTTTCCTTTATAAGCCGGAGCAATTTGTTCAAAAAGACGAATCGCTTTACTGTATTTTTTGGCTTCGTACATTTTTGTAGCAGAGGCAAATTTAACTGCAACATCTTCTGATTTTAAAGCTTTTTGATATTCGCTACAAGACGATAAAAAAAGTACTACTGCAAAAAGGGCTAAAAATTTCTTCATTTATTTGTTTAATTCAGCTTATTTTAAACCTTTTTGGCTCTTAAAAAGCAACTGCAAATTTAGTTATTAATTGTTGATTACAAAATATTTTTTTTGACTTCAAAAAAGCTACATTTTTGAAATTTTATTTGTAAAATAATGAAGACGATTTGCTAGATTCTCATCAACATTTACTAATGGAAGCCGAACTGTATTTTCAGATAAACCTAATGATTTAAAGACTTCTTTGATCCCTGCAGGATTTCCTTGTTCAAAAATCATATCAATGGAATCTGCTAAAAGATAATGTAATTTATAAGCATCCTCTACTTTTTTATTCAAACCAAGATGAACCATTTCTGAAAATTGTTTTGGAAAACCTTCTGCAATAACAGAAATAACACCTGATCCACCAGCTAAAATCATTGGTAATGTAATCATATCATCTCCAGAAATTACTAAAAAGTCTTTTGGTTTATCTTGTATCAATTTCATTGCTTGAACAATATCGCCAGCAGCTTCTTTGACAGCGATAATATTTTTAAATTCATTTGCTAATCTCAAAATAGTTGTTGGCAACATATTACTAGAAGTTCTTCCTGGAACATTATATAAAATAACTGGTATAGGGGAAGCTTCAGCAATTGCTTTGAAATGTTGGTATATTCCTTCCTGGGTTGGTTTATTATAATAGGGTGAAACTGATAAAATTGCAACAAAATCAGAATAATTTCTCGAATTTAATTCTTCAACAACGTCATGTGTATTATTACTTCCCACACCAAGAACTAAAGGCAATCTTCCATTGTTTGCTTCTACTACTGTTTTTATAACAAGTTCTTTTTCAGCTTTTGATAATGTGGCACTTTCTGCGGTAGTTCCAAGCACCACTAAATAATCTATTCCGTTGTCTATTTGAAAATTAACTATGGCTTTTAATGCATCGACATCTATAGAGAAATCTTTTTTGAAAGGTGTGACAAGTGCAACTCCAGTTCCAATTAATGATTGCATATTATATTTTGTTTAGAATTTTTAAATATTTGAATAATTC
>CANJWG010000150.1 GCA_947478365.1 Flavobacteriaceae bacterium | reverse complement strand
CAGCTACAACGAGTTAATGCCTTAAGTTTAGCTTAATAAAAGATAAAATATTTTTATTTTTCATTATTTAGTTTATGTTTGTACCACCAAATCTAATTTTTAAACCTATTATCATCAATGAATTATAAGTATTTTCCTTTGTTTTTTATTGTTTTGTTGATGTCTTTTACCAATCTTCCGAACAAATTTAACTCCGCTGAGATTAATAGTAAAACAGAAACTAATTCTGTTTCAAAAAATGTGTCTATTTACAATCAATTAGATGCAAATTCTTTTGTTTTGCCAAGTTTTGATTGTTTCAATTTAGCTTTGGATGGATTTCATTTGTTAAAAGAAAAAGGGCTTGTTCAAAAAAATATCTTAACTGTGATTGATTTTAGTTTGTCTTCAAACATGAAACGTCTTTGGGTAATTGATTTAGATAAAAAAATTATATTGTTCCAAACATTAGTTGCGCATGGTAGAAACACCGGAGATGAGTTTGCTAATCAATTTTCAAATAAAGCAGCATCTTTTAAAAGCAGCATCGGGTTTTATGCTACTGCCGAAATTTATGACGGTAAGCATGGAAAGTCTTTAAAATTAGACGGACTTGAAAAAGGGTTAAATGACAAGGCTAGAGAAAGAGCTGTAGTTATTCATGGCGCTGATTATGTTTCGGAAACGTTTATAAAGCAAAACAAGAGATTGGGAAGAAGTCAAGGGTGTCCGGCAATTCCCGTAGAAATGAATGCAAAAATTATCAATGTGATTAAGGATAAATCTTGCTTATTTATTTATCACCCTTCTGCAGCAAACCAAATAATTTCAGGTTTAGCTTCCTAAAAATTATATTTCTAAGAAAGTGTTTTTTTAACATTTTCATTACAAACGACTTACAAGCTCATTTTTTTGAGTTTATATAATCAGTATTTTTTTTAAAAAAAACTTGCAACGAAAGAATGTTATTCTATATATTTGCAGTCGCATTGCGGAAGTAGCTCAGTTGGTAGAGCTCCAGCCTTCCAAGCTGGTTGTCGCGAGTTCGAGCCTCGTCTTCCGCTCTGAAAGTCTCAAACGAAAGTTTGGGACTTTTTTATTTTCCTAAAAACGATAATTCAGTTTCAGTTACTAATTCTTCAGGATTCTGATTTTGTTTGAACAACCTTGCAGATAAGTCTCCTTTTAATATTATTTTGGAACCGGTTACTTCTAACCAGCTTCCTTCTCGTAATCCTAAAACAGGCGTTTCATTAAAAGCATGAAATTCTTTAATTCTAGTTTCTCGTGTTTCACCCATATGCTTACTCTGCAAATCAGCGTCGAGATAATGGGGGTTTAAATTGAAAGGAATTAATCCCAAGGTTTTAAAACTCGGAGGATAAATGATAGGCATATCATTTGTAGTTTGCATCGTCAATCCCGTTATATTGCTCCCTGCACTTGATCCAAGATAGGGAGTTCCGTTTTCGATAACTTTTGCCAGTACTTCCATCACCTTGTTTTGATATAGCTGCGTTACTAATAAAAATGTATTTCCGCCGCCTGTGAAAATTCCTTGAGCATTATTAATCGCTTCAATTGGATTTTCATATTCATGTAACCCTTTTATGTTTTTATTTATTTTGGCAAAAGCCAATCTAATCGTTGTTGTATAATCATCATGAGAAACACCCCCAGGACGAGCATAAGGAATGAAAAGTATTTCGGCACAATCATGAAAGAGGCTCTCTAATGTTGGTAATAAGTAATCTAAATAGTTGCCGCCATGGATGGTTGACGTGCTGGCAATAATCATTTTCTTCATTAGTTATGAATTGTTTCTTTTAACAAAAGATTATAAACTTTTAGTTATCTAATCAGCTATTTTTACACTGTAAAATTAGATTAATGAAGTTATTTAAAAGCATAATTATTTTTTTATTTTTTGCTCAGACATATGCTCAAACATCTTCATTAACTTTGTTAAAAGGGAAAATAACTTCCCAAATCAAAGAATTGAATGAAGTTTATGTAGCTAATTTACGTTCAGAATCAACAACGACAACAGATAAAAACGGAAATTTTTCTATGTTTATAATAGTGGGTGATACCTTGCAATTTTCAGGGTTGCAGGTTGTAACCAAAAAAACAGTAATAACCGAAAATGATATTGTTAAACAGCTTTATGTAGTAAGTTTAGAAGCAAAAGTTCATCCGCTGGATGAAGTAGAAATAAAACAATATAAAAATTTCAATGCAGTATCGTTGGGAATATTACAAAGGCCAGCAAAAGTATACACACCGGCAGAACGCAGATTAAAAACAGCTTCTGATTTTGACCCAACGGCAAGTGTAGGATTGATGGCCGGAGGTTCGATAGGATTAGATCCGATATTGAATGCTATTTCGGGAAGAACAGCAATGCTTAAGAAAGAACTGAAGATTGAAAAGAAAGAATATCTGCTAAAAAAAATAGAGTATATGTTCAAGGAAGATTACTTTTTGGAAAACCTAAAAATCCCAAAAGAGTATCTTCGAGGTTTTTGGTATTATGCAGTTGAAGACCAAAAATTAGAAGAGGCGCTGAATGCTAAGAAAAAAATGATGGCTCGATTTATCTTCTCGGATTTAGCAACTAAATATTTGGAAATTATAAAAAAGCAATAGCAATTTAAGTAACTTTGTAACTCATTCAGAAAAAAATAGAAACTATGTTTGGAATAGGTGGTGGCGAATTAATCCTTATTATTTTAATTGCCTTAATGCTTTTTGGTTCAGATAAAATACCGGAAATAGCAAGAGCGATGGGAAAAGGAATGGCACAATTAAAAAATGCTACAAACGAAATAAAAAGTGAAATCCAAAAAGGGGTTGAAGCCAATGGAATCGACACTTCAATGAAAGAATTGACATCAACCTTTACCAATGAGGTTGAAAAGGTTAAATCAAATTTAGATACTAATAAACTACCTGAAGTGACTGAGAAAAAAGCAGGTATAGAGGATTTGACGGGGCCAATAAAAAGACAACTATAATGTTGGAAAAATTTTTAGAATTAGATAAAGAACTGCTGATTTTCTTAAATGGATTGGGTTCGCCAACATTCGACAGCTTGTGGTT
>CANJWG010000149.1 GCA_947478365.1 Flavobacteriaceae bacterium | reverse complement strand
CCTCAAGAAAATGCGAGTGGTTATGATGACAATTCGCCAATAAATTTTGTTTCAAAACTAAAAGGTAACTTTTTATTAATTCACGGAAGTGCCGATGACAATGTACATTTACAAAACAGTATGCAAATGGTAGAAGCATTGGTTCAAGCCAACAAGCAATTTGATTGGGCTATTTATCCTGATAAAAATCATGGCATTTATGGAGGAAAAACTAGAATTCAATTGTATAACAAAATGACAAATTTTATTAAAGAAAAATTATAATTAACCAATAACCAAAACAACTTAATATGAATGAAACTACAGTAAAAACAGGACATCCAAAAGGATTATACTTCTTATTTTTCACAGAAATGTGGGAACGATTTAGTTATTATGGAATGAGAGCAATCTTTATTCTATTCATGACTAAAATATTATTAATGAAAGATGCCGATGCCTCTCAAATTTATGGAAGCTATACAGGCTTAGTTTATCTGACGCCACTTTTGGGAGGATATCTTTGTGATAAATTCCTAGGAAACAGAAGAAGTATCATAATTGGTGGTCTTTTAATGGCATTGGGGCAGTTCTGTATGTTTTTCAGTGCTTCAGCTGGAGCGCATGGAGGGATTTCTATAATGTGGTTGGGTCTAACAGCCATTATCATTGGTAATGGCTTCTTTAAACCAAATATCTCAACCATGGTTGGACAATTGTATCCTGCCAATGACAGAAGAATTGATAGCGCCTTTACCATTTTCTATATGGGGATAAATCTTGGAGCATTCTTCTCGCCTTTAGTTTGTGGTTCTATGGATTTTAAATGGGGATTTTTAGCAGCTGGAGTCGGAATGTTAATTGGTCTTGTTGCGTTTGTTCTAGGACAAAAAAAATACTTGATTTCTGAAGAAGGAAAACATATTGGTTTACCAGTAAAAAAATTAGATATACAAAGCATTGGGATGATTGTAGGATCAATTGCAATTATCTTCTTTATGTTAAATTTCAAACAAATTGTCGGTAGCGATGTAGATGTTATCAGTTACTTTATTTATGGTTCGATGGTCGCAATGCCGATAATGATATTCAGCGATAAAAGTTTGTCTAAAATAGAAACCCAAAGAATTACAGTAATATTTTTACTTGCCTTTTTTGTAATTTTCTTTTGGGGTGCCTTTGAACAGGCTGGAGCTTCTTTGACATTGTTTGCAGACAGACAAACCGAAAGAACATTATTTGGTTGGGAAATGCCGGCTTCTTATTTTCAATCCGTAAATCCATTGGCAGTTATTGCATTGGCGCCAATTATGACTATTATTTGGGGATTTTTGTATGCAAGAAAATTAGAACCATCATCACCTAAAAAAATGGCAATAGGATTAGGATTAGTAGCAATGGGATATGTTGTAATTGCTATAGCAGTTAAAGGGTTAGGTTTGGGAGAAAAAGTTTCTATGTGGTGGTTAATTGGTTTATATGTAATTCATACTATTGGTGAATTATGCTTATCGCCAATCGGATTATCAATGGTTTCTAAATTAGCACCATTACGTTTATCTTCTTTAATGATGGGAACATGGTTTTTAGCAAATGCAGCGGCTAATAAATTTGCGGGTACTTTAAGTGCTTTAATACCGGGTGGCGAAGATGGAACTGGTGGTGCAACTCACTTTTTAGGTTTTGAAATCACAAACCTTTATGAGTTTTTTGTGTTATTTATTATTATGTCCGGAACAGCCGCGGCTATATTGTTTGTCTTAAGTTCTTGGCTTGAAAAAAGAATGCATAATGATCACGTTGAAGGGGTTAATCTAGAAGTTGAGAATAGATAATCAGTTTAAAAATATTTTTATATCTTTCAAACCTCCAAGATTTCTTGGAGGTTTTTTAATTTAAACACTATATGAAACAAAATCTGACTTTAGAACAAATTCAAAACTTCGAAGGGAAATATCCAAAACAATTGTGGTATTTATTTACCGTAGAAATGTGGGAACGCTTCTGTTTTTATGGAATGCGGGGTGTTTTGACCATTTTTATGGCAGACAAATTACTAGGATTAGCATTATCCGATAAAGATGCAAACCTGAAATATGGAGCGATTCAGGCATTTGTATATGCTTTTACTTTTTTGGGAGGAATCTTCGCAGACAAAATATTAGGATTTAAAAAATCTCTTTTATTTGGAGGAATTGTGATGATAGCAGGAAATTTACTGATTGCTTTTTCACCACAAGATTTTTTTTATTTAGGAATAACATTATCTATTATTGGAACCGGATTTTTTAAACCAAATATTTCTTCTATGGTGGGAGAATTATATAAAGAAGGAGACCCTCGTAGAGATGCTGGTTTCGGATTGTTTTATTCTGGCATTAATATTGGCGCCTTATTAGGCGGTGCTGTTTGTGTTTATTTCGGAACTAGTAAAGACTATGGTTGGAGTTATGCCTTTTTAGCAGCTGCGGTTGTAATGTTCATCGGCTTATTGACATTTGTATTTACAAAAAAATCCTTAGGTCCAATTGGTGATTCTCCGCTTGTAAATTTACCAACAACCAAAAGAACAACTAAGGAAATATTAGTTTATATAGGCGCTTTAATAAGTATTCCACTTATTTTTATCATGATAAAAAATACCGACTATACGGATTATTTTATGTATACTATTGGTCCCTTAGCAATTCTTTATTTTCTTTATGAAACATATACCGAGAAAGATTCCAAAGCGCAAAGAAAGCTAATTGCCGCTTTTGTATTCATATTGTTTTCAGTGATATTTTGGGCTTTCTTTGAACAAAGTGGAGGTTCATTAGCATTATTTGCAAAAGATAATTTGCATCATAATCTTTTGGGCTTTGATTCAAATCCAAATATTATAAATAACACAGCCAATTCCTTATTTGTTATTATTTTTAGTCCAATACTTGGATTGGTTTGGTTAGCTATGTCAAAAAAGAAGGTAGAGCCCAATACGGTCATTAAATTCGGATTAGGATTTTTATTTTTAGCGCTGGCTTTTTATGTTTTTTACTATACCAAGTTCTTCGCCGATTCAAAAGGTTTGACTTCTTTAAATATATTTACACTTGCTTATTTCGTAATTACTTTTGGAGAGTTGTGTTTGTCTCCAATTGGATTG
>CANJWG010000148.1 GCA_947478365.1 Flavobacteriaceae bacterium | reverse complement strand
GTGCCAACAAATGGTTTAGTTGCTTATTGGCCTTTCAACGGTAATGCTAATGATGAGAGTGGTAATGGGAATAATGGAATTAACTTTGGTGCTACAGCTACATCCGACAGAAATGGAAATTCAAATAGTGCTTTAAGTTTTAATGGGTCGGGTAATTATATAACTGTTCCATACAGTAACACAATTGGCGTACAACAAGAAATTACAATATCCTTCTGGGTTTATTTTAATGGTGGTAGTTGTGGTCCAAGAATTATTCAAAGCCCACCCTGGGGACAATGCGGAGGATATACAATATCTACTAGTAGTACTTCGAATTCTTCAAGGTATTTTTATACAGATTTTGGTAATTGTACAGTTGGAGTAAATAGTCCATCATCTCCAACACTGCCGGGTTTAACTTGGCATCATGTAGTATGGTCAGCTAGTGGATTAACTGGAATGTCTAAAATGTACTTTGATGGTGTTTTAGTGGATACAGATATAACAAGTTCTTTTTTTACATCAATAAATTATTTTAACCGACCTATAACAATTGGTAATGTTGACCCTAATAGTTGTGATTGGTTTGGAGGTTATTTAGATGAAATTAGTATTTGGAATAGAAATCTAAACCAACAAGAAATAACTAATTTATATAACTCCACAAGCACAAGCGAATGTTTAACAATGACAATAAATACAGGTGTTTTAAGCACATCACCAGTTACTTATACAAGTACAGTTAATATTTATCCTAACCCAGCTAATGACCAAATTACTATTGATTGTGGTAATCTAGCAAATGTTGTTGGTTGGAATATTAAAATTACAAACATGCTTGGTCAAGAAGTGTTTAACCAACCTATGAATACACAACAATATGTAGTGCCCTTAAATTCGTGGACTGGTCAAGGCATGTACTTTGTTAAAATAATTAATGCTCAAAACGAAGTTGTCAATATCAAAAAAATAATTTTACAATAAACCTCTTTTATATAATGAAAAAACTCCTCAAGCAATTGAGGAGTTTTTTGTTTTATGCCAATCTATTGGGTATTAAATTTTAAAAGTAACCACGGGTCTAACAGCATGGTTTACTAAATCCTCGCTAATGCTTCCGTTTAAAAAGTGGGAGAGGCCTTTTCTGCCATGGGTGCTCATGCCAATTAAATCGGCATTAACAAAATTAGCAAAGTTTAATATGCCAGTTTCAACGTTTACATCATTATAAATATGAGTAGAAAATTTATTAACAGCGTAATTAGAAATAAAATCATTCATAATCTCATTGGCAATATGAGTGGGCTTAAAACTACTCGGAGTGTTTATCATGACTAAATGAAGTTCTGCATCAAGTTTGTTAGCAAATTCAACTACTTTGGCAAATGGTTTTTTTATTTCATCAGTAAAGTCAGAAGCAAAAACAAATTTATCTACATTAAATTCGCCAGCATCTTTTTTAATAATTAAAACAGGGACATCCGAATTACGAACAACTTTTTCTGCATTGGACCCAATGAACATTTCTTTAAATCCACTTGCGCCATGAGAACCCATTACAATTAAATCAACATTATTTTTTTTACTGATGTTCATAATGCCATTAAACGCCAATTCAAATTGAATTACTTGAGATACTTTTAAACCATCAAGGCATTCATCATCCATCAAATCTTCTAATCTTTTCATAGCCGCATTTTTGAAAAGCATAATTTCGGGAATATCGTGACCACTTCCTATTGCGTCTCCGGCTTGATGAGGTAATTCTAACATATGAAGAAGAATAATTTCCCCATTGTTTTTTTTAGCAATTTGAGCTGCAACTTTTAACGCATAATAGGCATACTCCGAAAAGTCTGTGGGAACTAAGATTTTTTTCATAACATAAAAATTTTAATTTTGTATAGTAAATTTATTACATTAAAGATAATATTTTTTTTGATACAACAAGATTTTTTGATTTACAAAAAAATAACTATATTTGCGCCGTTATTTACCATTCAAAATTAAATAATGAGGGAAGCATTGCTTCCCTCTTTTTATACAACTATGGCATTTAGAGATAAAATTTTGGAGTTGTTGGAAGAAGGATTAAAGGAAAAGCCTTCATTGTTCTTGGTAGATTTAACAGTTACAGAAACATTAAAAGTAATAGTAACTTTAGATGGAGATAATGGTGTAAATTTGCAGGATTGTATCGATATAAGTCGTGCAATTGATATTAATTTAGACCGAGAAGAACAAGATTATGCTTTGGAAGTAGCTTCGGCTGGAGTTTCAACACCATTAAAAATGGTGAGACAATATCGAAAAAATATTGGAAGAACATTGAAAGTTAAAACAGCTACAGAAACAATAGAAGCAGTATTAGAGCAGGTTTCAGAGGAAAGCATTGTGCTTTCTTGGACAGCACGAGAGCCAAAGAAAATAGGAAAAGGGAAAGAAACGGTTGAGCACAAACGGGAGATTCCTTACACAGAAATAAAAGAAGCAATTGTTACAATAATATTTAATTAATTTAGGCATGGAGAATATTGCATTAATCGATTCGTTTTCAGAGTTTAAAGACGATAAACTTATTGATCGAGTAACGCTTATGGCGATTTTGGAAGATGTATTTAGAAACGCATTGAAAAAGAAATACGGTTCTGATGATAATTTTGATATCATTATCAATCCTGATAAAGGTGATATGGAAATCTGGAGAAATCGTGTAGTTGTTGCTGACGGCGAAGTAGAAGATGAAAATCAAGAAATTGAATTGTCTGAAGCACAAAAAATCGAACCTGATTTTGAAGTTGGTGAAGATGTTTCAGAAGAAGTAAAATTAATAGATCTAGGAAGAAGAGCAATTTTGGCTTTGCGTCAAAACTTGATTTCTAAAATTCACGAACATGATAATAATAATCTTTACAAACAATTTAAAGATTTAATAGGCGAAATTTATACCGCGGAAGTACATCACGTTCGTCCAAGAGTAGTAATTTTGATTGATGACGAAGGGAATGAAATTGTGTTGCCAAAAGAAAAACAAATTCCATCTGACTTTTTCCGTAAAGGAGACAATGTTCGTGGAATTATTGAAAGCGTTGAATTGAAAGGGAATAAACCTCAAATTATTATGTCGAGAACGGCGGATATATTTTTGGAAAAATTATTCGAACAAGAAATTCCGGAAGTTTTTGATGGTTTAATTATGATT
>CANJWG010000147.1 GCA_947478365.1 Flavobacteriaceae bacterium | reverse complement strand
TAAAATCTAGGTAGTCTAATTTAATATTGCTCATTCTTATTGGGAAAATCTTTTAACTTAACATCAGCAACATAATTCCCTATGGCTTTAGTCATTTGTTCGTATAAGTTTAAATAACGTCTCAAAAATCTAGGACTGAATTCATTATTCATTCCAAGCATATCGTGAATTACCAGCACTTGTCCGTCAACGCCACCGCCGGCTCCAATTCCGATTACAGGAATGGAAATAGTTTTAGCTACTTTTTCAGCCAATGCTGCCGGAATTTTTTCTAAAACTAATGCAAAGCAACCTAATTTTTCTAATAGTTTAGCATCTTCAATTAATTGTTCCGCTTCAGCTTCTTCTTTGGCTCTAACGGTATATGTTCCAAATTTATATATGGATTGTGGTGTTAAACCCAAATGTCCCATCACTGGAATTCCGGCATTCAAAATGCGTTTAATACTTTCTTTTATTTCACTTCCGCCTTCCAGTTTAACAGCATGTCCACCGCTTTCTTTCATTATTCTGATTGCCGAACGTAAGGCTTCTTTTGGATCCGATTGGTAACTTCCAAATGGTAAATCAACAACGACTAAAGCACGTTCAATTGCACGCACTACACTTGAGGCATGATATATCATTTGATCTAATGTAATTGGTAAAGTAGTTTCGTGACCCGCCATAACATTACTCGCAGAATCGCCTACCAAAATCACATCAACACCAGCGGTATCTACAATTTTTGCCATGGTAAAATCATATGCCGTTAGCATCGATATTTTTTCACCATTGGTTTTCATATCAAACAATGATTTTGTGGTTATTCTTTTGTAATCTTTTTTAGCTGTTGACATAGTTGTTTATTTTAAAGCACAAAAGTATTAAATCTATTTTTGTTGCAACAAAAGTAAACCGCTTAATGTGAATTTATACTACTTTTGTCAAACCACAAACCATTAACTATAAACATTCTATAATGCCCAAAATATTAATCATCGAAGACGAAGTTTCTATCCGCAGAGTTTTGATAAAAATTCTTTCAGAGGAAAGCGTTACCTATAAAGTTGACGAAGCCGAAGACGGAAAAATTGGTTTTGAAAAAATCAAAAATGAAGATTACGACTTAGTACTTTGCGACATCAAAATGCCAAAAATGAATGGCGAGGAACTGCTTGAAGCCGTAAAAAAAATCAAGCCCGAAATTCCGATGGTTATGATTTCCGGTCACGGCGATTTAGAAACAGCGGTTAATACAATGCGTCTTGGCGCGTTTGATTATATTTCAAAACCACCCGATTTGAATAGACTACTAAATACGGTTCGCAATGCCTTAGATAAAAAGCAATTGGTGGTTGAAAATAAAATTCTGAAGAAAAAATTTTCTAAAAATTATGAAATTATTGGTGAAAGCGATGCTATCAATCAAATCAAACTAATGATTGAAAAAGTTGCCTTAACCGATGCTAGAGTTTTAATTACTGGACCCAACGGAACAGGAAAAGAATTAGTGGCTCATCAATTACATGAAAAAAGCGAACGAGCTGATGCTCCAATGATTGAAGTAAATTGTGCTGCGATTCCCTCTGAACTTATAGAAAGTGAATTATTCGGGCATGTGAAAGGTGCCTTTACGTCTGCCGTTAAAGACAGAGCCGGAAAATTTGAAGCTGCCGATGGCGGAACGATATTCTTGGACGAGATTGGTGATATGAGTCTCTCAGCTCAAGCCAAGGTGTTACGTGCTTTGCAGGAAAGTTTAATACAAAGAGTTGGCGCCGAAAAAGATATTAAAATCAATGTAAGAGTTGTGGCGGCAACCAATAAAGATTTGAAAAAAGAGATTGCAGAAGGAAGATTTAGAGAAGATTTATACCACCGTTTAGCCGTAATTTTAATCAAAGTGCCATCATTGAACGACAGACGAGATGATATTCCGTTATTGATTAAACATTTTGCTGCAAAGATTGCTGAAGAGCAAGGAAATACAGTGAAATATTTTTCTAAGCAAGCAGTTGAATTGTTGCAGGAATACGATTGGACAGGAAATATCCGTGAACTTCGAAATGTAGTCGAACGTTTAATAATTCTTGGCGGAAGTGAGATTTCTGAAAATGACGTAAAACT
Organism: Flavobacteriaceae bacterium; assembly: GCA_947478365.1. Lineage (GTDB taxonomy): Bacteria > Bacteroidota > Bacteroidia > Flavobacteriales > Flavobacteriaceae > Flavobacterium. The sequence continues at coordinate 1,075 of CANJWG010000147.1, read as the reverse complement.
ATTTGCTTCTAAATAAAGAGATAAGGGAATAGGGATAAGGCATAAGTCTAATCTCTTATCCCTTTTAACTAATTCCTTAACTATGAATCTAAAAAAAATAAACCCAAACCTCCAAAAAGCGCTCATTGAAAACGGACTGACCGAAGCTAATGAAATGCAACTGGAAACATTTTCTACCATAAAAAGTGGGGCAGATGCTGTAATACAATCGGCCGGAGGGACCGGAAAAACAACTACTATCGTTTTAAATGTTATCCAGAAACTAGAAAAAACCTTAGACGAAAGTACCAGAGCTTTAATTCTTGTGGAAACCAAGGAAAAAGTGTTGGAAATGGAAGAACTTTTTTTAAAATATGGCACATATACCGATTTGAGTATTTTGGGTGTTCATGATAAAGGGGATATCGATTATGATAAAAATGTGGTTTCTATGGGACTAGATATTTTAATTGGAACACCTAATAAAATCAATGCTATGTTTTCATCTGCAGGATTTAACAGTAATACCATTAAGTTAATGATAGTTGATGATGCCGATGTTTTATTTAGAAGCAGAATGGATGCTGTTGTTCTTCGTTTGTCTAATAGTATTGAAAAAACGCAGCGTTTATTCTTTTGCTCACAAATAACTGAAAGAGTGGAATCACTTGCAGATAAAATAATGATTGAACCGCTTTTCTTTGAGATGGAAGTGGAGGATTAGTTTTCAGCCTGCCTGCATGCAGGTATACAGTCGCAGTGTTCAGTTTAAAATAATTAACTATAAACTAAAAATAACAAACCTAAAAAAATGGGCTTAATAAAAATATTTTCTGGAGAAGAAATTCTAGCTCTAACCTTAAAAGAAAGATTGGTAGAATCTGATATTAACGTTGTGATTAGGAATAACAACCAAGCCAATGTTCTGCCAAGTATACAAACAGCAAAAGCCGTTGAGTTATTCATTCAGGAAATCGATTTTGGAAAAGCAAATCCTGTTATTGAGGAATTTAGGCTGAGTATCTAAAATGAAAAAAATCATCAGAATATTGCCTTTTTTTCTTTTCATAGTAATACTTGATCGTTTTATGTTTTT
>CANJWG010000146.1 GCA_947478365.1 Flavobacteriaceae bacterium | reverse complement strand
CAAAACCTAATAAACACCAAGGGAAATCGGTTTATGTAGAAAATGAAAAATTGATTGATGCTGCCAAACCATATAAGGAAGCGGACCGGCTTATGATTTTTATTTTATGCAATCTATGATAAAGACAGCAGTTGATTTAGGATTTAATGAGGCAGAAGCAGAGCTTTTAGTTAAGCAAACTTTTATGGGTTCAGTTGCGATACAAAATAGTTATTCCTTATCTAATGAAGAATGGATTGCCAAAGTAGCCTCTAAAGGTGGGACAACAGAAAGTGCTTTGCAGGTTTTTGAAAAAGGTATGTTAGAAACAACTATTATTGAAGCTATAAAAGCGGCTAATGATATGGCTTTAGCGTTAGGATCATAAAAAAAGCTCCTCAATTTGAGAAGCTTTTTTATATTTTTTTATACTTAACTATGAACTTGGCAGTAAAACGTTATCAATTACATGAATAATACCATTTGAGCATTTTATATCTCTAGCAAATACTCTTGCTGAGTTAATATAAATACTTGTTTCTTCATAATCACCTAAATCTGCATCAAAATCAGGGAAGTAAGTATTTGGAACAAGATCAACTGTAATATTTTGTCCTTGTAATGTAGCGGCTTCCTGACCATCTGTTAAATCAGTTGATAAAATTCTAGCACCTAAAACATGATATTTTAAAACAGTTTCTAGAACTCCTGGATTTGCTGTGTCATATTCTTCAACAGTTAAACCTCCAAGAACTGCATCAAAAGCAACATTAGTTGGTGCAAAAACAGTAAAATCACCAGATCCTTCGAACGTAGAAGTCAATCCAGTAATATCTAATGCTTCTTTTAATGAACTAAATTCTGGAGTTACTTCAATAATTTTTGCAATTGAGGTAGATGGTAAGTTTTTATTTTCCTCTTCTCCACAAGAAAACGCTAGAAAAGAGATTACTACTAAAGTAAAATTTCTTAATAAATTCTTCATTTTATTTTTTTTTAAAGTTTATCCAAAAGTATAAAAATTATTTATTATTGCTAATAAAATCTTAAAAAATATTTTTTGAGAATTTTTAATGCGTCATTTGATACTAAAAATTAGATTTTTTCGTTTACTGAATAAGTTTAATTTTGAAATTTAATTATTACATTTTCACAAATAATACACGGAACAGATGAAATACTTATTGTTGAGTTTATTAATTTCAATTTCTGTTTTTGCTCAAGACATCAATAAATTAGATGAAAACGGCAAAAAAAACGGGTTATGGAAGGGCTTTTATGAAGGGTCAAAGCGACCAAGATATGAAGGCACTTTTGAGCATGGAAAAGAAATTGGCACTTTCAAATTCTATGATGATACCAAAGCGGGAATAGTAATCGCTACTAGAGAATTTAATGCAAAAGACAATTCGTGCTATACTATTTTTTACAATCAAAATAAAAATAAAGTAAGCGAAGGGAAAGTGGTTAATAAGCGATTTGAAGGCGAATGGAAATACTACCATGAAGATTTGACTTCGATTATGACACTTGAATTATATGTAAACGGAAAATTGAATGGCATTAGAAAAGTTTTTTATAAAAGCGGAGAAATAGCTGAAGAAACTACATACAGGGATGGAATTAAAAACGGTGCTTATAAAAGTTATGCCGAAAACGGAGTAGTACTCGAAGAGTCAATATATAAAAATGGTGAATATGAAGGACAAGCAATCTATAGAAATGTTGATAATCAAATTGGAGCTCAAGGACTTTTTAAAAACGGCAAGAAAGTAGGGATTTGGAAAATGCTTGTGAAAGGTAAATTGAAAGATGTCAATATGAATTTCCAAAACAATAACTTCAAAAAGCCTTTTATGCCAAAACAGTCCGATGTTAAGGTTGAGGTCAAGGCAGAAGTGAAAATACCTCAGGATAATATAGAAGAAAAAATGGGGCGCAAAATGGGAAAATAAGTCTTGTCTGCGGTTAAATTGTTTTAACTGATATTATAATATACCATTTTAAAGATTTTACGGTAACTTTGCGCACCTGAGGCATTTGGCCGAAAGGAACGAAGTTAAATTTCTTTTTCAATAAATGAAACGAGTTGTAGTTGGACTTTCCGGTGGTGTTGATTCTAGTGTTGCCGCGTATCTTTTAAAAGAACAAGGATATGAAGTCATTGGGCTTTTTATGAAAAACTGGCACGATGATTCGGTTACCATTTCAAATGAATGCCCATGGCTCGAGGACAGCAATGACGCACTTTTGGTTGCCGATAAATTAGGAATCCCTTTCCAAACCGTTGATTTAAGCGAACAATACAAAGATAAAATCGTCGACTATATGTTCAAAGAATACGAACAAGGTCGCACACCAAACCCTGATGTATTGTGCAATCGCGAAATTAAGTTTGATGTTTTTATGAAAATTGCTCTGAATCTTGGTGCCGATTATGTGGCAACCGGACATTATTGCCGAAAAGGAGAAATTGACATTAATGGAAAGCCAGTCTATCAACTATTAGCAGGTAAAGATGGTAACAAAGACCAATCTTATTTCCTGTGTCAATTATCGCAAGAACAATTGGCAAAATCATTATTTCCTATCGGAGAATTAACCAAACCGGAAGTTCGTGAGATAGCGATGCAATTAGATTTGGTTACAGCTGAAAAGAAAGACTCTCAAGGCTTATGTTTTATTGGGAAAGTTCGTTTGCCCGAATTTTTGCAACAACAATTACAACCAAAAGAAGGTTTGATTTATGAAATTGATTCTGCTAGTTCAATATATAACCAAGAGCAACCAATCTTTAATTCGTTGGAAGAGAAATTAGCATTTGAAAGCAAAGGAATTCAATATACGACTGAGAGCGATAAAATTGTGGGCAAACATCAAGGCGCACATTATTTCACTATTGGACAGAGGAAAGGTTTAAATGTTGGTGGAACAAAAGAAGCACTTTTCATTATTGCTACTGATGTAAAAACCAATTCTATTTATACTGGTCAAGGAGCAAATCATCCGGGCTTATTTAAAAAAACATTGAAAGTGCAACCTTCAGAAATTCATTGGATACGAGAAGATTTAGCATTGAAAAACGGAGAAACTATGAAGGTAATGGCTCGTATTCGTTATCGTCAATCATTGCAAAAAGCAACTTTATATCAATGTGAAAGCGGCTTGTATGTTTCGTTTGAAGAACCACAATCTGCAATAACTGTAGGTCAATTCGTGGCTTGGAATATTGAT
>CANJWG010000145.1 GCA_947478365.1 Flavobacteriaceae bacterium | reverse complement strand
TAACAGGAGCTTTGGCAATACTTTCAGGGTGTTTGCCTAATGTATCTGGAGTATATAGCGGAAGCGTTGTATATCCAAGTTTGTTTTCTTTCATTTTAGCTCCAGCAGCATCAGGTAAAGGAGCGTTGAAATTTGCCAAAGCATTAGCAGACAAATACCACAGCAAAGTATTAGCAATATCGGTAGAAGATAAAAAGCGATACGATGAAAACTTAGCAGCTTTCAAAATGCTCAAAGCAAAAGGGAAACTAGAACCAGGACAAGAAATGCCACAAGCACCAAAATTCAAAGTGGTTTATATTCCTGCCAATACCAGTAATGCCAAAGTAATACAGCATTTAGATTGCAACGAGGGCAAAGGAATTATTTGCGAAACAGAAGCTGACACATTAGGACAAACCTTCAAAAACGAATGGGGAACCTATTCTGATATGCTTCGCAAATCCTTTCATCACGAAAAAATATCAGTGAGTAGAAAAACAGATGGCGAATTTATTGAAGTAGATGAACCACAATTAGCAGTGGCTTTATCAGGAACACCAAAACAAGTTTTCAACATCATTTCATCAGCCGAAGATGGGTTGTTCAGTCGTTTTATATTTTATGTTTTCAAAACAGATGCCGTTTGGTTGGATCCTTCTCCAAAGGGCAATCCTGTAAACCTAACAGAGTATTTTTCTAAACAATCCCAACAGGTATTAAAAATGGTAGAATACTTTGAAACAGACGAAATGATACTAAAATTAACAGACGAACAATGGGATAAATTTAACCCTGTTTTTACCTCTTTTCTACACCAAATAAGCACTTTTGTTAGTGATGATGCTTTGAGCGTTGTAAAGCGTTTAGGATTGATATTATACCGCTTCTGTATGATATTCACTGCTATAAGAAAGTTCACTGCAAATGATTATCACAAAGAAATGTATTGTCTTGATGTTGATTTTGAAACCGCACTAACATTAACAAAGGTCTATTTGCAACACAGTATTATAATGTTCAATAATTTACCAAAACAAGGCGAACAAGGGCCTTTCAAATCAGGTCAAAATAAAAAGCAATTTTTAGATACCTTACCTCATAATTTTCAAAGAAAAGAAGCCATTGAGTTAGCTAAAAGGTTTAACATCGGAGAACGCTCTGTTGATACATTTTTAAAGGCGTGTTTGGGTACCTACTTGACACAACCAAAAACAGGGTATTATGAAAAAACTACATAAAACAAATTGTAATATTTAACTTATAATAGTAAGCCGTTAACAGTTGTTTTTTTTTTTATATATTAGCAGGTTATAATGTAAATATTATTTAATGAACAAACAAGACCTAATATCTAAAATAAAACAACTAGACGGCGTTACTCAAGACGAACGTGCTTATTTAATAAACCTCGTAAACACCAAGAAAAAATACGGTTTAGTTTGGGAAGACAAACCCGAAGATTTTGAAGAACAATTACGTGATAATTTACCAGTTTTAAAGGAAGTAAAAGAGAAAGCTATTATTAATGGCGAGGAAAATCCTAATCATATTTTGATTGAAGGTGACAACTTGCACGCTCTTACAGCACTAACATTTACCCACGAAGGTAAAATTGATGTAATCTATATTGATCCTCCATATAATACTGGAAGTAAAGAAGATTTCATTTATAATGACCACTATGTAGACAAAGAAGATGCATTTAGACATAGCAAATGGTTATCGTTTATGTATAGAAGACTTAAAATTGCAAAATCTCTATTAAAAGAAGATGGTGTAATTTTTTGTTCAATTGGTGACGATGAGATTAGTCAATTAACATTACTTTTTAATGAAGTTTTTACTGAAAATAATAAATTAGGTGTAATTGCTAGAGTAGCAAAAACAGCAGGTGATAAAGGGAGTTACTTTGCGCCAAGTAAAGATTATATTATTTCTTATTCGAAAAACAAAAGCATTTTAAGTGATTTTAAAGATGGTGTTGATGAGAGTTTGTTTAAAAAAACCGAAACTGTTGGTGTGAAAATTGGTGAAAAATATCGTGATGATGTAGCTTTTTATCAGTCATCACTGGATACTAGACCTAACCAACGATATTTTATTAAGTGTCCTGATGGTAGCTTTGTAGTTCCACCAGGAGAAAGTATGCCAGATAAAAATGAAGATGGTGCAAAAGCAATTCCTATAAGTGGTGATGGTGTTTGGAGATGGGCAAATGAAACTTTTTTTGAACAAGGAAAAAGGGAATTACTTGTTTTTAAACAAACTAAACAATCACCTTTGTTAGATGAAAACGGTAATAGAGCAAAATGGAATATTTATACAAAAAGTTATCTAAATGATCGTTCAGAAAAAGGAGCTTCTCCAAGAGATTATTTAGATCAATTTATTAATCGTAAAGGTGCAGACTTAATAAAACAGTATGATATTGACTTTAGTTATTCAAAGCCTTTCGAATTAATTCAACATTTAATAAAAATTACTAATAAAAGTAATGATATTACTGTTTTAGATTTCTTTGCTGGTTCAGGTACAGCATTACATTCTGTAATGAGTTTAATTGAATTAGATAATGGAACTAGAACTTGTATTATATCAACTAATAATGAAAATAATATTTGTGAAGAAGTAACTTATCCTCGATGTGAAAGAATAATAAATCCGTACACAAATAAAAAAGGAAAGGAAATGCCAAGTTTTCCTAATAACAATCTACGTTATTATAAAAGTGAATTTGTAAGTCGTGAAACTTCACTAAATAATAAAAGGGAACTTACACATTTAGCTACAGAACTATTATGCATAAAGGAAAATTGCTATTTAGAAAAAAGCACTACAATAAAACAAGCAAAACTTTATGAAAACACAAAAGTAGCTTTGCTTATTTTGTTTGATGATATAGTTATTCCAGAAGCTATAAATTTCATAAAAAGTTATTCAGGTAATAAGATTAAAGTTTATGTTTTCTCTATAGGAAGTGATCCTTATACTGAAGATTTTATAGAGGTTCTTGATAAAATTGAGCTTTGTGCATTGCCTGATGCCATATACAAAGCATATCAAAACGTATTGCCTAAAAGAAAGAGACCTGCAATTATTGAAATGGAAACTGAAAATCCAATCGATGAAAATGGTGAACAGTTATCAATTTTATAAGAAGTACCCTGATGAAGTTATTACAATTAGAATATAGAGACGAAGCAATAAAACAATTAAAGAAATACTTTTTTGAGTTATTGAATAAAGATTTTCACCGTCACATCATAGC
>CANJWG010000144.1 GCA_947478365.1 Flavobacteriaceae bacterium | reverse complement strand
CTGGAGTTGCGGTTTTTCCTTCTGAAGGTGGTTTCTCGAAGAAAACTCCGATTGTTCCGGAACCTGAACCAAAAGCGCTTGTTATTCTAGAAGCTAATCCAAAACCTGTTGAAGCTCCAATTACTAATACTTTTTTTGCGCCATCAATATGTCCTTTTGACTTTACATATTCAATTTGATTTTTAACATTTTGAGCACAACCTTCAGGATGAGCTGTCAAACAAATAAATCCTCGCATTCTTGGTTCAATAATCATATGATATGTATTTTTTGTTAGTTATTTTGTCTGTCTGCCGACAGGTAGAAGTTGCAAAAGTAATAAATTAGCATTTCAATTCAACAAAGCTTTGGCATGATTAACTGCTGAATCGGAAATATCTTTACCGGAAAGCATCTCGGCAATTTCAATTATTCTTTCGTCATTGTTTAATAATTTTAATTCAGAAACGGTATTTTCACCCGACACAGTTTTAAAAACTTTGAAGTGATTGGCTCCTTTAGCAGCAATTTGAGGAAGATGTGTTATGGCAAAAACCTGCATAGATTTACTCATATCTCGCATAATCTCTCCTATTTTATTTGCAATTTCGCCAGAAACACCAGTATCAATTTCGTCAAAAATGATAGTTGGCAATTTGGAATATTGAGATAAAATTGATTTCACAGCTAACATTATTCTAGACATTTCACCACCTGAAGCTACTTTTTTAAGCAAACCAAAATCGGTTCCTTTATTAGCAGAAAACAAAAACTGAAGTGTGTCTTTTCCGTTATTGTGATAACTTTCTGTTGGAATTATAACAATTTTAAATCGAACGTTTGGCATGCCTAAAAGATTCAGTATTTTAATTAGATTTTCACTTAAATGTGGTACTGCTTCTCTCCTACTTTTGGTAATTTTTGAAGCAATTCCATCTAACTGTAATTCTAGATCTTTGATGCTTTTTTCAAGCTTTACAATTTCATCTTCTAAAGTAGCAACCGAAACAACTTTGCCTTCTAAATTAATTTGAATCTGAATTAATTCTATTACAGTTAAAACATTATGCTTTTTTTGAAGATTATAAATCAGTTGCAATTTTTGGTTGATGGCTTCCAGTTTCTCAGGATCATTATATACCAAATCTGATTCACGATTTAATTCTTTTACTATATCATCAAATTCAATTAAGAGACTATTAGTTCGTTCAAAAAGCGTTTGGTATTCAGTCGAAAAACCAACATTTTTTTGGAGGACTGCTTTGAATTCTTTTAGATTTTTTAAAACTCCAAATTCTTCTTCATTAGAAATAGATAATAGTTTATCCAAATTTTCTTTTATGAATTCAACATTACTTAAGGCTTGATATTGTCGTTCTAATTCTTCTAATTCGCCTACTTTTAAATTAGCAGATTCCAATTCCTGAAACAAGTACTCGTTGTAATCTTTTTCTTTTAAGATTGATAAAAACTCATTTTTTTTAGATTCTAAAGTCGATTTTGCAACACGATATTTTTTTAAAAAGGATTGAAATTCAATTAGTAATTCTTGATTATTAGCAATAGCATCAATGATTTTAAATTGATATTCTTCTTCTGATAATTCTAAGGTTTGGTGCTGAGAATGTACATCTATCAGGTAAAAACTTAGATCCTGTAGCTGTTGAAGATTAACCGGACTATCGTTTACAAAAGCACGCGATTTTCCGGAAGGCAGAATTTCTCTACGAATTATCGTTTCCTGCTCATAATCTAAATCATTGGATTCAAATAAAAATTCCAAATCGTATTTACCAATAGAAAAATTGGCTTCAACAATGCACTTTTCGTCTTTATTTTTAAGTGAAGTCAAATCGGCACGTTTTCCTAAAACCAAACCCAACGCACCAAGAACTATAGATTTTCCTGCTCCGGTTTCACCAGTAATAATTGAAAACCCATTCGAAAAATCAATATCTAATTTTTCTATAAGGGCAAAATTCTCAATGGATAATGATGTAATCATGTTCAGGAAATGAGGAAAAGTGTAAGTAGTAAATGTACTAATTATAACTTAATAGCTGACCATTTAGCTGTGTTGAGTGGAGACAATCTATTTAAATTATCAATCGTTTCTGTTAATGAAACTTTTGGACCGCCTGATAATATAGAGACTAACTCATCTACTTTTGCATCAAAAAATACTCTAGTCAAAAAAGCATTTGGTCGAACCGAATATATTTTTGAAAGGGTGTTGATTGACTCAATAATTTTATTTTTTGATAATTTCACATCTGCACTCATCGTGTCTAATCCTTCCCTGTGGTATTGATACAAAGCTTCTCGATAAGCATCAAAAGTTCCACTAAGAATATCTGACACCAAGAAATATCTATTCTGATTTCCATCTGATTGGCTCCATCCTTTATAGCCACTTTGTTGCGCTACGGACTGTATTTGTTGAGCTACTTCATAATTTTTATTTCCACCCAACAAAGAATAAGTATCGGCATCAAATCCAAGAATCATATAAGCATAATAAGCTAAAACAGAAACTAAATTTGAATCAAAATTGGATGGATTAAATTGTAAATTTTCAAATTCTACATAGCGAAAAGAAAAATCTTTGTCGTTATAGTTAAAAATAGGAGACGCATAAGTTGAATTAAAAATTGGTCTTGTAGATTGTACCTGTATTGTTGCAGAAAACTGATTTGATTCATAGCTATTCACTATGATAACCATAGAACACTCAATTTTTTCATTTTGTTTGTATTCATCACCTGTCCAATCTGTTTTATTTACAAAATCACTTATAGAAGTTTTTAGGTTTTTAAATATCTGATTATTAGTTGTAGCTACTTTGTCCGAATTGATCTGAACGGAACAATTTAACTGCTGACTTTGCGCTAGTCCAACAAAAAATAATAAAAGAAAACTGATTCTATTTTTCATGTGTAATTATAAATTGTTTTTTAATTTTTCACATGTAATTTGCATTTGAAGAAAATAGTAAATACTACTTACTCTTTGTGCTCATTTCATAATGAGAAATTACTTTGTTCATAATATCGTTTGCAACCAATTCTTTTGATTTTAAATCCATCGGTTCTACTATAAAATCTTTATTTATAAAGGTGATTTTGTTGGTAGCTTTTCCAAAACCCGCACCTTGATCCTGAAGCGAATTTAAAACAATCAAATCTAAGTTTTTTTTCTGAATTTTCAACTTTGCATTTTCAATTTCATTTTCGGTTTCCAAAGCAAAACCAATCAAAAATTGATTTTTCTTGATTTTTCCTAAAGACGCTAAAATATCTTTTGTTTTTTCAAATTCAATAGAAAATTCAGCAGATGATTTTT
>CANJWG010000143.1 GCA_947478365.1 Flavobacteriaceae bacterium | reverse complement strand
GACGAGAGAGGAATCTCATAAAGTAATTCAGATTATGTGATTTCTCCTTCGTCGAAATGACACTTTTTTGATCATTCAAAAACTACTTTACTTTGTTCCGCATTGACTTCCATCGAAACTTGTCTTCCAAAAATCAATGCCCGATTATCCCTGATATGTCCAGCAGGGAAATTATATATAATTGGAATGTTTAATCCTTTAACTGAATCTTCTATAATTTCCAGCGCGTTTCTTCCCCAAGGGATTTCATTGTCTTTCATTTCTGTCATGGCACCAACAATAATACCCTTCAAACTTTGCAAACATCCATTTCGTTTTAAGTTCATCATCATTCTATCCACATGATATAAATATTCATCTAAATCTTCTATAAAAAGTATTTTATCTTCACAATCAATAGCCGATGGCGAACCTAACAAACTAAATAAAATAGACAAATTTCCGCCAACAAGTTCGCCTTTGGCTTTGCCATTATGATTCAAGGCATCACAATCTAAAGTGTAATGCAATTTGTCTCCAAACAAAGCAGTGCACAACGAATTCTTAGCTTCATCAGTTGCCCTCGGAATGGCTACAGGCATAGTTGCATGCAATGATTCAATTCCCATTCTATTTAAATGACTATGTAAAACGGTGACATCACTAAAACCAATAATCCATTTTGGATTTTGTTTGAATTTCGTAAAATCGAGTTTGTCGATAATTTTCACCGTTCCATATCCGCCACGCACACACCAAATCGCTTTGATGTTTGGATTGTCCATTTGCTCCTGAAAATCTTCTGCACGTTGTTCTTCCGTTCCTGCCAGTTGATAATAATCTAAACCGATTGTATTTCCAATTTTTACCTTTAATCCCCAGCCTTCGAGTAAATCAATGGTTGGTTTTAAATTGTCGTCAATGTTTTTTCGGGCAGTAGAAACGATGGCAACAGTGTCGCCTTTTTGCAGATAAGGTGGTGTAATCATCTTTTTTTGAGAATGAAGATTTAAAAAGAATAAAGATAATAGAATATAGAATATAGATTTTTTGTTCACTTTAGAAAATGATATGAGCAAATATAATCAAATTTATAGTTTAAGAAAACCAATGCCATAGCCCAGATTACTTCACAATGTGTTTATTTTTATTTGTGTTCAGTGAACTACGTTTGTAATGGAAATCCTTTTTGGATTACCCGAAGCGAAGCACAGGGAAATCAATGGAGCGCAGCGAAATGACAAAAAGATTGTAGTGTAAAGCTGGACCCGAGCTCCTAAAAGAGCGAATTGGCGAAGCAAATAGCTTGAAATAAAAAAGCTATTGCTTATTTTTGCAAATTACATACTGAATTTTATCATGTTAGAAAATCCAACCCGAGGCAAAGCCGAATTGAGCGAAGCTAAAAGATATACCATCACAGCTGCGCTACCTTACACCAATGGCCCTATTCATATTGGTCATTTGGCGGGTGTTTATGTACCATCAGATATATATGCTCGCTATTTAAGGTTGCAAGGTAAAGATGTTGCCTTCATTTGCGGAAGCGATGAACATGGTGTTGCTATTTCGATGAAAGCCAAAAAAGAAGGCATCACTCCACAACAGGTTATTGATAAATACGATGGAATTATTCGCCAGTCGTTTATTGATTTTGGAATTTCGTTTGATAATTATTCGAGAACTTCTTCCAAAATTCATCACGACACAGCTCAGGAATTTTTCAGAAAATTATATGAAAACGGCGATTTTATTGAAGAATTTACGGAACAATTATATGATGCCAAAGCGAATCAGTTTTTGGCTGACCGTTTTGTTATGGGGACTTGCCCAAAATGTGAAAACCCAGAAGCATATGGTGACCAATGTGAACGCTGTGGCTCGACTTTGAATGCTACTGATTTAATTAATCCGAAGTCAACCATAACGGGAGAAACTCCGGTTCTGAAATCAACAAAACATTGGTTTTTACCTTTAGATAGATACCAAGATTTTTTAACCCAATGGATATTAGTGGATCATGCCAAAGACTGGAAAGTAAATGTTTTGGGGCAAGTTAAATCTTGGTTGGATGACGGACTAAAACCTCGCGCTGTGACGCGTGACTTAGATTGGGGAATAGACGTTCCGGTTGAAGGTGCCGAAGGCAAAAAATTATATGTTTGGTTTGATGCGCCCATAGGCTATATTTCAGCTACCAAGGAATGGGCAGCAAGAGAAGGAAAAAATTGGGAAGACTATTGGAAAAAAGACGACACGAAACTGGTTCATTTTATAGGGAAAGATAATATTGTTTTTCACTGCATCATTTTTCCAGCAATGTTAAAAGCAGAAGGTAGTTTCATCTTGCCAGATAATGTTCCTGCCAATGAATTCTTGAATTTAGAAGGCAATAAACTTTCTACTTCTAAAAACTGGGCAGTTTGGTTGCACGAATATTTACAGGATTTCCCGGACAAACAAGATGTTTTACGTTATGCTTTAACCGCGAATGCGCCTGAAACTAAAGACAACGATTTTACTTGGAAAGATTATCAGGCGAGAAATAACAACGAATTGGCCGCCGTTTTTGGAAATTTCATCAATCGTGTGGTAGTTTTGACTAACAAATATTATAATGGAATTGTTCCGACACCGAATGAATTTAACGATATTGATACGCAGACGTTAGCCGAATTAAAAGCTTATCCAGCAGTTATTTCATCCTCTATTGAAAGATATAGATTCCGAGAAGCACAAGGCGAATTAATGAATGTTGCCCGTTTGGGGAATAAATACTTGGCAGACGAAGAACCATGGAAAATGGTAAAGACCAATCCGGAAAGAGTGCAAACACAAATGTATTTGGCTTTGCAAATCGCTTCGGTTTTGACTACTTTATGCGAACCTTTCTTGCCATTTACATCCAAAAAACTAACTAAAATATTAAATATTGAGGTTAACAATTGGAATTTGGAATTTGAGAATTGGAATTTAACGAGAGCCGGACACCAAATTGGGGAAGCTCAAATTTTATTTGCTCAAATTGAAGATGCCGAAATTCAAAAACAAATAGATAAACTAGATGCTACAAAAACATCAAATGCGATGGAAAATAAAGTAACCGAACCTCAAAAACCTACCTCAACCTTTGAAGATTTTTCGAAATTAGATATGCGAGTGGGAACTATTCTAGAAGCAGAGAAAATGCCAAAAGCCAACAAACTTTTAGTATTGAAAGTTGACATAGGTTTAGATATTAGAACCATAGTTTCTGGAATTGCCGAACATTTTTCGCCGGAAGAAGTTATTGGCAAACGTGTAACCGTTTTAATCAATTTGGCTCCAAGAGCCTTGCGTGGTGTAGAAAGCGAAGGGATGATTTTAATGACTAATAACGCAGAAGGCAAATT
>CANJWG010000142.1 GCA_947478365.1 Flavobacteriaceae bacterium | reverse complement strand
TATATTTGACCCATGAAAAAATACCTGATTTTAGCCGTAGTCTTTATAAATGTAGCCGCTTTTGCGCAAAAAGGACCAAGAATTGAGTTCAAAGATAAAGACAATACCATTGACTATGGAACGGTAAATAAAGACGATGACAGCGGTCTTCGTACTTTTGAGTTTACAAATACAGGAGATGAACCATTAATTATTACAAATGTACAATCGACTTGTGGCTGTACAGTGCCATCAAAACCTACTGAGCCAATTGAACCCGGTAAGACGGGTAAAATTGATGTGAAATACAATATGCATACTGGGCCGATTAGAAAAACAATTACCGTAGAAAGTAATGCGGTAAATGTAGAAGAAGGCCGAGTTGCTATAAAAATTAAGGGTGAAGTTATTGAGAAGCCAGTGGTAAATCTCTTAGAAAAAAAGAAAATAAGTCCGATGATGCAATAAAAAAGTCCCGATCGGGACTTTTTTATTATCTTTTTGAGTTGGAATATAAATTTATAGGTTATCTGAAATTCAGATTGGCCAAAAGTATAAATAGAAAAAAAAGAAAAATAGAAATTGTTTTAACCGCATTTAAAATGATTTTGTATAAAAATAAAAAATAAATTTTTGCCATTTATGTTTTTAACAAATTATAAAAATTGGAATGAATTGTTTACCAATTAAAAAAAATGCAAATTTGCAACACTAAAAAAGTAATCATGCCAAAAATATCATTAAAGGGTCAAAAAATGCCTGAATCTCCAATAAGAAAGTTGGTTCCTTATGCGGAAATTGCAAAAAAGAAAGGCCATAAAGTATATCACTTAAATATTGGTCAACCTGATATTAAAACACCTGAAGTAGCATTAAATGCGGTAAAAAATGCTGATATAAAAGTATTAGAATACAGTCATTCGGCTGGATTTGAAAGTTACCGAACTAAGCTTTCTACCTACTACAAATCACACGGATTACCTATTGATGTTGCTGATATTATCATCACAACCGGTGGGTCAGAAGCATTGCTTTTTGCTATGGGAAGCACTATGGATGTTGATGATGAAATTATTATTCCCGAGCCTTTTTATGCTAATTATAATGGCTTTTCAACTGCTTCCGGAGTAAAAGTAGTACCTGTGATTTCTACGATTGATGAAGGATTTGCGTTGCCTCCAATTGCTGCTTTTGAAAAATTAATTACACCAAAAACAAAGGCTATATTAATTTGTAATCCTGGCAATCCAACAGGTTATTTATATTCAAAAGAGGAAATTTTACAGTTAGCTAAAATCGTTAAAAAACACGACTTATTTTTAATTGCCGATGAAGTTTATAGAGAATTTATCTATGATGAAAACGATAGCCATTTTTCTGTAATGAATGTTCCTGGTTTAGAAGAAAATGCTATTATGATTGATTCTGTATCCAAAAGATACAGCATGTGCGGTGCCAGAATTGGATGTATAGTATCTAAAAACAAAGAAGTGATGGCAACAGCTATGAAATTCGCACAAGCAAGATTGAGTCCGCCTACCTATGCCCAAATTGCGAGTGAAGCAGCATTAGATACACCACAAAGTTATTTTGATGATGTAATTGAAGAATACAAAGAAAGAAGAGACACTCTGATTGCCGAACTACAAAAAATTGAAGGCGTAAAAGTAGCTTCCCCTAAAGGTGCTTTTTATTGTATTGCAAAGCTTCCTGTGAAAAATGCCGACAATTTTGCCCAATGGCTTTTAGAGTCATACGACAATAATAAAGAAACGGTTATGGTTGCTCCTGCTGCTGGCTTTTATTCTACCCCAAATGTGGGTCTGGATGAAGTCCGAATTGCTTACGTACTCAAAAAAGATGATTTAATTCGTTCAGCAGCAATTTTAAAAGACGCATTAAAGGTTTATAACCAATAATTATGGTTTAGTAACTTTTTTTATGTTTTGATGAATAATTTAGATTTGAAGTAATATTATGAAAATTTATTCATTTTTCCTTCGACTTCGTTCTGTCTTCAATAAATTAAGCTCTCTACTAGTTTGGCCAGCGACAGATGTGTTTTCTTCTGCTCTTCTAATCAAATAAGGCATAACATCCCTAACTGGTCCAAAAGGTAAATATTTGGCAACATTAAAACCATACTTTGCTAAATTGTAACTAATATTGTCACTCATTCCATACAATTGTCCGAACCATATTCTGTTATCATTTTTAGAAATACCTTTAGTTTGCATTAATTCCATCAATTTATAAGAACTTGTTTCATTGTGTGTTCCGGCAAAAATAGACATCCTATCTAAATTATCCATCATATATAACATTGTAGCATCGAAATTATTATCAGTCTCCTCTTTACTTTTACAAATTGGTGAAGGATAACCCATTTCTTCAGCGCGTTTATTTTCTTTTTCCATATAAGCGCCACGAACAATTTTCATCCCGATAAAAAAATCTTCTTTTTTGGCTAGTTGATGTAGTTGTTTCAAAAAATCTAACCTATCCCAACGATATAACTGTAGTGTGTTAAATACAATAGCTTTCTTTTTGTTATATTTTTTCATCATATCAGTAACCAACTCATCTGCAGCATCTTGCATCCAACTTTCTTCACCATCAATTAAAACTGCCACATCATTTTCATAAGCCGTTTTACAAATTAAATCAAATCGAGCAACAACTCTGTTCCATTCTTTTTGTTCTTCAAGTGTTAAAGGTTGCTTCTCTCCTATTTTTTCATACAAATAAAAACGACCTAAACCCGTAGGCTTAAAAACGGCAAAAGGAATTGCTTTTCTTTCTTTGGCAAATTCAACTGTTTTCAATGTCATTTGCAGTGCAGCGTCAAATTGCTCTTCTTCTTCTTTTCCTTCGACCGAATAATCTAAAACAGAAGAAACACCTTTGGTAAACATTTTATCAACAACCGAAAGACAATCATCCTCAGTTGTTCCGCCACAAAAATGGTCAAAAACAGTTACTCTGATCAAACTCTCAACAGGCAAATGTGCTTTCAAAGCAAAATTAGTAATAGCAGTTCCAATGCGCACTAATGGCTCATTGCCAATCATTTTAAATAAAAAATAAGCTCTTTCTAATTCGGTATCCGTTTTTAGTGCAAAGGCGACTCGAGTGTCGTTGAAAATCTTTTCCATTAATTTAGTATAAAGCCACAAATATAAAAAGAGTTTAAGGAATAATTCCTCCTAAAAAAATTGTTTTACTATATAATTTGAATTCAATTTAAAAAGAAAAAAATCAGAACTGTATTGCTGAATTTTTTAATTTAAAAATCAGCTAACCAAAGCTTTCTATAATCTTTATGTTTATCATAATCCTGTGCTTGTTTCTCGATATTAAAATACCGATTTCCTCTAGGGTCATTCCCTACTCCAGCCAAATAAGCCCAATTTCCCCAATTACT
>CANJWG010000141.1 GCA_947478365.1 Flavobacteriaceae bacterium | reverse complement strand
CTTTATTGATTTGTTTGTCTTTTACTTCATTGTAAGTAAAAAAATCAAGGAAAACTTTTTCTTTTCCAATAGAGTCAAGGTATTTAACTTCTTTAACTGGGTTTCCTCCTGCGAAGTTTTTGGCATCCTCTTTCACTTTATTGGCCACAAAAGTGAACGAAAGCGAATAGATACTTACCAATGCAAATAGTATTGCGAAAAATTTAACTAGTCCTTTATTCTGCATTATTCCTAAAAATTAATTAATTTTTTTATTGTTGTTTTTTATAAAAATATACTGAAATTCAAAACATTAGAAGCTAAAGCCCAGAATTTACGATAATCTAACTTTTTTTTAAACGTGCAAATATATAATTATAGATAAGATTAACCAATATTTTACTGATTAATATCAAAAAAAAGACTGCTATTATGCAGCCTTTTATGAATAATTATAATAATTATTATCCTAATATCGATTTTAGGTCACCATTCATTGCTCTAACTGCATCTGCACTCTTAGCAAATTTTGCTTTTTCATCAGCATTTAAAGTGATATCAACAATATTTTCTACACCGTTTTTACCTATAATACAAGGCACTCCAATACAAATATCGTTTTGACCATATTCACCTTCTAAGAATACCGAACAAGCTATCATTTTCTTTTGGTTGTTTACTATACTATCAACCAAATAAGCCACAGATGCACCCGGAGCATACCAAGCCGAAGTACCTAATAGCCCTGTTAAAGTAGCACCACCAACCATAGTGTCGGCTGCTACTTTGTCCAATTTTTCTTGAGATAAAAACTCTGAAACCGGAATTCCATTATAAGAAGCCAAACGTGTTAATGGAATCATGGTTGTATCTCCGTGACCTCCAATTACCATAGCTGAAACATCATTAGAAGGTATGTCAAGTTCTTTTGATAAATAATATCTAAAACGTGAACTATCTAAAGCACCACCCATCCCTATAATTTTATTTTTTGGCAAACCTAATAATTTGAATGCTAAATAGGTCATAGTGTCCATTGGGTTAGACACAATTACAAATGTAGCTTTTGGAGAATGTTTCAACAAGTTTTCTGCAACTGACTTTACAATTCCAGCATTGATACCTATTAATTCTTCTCTAGTCATTCCTGGTTTTCTAGGTATCCCTGAAGTGATAACTACTACTTCACTATTAGCTGTTTTAGAATAATCATTTGTGACTCCAGTAATTTGGGTATTAAATCCTGTATTTGTTGCACATTGCATCAAATCCATTGCTTTACCTTCGGCAAAACCTTCTTTGATATCTAAGATTACTACTTCACTTGCTATTCCTCTATAAGAGATAACATCTGCACAAGAAGCTCCAACGTTTCCTGCTCCTACAATCGTAACTTTCATTTCTATAAAATTTGTATTTGTTGTTTATGGTTTATAGTTTGTAGTTTGTGATTAACTAAAAACCACAAACTATAAACTTTCTATTTAGGCATCTATCTTAGCATACACCGCATTCTTCTCAATGAATTCTCTTCGAGGTGGAACTTCATCGCCCATCAACATAGAGAAAACTCTATCTGCTTCTGCTAAACTATCAATAGTTACTTGACGTAATGTTCTGAAATTTGGATCCATAGTTGTTTCCCACAATTGCTCTGCATTCATCTCTCCAAGACCTTTATAACGTTGAATAGCAGCGCTTCCACCCATCTTTTCGTTAGCAATATCCCGTTGATCATCATTCCAAGCGTATTCTTTTTTGTTCCCTTTTTTCACTAAATATAAAGGTGGCGCAGCTATATAAACATGGCCGCCTTCTATCAATTCTTTCATAAATCGGAAGAAAAAGGTCAAAATTAAAGTAGAAATATGGCTACCATCAACATCGGCATCACACATAATAATTACTTTGTGATAACGCAATTTCTCTAAATTTAAGGCTTTACTATCTTCTTCTGTTCCAATAGTTACACCCAATGCTGTGAATATATTTCGAATCTCTTCGTTTTCAAAAACTTTGTGGTGCATGGCTTTTTCCACATTCAAAATCTTACCTCTTAAAGGCAAAATAGCTTGAAAATTTCTATCACGCCCTTGTTTTGCTGTTCCACCAGCCGAATCTCCCTCAACTAGATATACTTCACATTTTGCTGGATCTTGTTCTGAACAATCAGACAATTTTCCTGGCAAACCGCCACCGCCAAGAACAGTCTTACGTTGCACCATTTCACGCGCTTTCTTAGCAGCATGACGCGCTTGAGCCGCAAGAATTACCTTTTGTACAATGATTCGAGCATCATTTGGGTTTTCTTCCAAATAATTTTCTAGCATTTCGGCAACCGCTTGAGAAACCGGAGAAACTACTTCTCTATTTCCTAATTTGGTTTTGGTTTGTCCTTCGAATTGTGGTTCGGCAACTTTTACCGAAATAATAGCAGTTAATCCTTCACGGAAATCGTCTCCTGTGATTTCGAATTTTAATTTATCCAACAAACCTGATGAGTCAGCATATTTTTTCAACGTACGCGTTAATCCCATTCGGAAACCTTGCAAATGCGTTCCTCCTTCATGGGTATTAATATTGTTTACATACGAAAATATATTTTCAGAATAACTGGTGTTATATACCAAAGCCACCTCAACAGGGATTTCTCCTTTTTCATGTTCCATGCTAATGACATGCGAAATGATAGCTTCTCTACCTTTATCTAAAAAGCGAACGAATTCTTTTAATCCTTCTTGCGAATGGAAAACTTCACCTTCAAAATCGCCATTTTCTTTTTTAAATCTTCTGTCTGTTAGCGTTATGGTAATTCCTTTATTCAAAAAGGACAATTCACGCATACGTCCTGCCAAAGTATCATACGAAAACTCTAATGTTTGGGTGAAAATTGTTTTGTCCGGACGAAAAGTAACCATCGTTCCGCGTTTAGTGGTTTCACCAATCTGCTTCACAGGATACATTGCCTTTCCTCTCTCATATTCCTGTTCGTATACTTTCCCTTCTCTGTAAACCGTTGCTCTCAAATGATCAGACAATGCGTTAACGCATGAAACCCCAACCCCGTGAAGTCCTCCGGAAACTTTATACGAATCTTTATCAAATTTTCCTCCCGCTCCAATTTTGGTCATTACAACCTCAAGAGCAGATACACCTTCCTTTTTGTGCATGTCAACCGGAATACCACGTCCGTTATCTTCAACGGTAACCGAATTATCTTCGTTTATAATAACACCAATTGTGTCGCAATGTCCAGCTAATGCCTCATCGATAGAGTTATCTACTACTTCATAAACCAAGTGGTGCAAACCTCTAACTCCAGTATCTCCAATATACATGGAAGGACGCATTCTAACATGCTCCATTCCTTCTAAAGCCTGAATACTATCGGCCGAATAACTGTTCTTTTTAATCTCGTCGCTCATATTATTTTATGGTAAAAAATCTATTT
>CANJWG010000140.1 GCA_947478365.1 Flavobacteriaceae bacterium | reverse complement strand
TGCTGAGAATGAAGTATAGTTTTATGAGTGGAAATGTTGGTGTTTCGTAAGGAACATAAACCCTAACACTTTGAGATGAATTATAGTTTTAAACAAGCGTCATACAGAGGTCTCGGTTAATAGCCGGGACCTTTGTTTTTATATGCTTTTTCTTTTAGTATTATCTTAACTAATAAAGTTATACAATCAAAGATTAGCAAGAAATAAAAATTTCAAGCTTTCTTGTATCTCAAAATAATGAAAATTATCTTTCTTCTTTATGAAATATATGTACAGACTTTTGTTTTCATTACAATTAATGGGATTACCGATGGTAATTATTTCAGGATGTCAGAATAAACGAAAATCACAAAAAGTAATCTCTATCCACAAAGCTATTGTTGTTAAAAAAAATGATAGTATTAATATAGATACCGCCGATTATATTAAAAGAATTAAGGCATTATATACTAACGGCAATTCTAATAAATTTAAAAAAACACCTTTCCCTCTTCCGGGTGCTATTCTGCCCTATAAAAGAGTGGTGGCATTTTATGGAAATCTTTACTCTAAAAGAATGGGGATTCTCGGAGAACTACCCAAAGATAAGATGCTAAAAAAACTTCGAGAAGAAGAAGCAAAATGGCAGTTAGCTGACTCTACTATCCCAACTGTTCCAGCATTACATTATATTGCTATCACAGCTCAAAGCACACCAGGAAAGAACAATAAATATCGTCTAAGAATGCCATTTCATCAGATAGATACCATAGTGGCATGGGCAAACTCCATACATGGAATTGTTTTTCTTGATGTACAATTAGGACAAAGCTCCGTGAAAGAGGAAGTAAATACATTAAGTTCTTATCTTAAACTTCCTAATGTACATTTAGCTATTGACCCTGAATTTGCTATGAAAAAAGATGAAATACCGGGAACTAAAATAGGTACACTATCATGTTATAATATTAACGAGGCAATTGCCATTCTTGCAAAAATTGTAAAAGAGAATCATCTCCCACCAAAAATATTAGTGATACACCGTTTTACTAAAGCTATGGTTACGGATTATCAAAAAATAAAAACCTGCCCCGAAGTTCAAATAGTAATGAATATGGATGGCTTTGGTAGTAAGGCGCTAAAGCGATCTTCCTACCATATGGCAATTTGTAAGGAACCCGTTCAATTTACAGGTTTTAAATTGTTTTATAAAAATGATACTCGAGGACGGCAGATTTTGTATACCCCACAAGAGCTGTTGCAATTTACTCCAAAACCAATATATATTCAATACCAATAAAGCCATGAATGTATTAACATCAACGTCAAAATTTGTATTATTCAATTCAGTAATGTTTCTGCTTATATCCTGCATGTCTTGTTCTGATAAAGAAAAAAAAATTGAACAAGCCAAACACAAAAAAAAAATACATTACCATGAAAAACAAACATTAACCAAAAATTTCAAAGGAAAGTATGTACCGGTGTTGTGTTATCATGCCATAAGGGAAATAAACAAGGATGATAGTGCTAATAAAAAAACGTATAGCGTTACACCTAGTAACTTTGCAACTCAAATTAAAGCATTAGCAGATAACGGCTATATAAGCATTACTCCCGAAAAACTTAGAGATTTTTACACAAAACAAAAACCTCTACCTGAAAAACCAATAGTAATTACTTTCGACGATGGCAGGAAAGAGCAATATAGTATCGGAGCAACGACGCTTGAAAAGCACCATTTCAAAGGGGTGTTTTTTATAATGACTGTGACTATAGGAAAAGAAAACTATATGAATAAAAATGAAATTAAATCTCTTTCAGACAAGGGACATAGTATTGGATGTCATACTTGGGACCATAATAAAGTTACAGGTTATAAAAAAGACGACTGGGAAAAGCAGCTCAGTAAACCAAAACATCAACTGGAAAACATCACTCATAAACCTGTTACAAGCTTTGCTTATCCTTATGGGGTTTGGAACCGAACTGCAGCAGACTCAATAAAAAATAACGGATTCACTACTGCTTTTATAGTTTATGGAAAACCGGATGCTTCAGTGCCATTATACACCATAAAACGCATCGTTGTAAAAAACTCATGGTCGACAAAAGATTTTCTAAATAACTTAACAAAGGGCATGTGATAAAACTAATGAAGATAGTAATCACAATATATTCAGTATTTAGAATCAATTGTTGATTAAGCTATTCTTAAACTCAGCATCGGAAAGTGACTATTTTAATATTTTCTAACTGACCAAGATCATATTGCTCCGTGATAAATATCATATTCTAAAGATTTCATTTTAAAGAACTTTGAGATTATAATAATTTACATCTAAAAAAACAAACCATAATGAATACGGATGAAATTTTACAAAAAAATGTGCAAGATGCTCTCAAATGGGAACCTCAGTTACAGGCTGCTGAAATTGGTGTTATTGCAAAAAATGGCATAGTAACTTTAACCGGAACAGTGGACAATTATTATAAAAAAAATGAAGTCGAAAATGCCATCAAAAAAGTAAGTGGCGTTAAAGCAATTGTTGAAAAAATTCAGATAAAGACGTCAGATTCAAAAGATATTACTGACAACATAATTGCAGAAAGAATTTTGAATGTTTTTAAATCTGATTTTTCAATTCCTCATGAAAAAATAAAATTAAAAGTAGAAAAAGGATGGGTGACTTTAGATGGCAATGTAAACTGGAAATATCAAAAAGAAGCTAGTAAAAGTGCTATAACTGGTCTTATGGGAGTGAGAGGCGTAACCAATAACATCAAAACTCGCTCAGAACGAATCAATAATGTTTAAATAAAAATCAAAAAAATGGAAACAGAAAAAGTAATAATAACCAACATACTATTTAAGAATGATGAACTTACTATTAAAAAAGGTTTATTAAAGTTGAATGGTGTTATAGAAGTAATTATTGAACCCGAAAATAATGAGGTTGAAGTGACTTTTGAGCATATTGATAGAGAAAAAATAATAAATCGCCTCTATGCACTGGGTTATTTTGAAGATTATACAGAAAATCGTTTGTTATTTCAAATAACTAATTCTCCCATTGCTTTACCCCTAAGATGGAATTAGTTATCAGTATATTAATATAAAAAAACTAGAGATGAATAAAGTATTAGTAACCGTAGATTTTTCGGCTAACTCCAGAAAAACCATTCGTTTTGCCATTCAACTGGCATCAAAGTCTAAAGCAGAAATAGTATTTTTTCATATGATAAGTTTAATTCAACCTACCTCAGATGCTGTATGGGATTATATGTATTACGCTAAATTTCAAGATGAAGCATTAGAACAAAGTAAAAAACATTTGGCAAAATTAATAAAAGAGGTTTACAACAATAAATTACCTGTAGGAGTTAAATATTCTTGTATTTGTCAATCAGGTAATGATGTGGGTAACCAAATTATTTCCTTTGCCCAAAAAAACAAAGTTGATTTTATTTTTGTTGGAGCACGAGGCACTGGTGTTATAGCAAAACTTTTTGGAAACGTTGCCACATATTTGATTACTAACTCCCCTATTCCTGTATTTG
>CANJWG010000139.1 GCA_947478365.1 Flavobacteriaceae bacterium | reverse complement strand
ATCAAGGAAAAGCATCCAAACGATAAAAAAAGCCAACACAATAACATATCGGTTTCCGAGAATTTTCAGAATAGGATAGGCATTCGTTAGATTTTTAAAGTAACTCATATATTATGTAATTCTTTGGTTGATAACGGCTCTTACCACATCGATAGCCACGGTATTGTATTTGTCATTTGGTATTATTATGTCGGCATATGCTTTGGTTGGCTCTATGAATTGTTGGTGCATTGGTTTCAAAGTTGTTTGGTAGCGGTTTAATACTTCTTCCATATCTCGACCACGTTCAGCAATATCTCTTTTTAAACGACGAATCAAACGTTCATCAGAATCGGCATGGACAAATATTTTAACGTCAAACATTTCTCTTAGTTCTGGGTTAGCCAAAATCAAGATGCCTTCCACAATCATTACCTTTCGCGGATGTGTGATAATGCTATCGTCTGTGCGATTGTGTGTTACGAATGAATAGACTGGCTGTTCTATGATTTCCCCTTTTTTTAATGCAGTAAGATGTTTTACTAATAATTCAAAGTCAATAGCTCGGGGATGATCAAAATTAATGAGTGCTCTTTCTTCAAAACTTAAGTTATGATTTTCTCTATAGTATGAGTCTTGGGAGATTACGCCGACTTCGGTCTCTGGTAATTCATTAATAATTTGTTGTACAACCGTTGTTTTTCCACTTCCGGTACCTCCAGCAATTCCAATAATTAGCATATGTAGTTGTGTAGTTTTAGTTTCAACAAAAATAGAAATTATATCGGAAGTGCCTTTTATTTTTTCGTAAATGTTGTGCAGATAATAAAAATAAAAAGCTTTTGTTTACTAATTAATAATTCTATATTTGCAGACGCTTTCGGGGTGTAGCGTAGCCCGGTTATCGCGCCTGCTTTGGGAGCAGGAGGCCGCAGGTTCGAATCCTGCCACCCCGACTTGTAAATCCTTTCTGTGATAACAGAAAGGATTTTTTATTTAGAAAAAATAGCCAAGCTCGCTTGAGATATTTTTTCTAAATAAAAAATGCATCGCGTTGAAAACGAGATAGGATTTATTTGTGATAGAGCCCAAATTCAGGATCACGGAGTAATCCTGTAGTCAAAGTAGTATTGATTCCCGCCTTCGCTGGAATGACAAAAGTTAACTGAACTTGCCGAAGTAGTAAAAGTAATCTAACGTTCTCGCTAGCCCCGATGGGAGCAAACTACCATGTAGTGCGGACAGCGGGACTGAACGTTCTTTGATAAGTAAAGTTCGTGCTACTGATTAATAAACTTTATAATTTTCAACAATAATCTAATCTTATTCACAAATTTCATTTAGCGATTATTTTGCGGATTTATTTACGAGTGAAAAGTTTACCTTTGCAACCAAATTAAAGTAGATAGATATGTCAGATACAATTGAAAAAATAAAATGCTTAATTATAGGTTCTGGACCTGCAGGTTACACGGCCGCAATTTATGCTGCAAGAGCCAATATGAATCCAGTTTTATATCAAGGCACACAACCTGGTGGACAGTTAACCACGACGAATGAAGTAGAGAACTGGCCAGGCAATCCTGAGGGAATAACTGGTCCGGAAATGATGATTAATATTATGGAACAAGCCAAACGTTTTGGAACAGATGTTCGTGATGGTTGGGCAACAAAAGTTGATTTCTCTGGTAATATTCATAAAGTGTGGATTAACGATACTAAAGAAATACATGCTGAGACAGTGATTATTTCTACGGGAGCTTCGGCAAAATACTTAGGATTGCCTTCTGAGCAGCATTACTTACAAATGGGTGGCGGTGTTTCTGCTTGTGCGGTTTGTGATGGTTTCTTTTACAGAAATCAGGAAGTTGTGATTGTTGGTGCCGGTGATTCTGCTTGTGAAGAAGCACATTACTTATCAAAGCTATGTAAAAAAGTAACGATGCTGGTTAGAAGTGAGAAATTCAGAGCTTCTAAAATCATGGAAGCGCGTGTTCGCAAAACAGAGAATATTACCATATTAATGAATCATGATACGGTTGAAGTATTGGGCGATGGGCAAGTGGTGACTGCGGTGAAAGCAAAAAATAAAGCAACTGATGAAATTTTTGATATTCCCGCAACGGGATTCTTTGTGGCTATTGGTCATAAACCAAACACTGATATTTTTGCAGACTATTTAATTTTGGATGAAACGGGCTATATCATTAATGAACCAGGAACTTCTAAAACCAATGTAAAAGGTGTTTTTGTTGGGGGAGATGCCGCCGATCATGTATATCGTCAAGCGGTAACTGCTGCTGGAACTGGTTGTATGGCAGCCTTGGATGCGGAACGTTATCTGGCTTCTTTAGAATAAAATTACGAATTACGAATTACGAATTACGAATTACAAATTTACCTGATTAGTTAACTGAAAAATTATCTGTTAAATTTTAATTAAAAATCCGTCTCGTTAGAAAAAACGAGACGGATTTTTTATTTTACAGTTGGTTTTTTTCTGAGGATTGCACTATCAGTAAATCGTTTAATTTCAATTTTTATGGGTTCTCCATACAATTCGATTTCACCATTTCCTGATGCGTCTAATGTGGCAATATTGCTTATGTTGATATTTGTTTTGGCATAACCACTAACTTCTACCAAAGCATTTTTTGCTGCTAATTTTTTACCCGTAAAATCGGTATTATTATCTAATCGAAGTTTTAAATCTAAAACATCACCTTCAACATCGGCAGTTGCTTTTTGATACATATCAAATTTCATTTCACTTGATGAGATAAGAGCCTTTACATAAGCACTTTTGCTCGCGTCAATTGCTGTTTTTTCTGATTTTAAATTTAGCTCCACTTTTGATTTATCGTTTGCCATAAGGGTGAAGTTTTTGGTATTGGCATTCAAAAATAATTTAGAATAGTCATAACTCTTAAAGGATATATTGTCTAAAACCACATCTGATAAAGAAGTTACGTTTGTTTCGTCTTTTGCAATGAGCATATTAAATTTGTCATTATAAATTACCCGAACACTTAGTTTTTTATAACTTGAAATATCTTTAGTGGTTGAAAGTCTAAGGTTTTTACCAGTCAACTTATATTCTACAAATTCTATCAAATTGTCATCGGCTTCTATCTCGATGCTACAATCTTTCCCTTTAATCAAAAATATTTCTAGGTTGTCTTCCACTTCAAGCGACTCAAATTCATCTACTTGTTTTTGTTCAAGTTTAACAATTTTAGAACCTTTTACTTTTTCTTTCTTTTGTGCAAATGTTAGTACTGTAAATAACAGGAAGCTAAGTGTAATTATTTTTTTCATGAATATACAATCAATGTTATACTTCGTATTTTTGGTCTAGTTTAAAAACAAGACTCGATTGTCAAAAATAGAAAAAAAAACATCCCAATTTTCATTAAGATGTTTTATTAACTTATTCTTTGGAAATGCTTCCGCCTGAACTTTCTTCTTTAGTGACAGTTTTGGGAGAACCAAGGTAACTTTTAAACTGCGACTTACATCAACTTTTGTAAATTTGCCTTCTAAGTTTCGTTTTTGGGTTGTCACATTTCCGTTTCCGTCT
>CANJWG010000138.1 GCA_947478365.1 Flavobacteriaceae bacterium | reverse complement strand
ATGGTTTTACTATCCCAATGCCATCCAGGATACATTCTGTTATAAGTTTTTCCCGTTGGAACTTTACCTTTTTTTCCTGTTGGTAAATCGTATCCCATAAATTGGCCTAAGCCAAAACTTTTAACATGATTACTCCAAATATTAACTGCGGATTCCGGTTTCAAATATTTATTAATTATTCGCATGTACACATTTCCAAAATAGGCATTACAAGAATTATAAATTCCGTTATGCAATTGATGAGGTCCTGATCCATGGCATTTCATGAACCTTCCTCTCGCATAACTAAATCCATGATTACACATGAAAGTAGTTTGTTCATCGATTACTTTTTCTTGTAAACCAATCAAACCAGTTAATATTTTAAATGGTGATCCAGGAGGATATTCTGCTAACAATCCTCTATCATATAATGGTTTTGCAATAGAATCTTTGTATAAAGTTGTGTAATTTTTAGAACGCTGCCTCCCAACTAAAATTGCAGGATCATAAGACGGAGCTGTTACTAATGCAAGAATTTCACCTGTTTTTGGTTCAATAGCTACAATTCCACCACGTTTGTTAATCATTAATTCTTCTCCATATTTTTGAAGTTCGGCATCAATACTTAAATTAATATCGCTTCCCTGAACAGCAATTGTATCAAATTTACCTTCTTTATAGGAGCCAATTTCCCGATTGTATTTATCCTTTTGAATATATTTTACCCCTTTTACTCCGCGTAAAAAATCTTCATAACTTTCTTCAACACCTTGTCTTCCGATTAAATCACCACTATTGTAGTATTTGTTTTTTTCAATGATTTTATCATTCACTTGAGTTATAAACCCAAATACGTTAGCGCCATAAGGTATCTGATAATCTCTTAGAGCTCGTTTTTGAATATAAAATCCAACAAACTTTCTTTGAATTTCCTGAAATGCAGCATATTCTTTTTTATTCAATTGCGATAGAAAAACAGAAGGGAGTCTAGGGCTGTAAACTTTTGCTTTGGTAATTTTTTTAATAAAATCTTCTTTGGTAATTTTTAGTAAAGAACAGAATTCGGCAGTGTCTATATTTTTGATATCTTTTGGGATAACCATGATATCATATGAAGGTTGATTAGCTACTAAAAGCTTTCCATTCCGGTCATATATATAACCGCGTTCGGGATAATCATATGCTATTTTAATGGCATTATTATCTGATTTTAATTTAAGTGTATCATCAATTACTTGTAAATAAAAAAGACGTAAAACAAGTAAAATGGTAGAGATAAAAATAACAGTGGGTAATAAAACCTTTCTCATCGCTTAGTTGGCTTAATGATATAGATAATAATAATACATGTGAGAGTAGTAAAAACACTACTTAATACTGTTCGAACTATAATGTCCCAAAGGAAACTTACTTTGAAAATTTCTAAAACAAACAATATAAAATGATGAATTACGACTGCAATTAATATAAATGAAAATCTTTCAGGTGTTAATACATCATTGAGTTTAACGGTCTGATACTCGTAACTCAAACCAAATGAAAATTTAAATATTGAGGGTCTGTAATAGGCAAGTATTAAACAAGCTGCAGCATGAACACCTCCTGAATTCCAAAACATATCCATTAGTAATCCCAAGAAAAAACTAGCTACTAATAAACCGCTTTTGTTTCCGTTTACAGGATAAAGGATTATAAAAAGAACATACGGAAACGGATTGATAAAGCCAAAAAGATCAATTCTGTTGAATATCAAAATCTGTGCTGTAAGCAACAAAATAAAACGAGCAATATTTCCTAACAAGGCACTATTCATCTTTTTTACTTTGATTTTCTAAATTGGTAATTTCTTCGGTATCTTTATTTTTAATAATATAAACGTGTCCTAAGTTCGTCATATCATTAAACAACTTGATATCCAAAGTATAATAATTTGTTTCATTATCTATATACACTTTGTCTATAGTTCCGATGCCAATATTTTCGGGAAATATGATAGATTGACCACCGGTTACAATGGTGTCTCCTTTGCGAACACCGGCCAATCGTGGAACGTCAATCAACTGAACAAAACCTGTGCTTTTGCCGTTCCAAACTAATGAACCAAAGTGATTTGATTTTTTAATTTTGGCATTTATTTGAGATTTTACATTTAAAACACTTATAATGGTGGAATAGTTTTTGGAAGTTTTATCTACAATTCCAATAATTCCGGCACTATTTATTACACCCATATTAGGTTTAATCCCCGAAGTTGAACCATTGTTAATGGTGATGTAATTTTCTAGAACACTATAAGAATTATGTATGACTTTGGAAACAACAATATCCATTTTCTTAACCCCTTTGATAGAGTCTAGCCGAGGAAGTTTAGTCGTGTCTTTTTGATTAAAAAGAATCGATTTTAAACGAGCATTTTCCTGAGCTAATTCTTCATTTTGTTTTCTTAATCCAAAATATTCATCTACGTTATTTATCTTTTCATATATACCGCCAGTAAAAAAATTAGCCGAACTAATCATTTTACTTTTGTGATAAGAATGCGATTGAATTGTTAGTGAAAGTGATGTTGCCAAAAGCAGCAAAAACAGTAAGCGATTACTGTTTTTAAGTACAAAATTAACTATTTGCTGCATCTTTTTCTAGTGTTCAGTATTAAGTTTTGAGTGTTTCCACAACAAGTACTATTTAATAAGTATGCTTCTGAATTTTGGAATGTTTTTAAGTGCCATTCCAGTACCGCGAACAACGGCTCTTAATGGATCTTCCGCAATATAAACTGGCAAATCTGTTTTTTGAGAAATACGTTTGTCTAATCCTCTTAACATAGAACCTCCACCCGCAAGATAAATACCGGTGTTATAGATATCGGCTGCTAATTCTGGTGGTGTTTGTGATAAGGTTTCCATGATGGCATCCTCAATACGCTGTATTGATTTGTCCAATGCTTTGGAAATTTCTCTATACGATACTTCAACTTGTTTTGGTTTACCGGTCAATAAATCTCTTCCTTGAACCGACATGTCTTCTGGTGGTGTTTCTAAATCATCAGTTGCCGCACCAATAGTAATTTTTATTTTCTCCGCAGTGCTTTCACCTACAAATAAATTGTGCTGTGTTCTCATGTAGTAAACAATATCATTCGTGAAAACGTCACCTGCAATCTTAACCGATTTATCACATACAATTCCACCCAAAGCAATAACTGCAATTTCAGTAGTTCCTCCACCGATATCAACAATCATATTTCCTTTTGGTTGCATAATATCGATACCGATACCAATTGCTGCAGCCATTGGTTCATGAATAAGATAAACTTCTTTTCCATTTACACGCTCGCAACTTTCTTTTACCGCACGCATTTCTACTTCGGTAATTCCTGATGGAATACAAACCACCATTCGAAGTGCAGGTGTAAACATTTTTTTCTTTAACGCAGGAATGCTTTTGATGAACATACTGATCATTTTTTCTGATGCATCAAAATCAGCGATAACCCCATCTTTCAATGGACGTATGGTTTTTATATTTTCATGCGTTTTTCCTTGCATCATGTTGGCTTCTTTTCCAACAGCGATAATTTTTCCCGTTATTCGGTCTCTAGCAACTATTGAGGGGCTGTCAATTACAACTTTGTCATTGTGTATTATCAGAGTATTTGCGGTACCAAGGTCAATGGCAATGTCCTCAGTCATGAAATCAAAAAATCCCATAGATTTTGTTAGGGTTTATGTTTATAAAATTTTAACGTACAAAGTTAAACAAATTAATGTTTAAAATGACGTGTTCCTGTAAATACCATTGCAACTTTATTTT
>CANJWG010000137.1 GCA_947478365.1 Flavobacteriaceae bacterium | reverse complement strand
TAAAAAAAGTTCCGAGGTTTGTGTGTATTTTGGTTCAATTAAGGTAAGTAGTAGCTCATCTCCAAAACAAAGAGCTGCATGCTGCCGAAAATGAGATTCTACATCATCTGAAGTTAATGGATTATGAACTAATTTACCGTTTAGATCTGTAATTACTAAAGTCGAAGCTCCATAAAGTTTGAATGTTTCAAATAAAAAACTCAAAGCTTCTGCACCAGATGACTTAACAACTAATTGCCATTTGCGGTCTCCATTGGGCAATGTTGTCCAAATACCAGAATTTAATGGTGTAATATTTACCGTTGAAGCAAGCCCAATTCGGTAAAGCAAGCCAAGTTTGTCCCGTTGTATATCCTCCAAGTGAAGTGCTTCTAAATCAGGGGCGGCAATCATTTTTACAGGCACATTATTATCAAGGACAAATTTTTGTCGGGGCACAAAATCATTTTGAGCAGGTAAATAAGTCGCAAAAAAGAATAAAATGGCAAAGGAGAGTAGTAATTTCTTCATAGTTTGAAAGCTTTTAGTAATTTCACTTTCATAAAGATAAATAAAGTGAATAGACTAACAAGAAAAATTACAATATGTTTAGTTGAAGATGAGCAGAGCTTGGTAGAAATGATTCAATTTAATTTAGAATTAGATGGCTATGATGTTTCCGCAATTCGTGATGGTGGCTTAGCAAAAGGACATTTTGAATTAAAAATAGACTACGATTTATTTATCTTAGATGTAATGCTCCCTCGAATTAGTGGCTTAGATTTATGTAAAATTATTCGAGAGAAAAGTCAAGCTCCTATTTTATTTTTATCTGCGAAAGGAACAACACAAGATCGAATTGAAGGATTAAAAATTGGGGCAAATGATTATTTGCCGAAACCCTTTGATTTAGAAGAGCTCATTCTGAAAGTCAAAATTCTGACAAAAAAAGAAGGGGAACAAAAAGATTTTTTACTTCAAGTCGGAGAATTAGAAGTTGATTTCAACACTTTTGAGGTTCGAACACCAGAGGGTAAAATTGTGCACCTATTTTCTAAACGAGAAATTGAGCTACTTCAATTATTTCAAGAAAAAGAAGGAAAAGTAGTTTCCAGAGATGAAATATTAGACCGAGTTTGGGGAAAAGATTCCTATCCAACTGCACGAACAATTGATAATTACATTTTAGTCTTTCGAAAAATATTTGAAAAAAATGCTCGCAAACCCCAATTTTTTCATTCTATAAGAAGTGTTGGGTATAAGTTTACGAAATGATTTGTTCTTGGTTCAAGAATAATTAATACTCTACTTTTTTTAATATTAATTTAAAGGCAACTTAATGATTTTTAGTGCGTCTTAAATTCATTAATGGTAACTTTATAACTTTATTTATCAAATTGGATCTATTGAATAAGCCATTTACCAAATTTGCAGTTTTTTTATTTTTAATTTTCTTATCAAACTGGGGGCAGGTTTTTTCTCAGGCAAGTTTTACTACTAGCCCAGCATCAATAAATAATACCTTAACTCTTTGTAGTGGCTCACAAGTATTATTTACAAATACTTTAGTAGGAGTCAATTCAATCAATTGGACTTTTGAAGGGGGGAGTCCGGCTTCAAGTAATGCTTTGGGTCCGCATATAGTTACTTTTGCCAATTCAGGAACGTTTACCGTTTCTCTCAGTGTAAATAGTGGCCCTGCAACGACAATGCAAGTAGTTGTTCAAAATTCGAATCCTAATCCAAATTTGAATTTAATTTTGGACTTGATTAACTGTGCTGGATTCAGTACATCAATTATTAATGGAATAACTTATTTTACTTCTTGTACACAGGGAGCATTTAATGGAGACTACCTGTGTCTTACCACCAATTCTACAAACACAAATACGAATAGTGTGCATACCATTTATTGGGGTGATGGTACAAGTAATAGTTATACTGGAATCAATAATACAAACCCTGGATTTGCTAATTCTGTATCAACAGCAGGTGGAGGATTTGTTACATACACTCTACAACAAAGTCCAAATTCATGTTTGTCTACTCAAATTTTTCCAATATATGCGGGTGCAAATCCAACAGCATTGATAAGTCCGGGGGGTATTCCTGTATTGTGTAATCCAAGTTCGGTAACATATAATATAACACCTGGGTTACAAAACACCCCTGGAACAACCTATACCATTTCATTTAATGATGGAAGTCCAACAGTGGTATTCAGTCATCCGCCACCTACGAGTTTTCAACACCTATTTAATACTGTTAGTTGTAATACCAATTCAGTTATCAACGGCATAACTTATCCAAACTCTTTTCAAGCCTCAATTACGGCTCAAAACTTATGTGGTAGTTCCTCAAATGCCATCGGTCCAATCAATGTACAGAGTGCCCCGGATGCCCAAATGACTACAACACCCAACCTTAGTCAGTATAATAATAAAATTTGTCAAGGAAGTAATGTGACATTTAATGATGTCAGTACCCAAGGAACTAATATAAGTACATCAAACAATACCATTACTTGTAATAATTCATATCGCAGAATTTGGAGATTGTACGGGCCTTCCGGATTGATTACGGCATCAAATAGCCAGGTTAATGTTACAGGAAATATGGGGTCTATGGTTAATGGAATCTTAACAAGTATTACGAACTATGGGTCTTGGCCTCCTACAATTAGCGTTAATCAGAACATCAATGTTCAGTTTTTACAACCTGGAAATTATTGCATGGTTTTGTATGTTTCTGGCTTGTCATACAATCCCTGTGGAATAGACTCAACAACCATTTGTATTTGTGTCACCCCTGACTTCCAAGTCAACATTACTTCGCCTTTTGTCACTGCTTGCGCACCAGCTATTGGAATCTTTCAAAATAATTCAACTCCAGCCCAATGTAATTTAAATAACGTATCAGCTTGGGCCGTAACACCTTCAAATCCACAGAATTGTGGCCAGCCTGCTTGGTCCTACACGAATAATACCAATGGTCAATCGTTGAATCCTTCCATTTTGTTTACTGGCCCTGGGGTATATACGGTTCAGCTAACCAACAGCCTAAGTTCGCTTGTTTTTTCAAATACATCTCCTTTGGGTTGCCAACCAAAAACAACTACAGCTCAAATTACTATTAAAGCACCTCCTATTATAACCCTCCCGCCAACTTTTTCTTTTTGCGAGAATGCTTCCTTCAACCCTTCAGCTACCGTAAATAATTGCTATGGTATTGACCCCCTGATATTTGCTTGGAATTTTAATCCTAATAATGATATTCCGCCAGCTAACCAGCCAAATCCATTGTTATCAGATAATCCAAATCCTGGAATTATTTATCCGCAAGTTGGCGGACCTTTTCCATTTACAGTAAGTGTTACCAACGAATGTGGACCCACTATTGCAAATTCTACAATAACAATTACTGCAGAAGCAAGTGCTAGTATTAGTTACGTTGGATCTCCATTCTGTACTTCAATAACAACACCTCAGGCTGTTACTCAAGCAGGGACAACAGGAGGCAGCTACAGCTCAACTACAGGCTTGAACATCAATGCAAGTACAGGTGCTATTACACCGAGTTTAAGTATTCCAGGAATATATACAGTGTCGTACACAGTTGCAGCCTCGGGAGGATGTGCAGCAGTAAGCACAACTACAAGTGTAACTATCACAGCAGCACCAACAGCAACAATAGTTTACGCTGGTCCATTTTGTCAAACCCTAACAACAGTACAGAGTGTCACTCTGAACGGAACAGGAGCCTATACAGGAGGAGCGTATAGCGCTAGTCCTACAGGATTAAGTATTGATGCAAGTACAGGAGCAATAACTCCAAGTACAAGTAATGCAGGAACT
>CANJWG010000136.1 GCA_947478365.1 Flavobacteriaceae bacterium | reverse complement strand
GCTTTACAATTATGTTGAAAGGGATTTTATCTTCACCTTTTCAGGAGGAAAATGGAATAAGCAAACCAAACAGGATATTGCCAATCCCTCAGACAAAATGAGGGTGTACGAACCGGCAATAAACCTAATTCTGACCAACTAAAAACAAAAACCCTATATTTGCAGGTTAGAAAAAACAATTAATGAAGGAAATTAAAAACATTTCGCGCTCAAGGGCGCAAGAATCGTCGGCAGCTATTGAACGATTGTACATTACCATGAGACATTTATTCAACAGAGGTTTCTATAAACCAATGGGTGTTTCGGGTGAAACTTTAAGAGAAGCCTTGCTTTCTCTACGACCAGAAATTTACGGAAGTATTGCAGAAGAAAAAGTAGAACTAAGCGGTTTGCTTTATGTAATAGAAAGGCTTCCTGTAGGCATTGAAGAGTGCCGTTTTATCAATTTAACTTCAGACGAAGGATATTCAAAATCACATTTTCAGGCCATTGTTCCGCCAAAAAGGAGAAGAAATTGCTATCGAATTGATAAGGAACAAATGAATGTTGAAATTACACGTGGACGTTCAGACATCTATGATATTTTGACGCATTTAACTTTTATTTTTATAGAATCTCATAAGATAAAAAACAGAGTACTCTTAGATGAACTTGAGGTTGAGGTAACTCGAGATTGGGAAAAGCTTGGCGAAACAGTTTTACAAAACAAAAAGCTTACTTTAGTAGAAAAAGAAATCGCAATATCGCATGCGGCTAATGTTTTGGGCAGAAGTTTTTCGGAAGTATTAGCCATTTATGATGATTTTGCTACTAAAGAAAAACCAGATCGCTTCTTGCATGTTATTTATTGGCTAGGAAAATTAGCCATTGAAGAAGTTATAGAAAACAACAAAAGAACGATCACTTTTAGTCCAATTTTGAGAGAGAGACTAGGACATCATATTCATGGAGAAATTTGGGCAAACAACATTAAAGAAGTTTTAAAAGCCAATAATCTTCTCGAAAGACCGATTCATGTGATTAGCGCGAATATGCATAGTGTGATGAATTCCATTTTTGCCACAAACGTTCTTAAAACAAAATTTAAAGACAAATCAGATTTCTTTATTTATGAAGAATTGAGTAAATCGGGGGCTAATGATGTTCGGAAAAAAGTAGAAGATGTTGCTTTAAAGCAAGGAATGATTTCACTTCCGGATGACGCTTCTGGAACCAATATCGACGTTCAGCTATTTGATACAGCCAAAATTGATTGGGCAAAAACCAGTTTCCCAAAGGCGAAAGTTGGTAATGAAAGTCCTGTATTAATTGTAATGGATTATGCTTTCGGCGAGCAGGCATTTGAAACCATTGATGAATTGTTAAAACCATACAAAGAAGGGAAAAACAGGACGTTCCTTAAAGTAGAATCGGTATCGATAATGGGAAAAGCAGGGATCTTGGAAGGAGGGAAAGGTGACATTAT
The DNA here is from genome assembly GCA_947478365.1 of Flavobacteriaceae bacterium. Taxonomy (GTDB): domain Bacteria; phylum Bacteroidota; class Bacteroidia; order Flavobacteriales; family Flavobacteriaceae; genus Flavobacterium. Next base: position 2,462 of record CANJWG010000136.1, on the reverse strand, counting down.
GATTCCTTCAGCCCACATTAATGAAGGAACAGCCGATAATTATCCTTTTCAAAATGAATTAACAGTTGAAATGTTCGAAGGAAACGGAATCCCGGTTTGTTCAGGACCAATGGTTACCGTTTTGGGAACTTCGCTCCAGAATAAAGATTTATTGAAGTTTTTCCACGAGTCAACCTGGGAAGTTATTGGGCTAGAAATGGAAGGAGCTTATTATCAGAAAGCCATTCAATCGGCATCAAAAATTAGAAAAAGCATCCCACAAGATGTTAAAGTAAGATATGCCTATTATGCTTCGGATAATCCTTTGGAAACCGGAAGCACTTTGGCATCTGGAGGCTTAGGAACAACAGGCGTGAAGCCAACTTATTTAATTACAATCAAAATATTAGAACAAATTTTTAACTTAAAATAATTATTTTTTATGAGCTCAACATCTCAAAACAATGACAATCAGGAAATTGATTTGTCACAGATTCCTAAGAAAATCGGTGTTTTTTTCGAAAATATTTCTACTGCAATTTTTAGAAGACTTTTATTCTTCAAAAGAAATATTGTGTGGGTTGGAATTTTATTTGTATTAGGAGTTGGAATTGGAATTTATCTTGATAAAACATCAAAAGTATATGATAATGAAATAATAGTTTGTCCAAATTTTGGTTCAACTGATTATTTATATGCAAAAATACAATTGATAAATTCGAAAATTGAAGACAAAGACACTGTTTTTTTAAAAAATGTAATAGGTTTAAAAGATACAAAAAAAATCATTAAAATTAAGGTTAAACCGATTATAGACGTTTTTAAATTTATTCAAGATAAAGACAAAGATCAAGATCAAGATCAAGATCAATATCAAGATAAAGATTATAATTTCGAGTTATTAAAATTAATGGCTGAAGATGGAGATATCAAAAAGATTATTAACGAGTCAATCACAAGTAAAAATTATCCATATCATTTAATCAATTTTGTTACTAGCGGAGAGACTTCTCGAGATAAAACTATATATCCTCTATTAAAATATTTGAATAATTCAGAATATTATACAGTCATTCAAAAACAATTTATTGATAACGTTAAAAATAAAATTATTGAAAATGACTCAATCATCTCTCAAATAAATACTATTTTAAATACTTTTTCACAAACATCAACAGGGTCTAATAAAAGTGATAAATTGGTTTATTATAATGAAAATTCTCAGTTGGGCGAAGTGTTGAAAACAAAAAATAAGTTAGTGTATGAACAAGGAATGCGTCGTTTAGATTTAATAAATTTAGATAAAATCATAAAAGAAAACAGTTGTACATTAAACATAACAAATAAAGACTCCGTTAACGGAAAATTAAAGTTTGTATTGCCAATATTCTTTATTTTCTTGTTTGGTTTAGTTAGGTTTTTAAACTCTTATTACAGAAGAGAAATGGCGAAAATAAACAGTTAATTTATGAAAGGAATTATTTTAGCCGGAGGATCGGGTACAAGATTGCATCCATTGACATTAGCCGTAAGCAAACAGTTGATGCCTATTTATGACAAACCAATGATTTATTACCCATTGTCAACATTGATTTGGTCCGGTATTAATGAAATTTTAATTATATCAACACCACATGATTTACCATTGTTCAGACAATTATTAGGTGATGGAAAAAGTTTGGGTTGCCGTTTTGAATATGCTGTTCAGGAAAATCCGAATGGTCTCGCTGAAGCATTTATAATCGGTAAAGAATTTATAGGAAGTGATAAAGTTGCCTTAGTTCTTGGAGACAATATTTTTTACGGAACGGGTCTTTCGGATTTGTTGTTAGCCAATAGTAATCCGGACGGTGGTATTATTTATGCCTACCATGTTCACGACCCTGAACGATACGGCGTTGTAGATTTTGATAAAGATGGAAATGTACTTTCGATTGAAGAAAAACCTGAACATCCTAAATCAAATTTTGCTGTTCCTGGAATTTATTTTTACGACAATGATGTAGTAGAAATTGCGGCCAATATTGGACCAAGTCATCGAGGTGAACTTGAAATTACCGATGTTAATAAGGAATATTTAAAAAGAGAAAAACTCAAAGTAAGCATTCTCGACAGAGGAACAGCCTGGCTTGATACAGGAACATTTCAATCCTTGATGCAAGCAGGCCAATTTGTTCAGGTAATAGAAGAACGTCAGGGATTAAAAATCGGAGCCATTGAAGAAGCTGCCTATAGAATGGGATTCATCAATGCTGAACAATTAAAAAAATTAGCCCAGCCACTTTTAAAAAGTGGTTATGGGACACACTTACTTAGTTTGATTTAAGACATGAATTTTATTCCAACAAAACTTGAAGGCTGTTTTATAATTGAACCAAAAATAATCCACGACGAACGCGGTTATTTTATGGAAAGTTTTAATGAAAACACTTTTCAAAAAGGGGTGAACCAACAAGTTCATTTTGTTCAGGATAATCAGTCTT
>CANJWG010000135.1 GCA_947478365.1 Flavobacteriaceae bacterium | reverse complement strand
AGCGCTTTGGATGAATTAAAAGAAAATGTAGATGAAAATCGTTTCGAACAGGAATTGATATTCTACTTAGAAAAATACGACATCACCGAAGAAAAAGTGCGATTAGAAAATCACCTAAATTATTTCATAGAAACCATAGCGGGAACTGAAGCCAACGGAAGAAAATTAGGTTTTATAACTCAAGAAATGGGTAGAGAAATAAACACTATGGGCTCAAAATCCAATCATACCGAAATGCAGAAATTAGTTGTGATGATGAAGGATGAGTTGGAGAAGATTAAAGAACAAGTTTTGAATGTTCTTTAAAGAAAATAGACAAACAGATACTGAAATAAATTCACCATAAAATGAACAAAGGAAAATTATTAGTATTCTCAGCGCCATCAGGATCTGGAAAAACAACTATAGTAAGACATTTATTAGCACAACACGAGTTGAATTTGGAGTTTTCTATTTCTGCAGCTACACGTGATCTTCGTGGAGAAGAAGTGAACGGGAAAGATTATTATTTCATGTCGATTGCCGATTTCAAAAAACATATCAAAGCGGAGGATTTTATTGAATGGGAAGAAGTGTATCGCGATAATTTTTATGGCACGTTGAAAAGTGAGGTGAAACGCATTTGGGACAAAGGGAAAAATGTAATTTTTGATATTGATGTTGCTGGCGGATTACGAATTAAACATAAATTCCCCCAAGAAACATTGGCTGTTTTTGTAAAACCGCCTAGCGTTGATGAATTAAAACGTCGCTTAAAGGAACGTTCTACAGAAAGTGAAGACAAAATCAATATGCGAATAGCGAAAGCACATGTTGAGTTGGCAACTGCACCACAGTTTGATAAGGTTATTAAGAATTACGATTTGGATGTGGCAAAGCTGGAGGCCTATGAGTTAGTTAAAGAATTTATAAAATAAGGGATTAGGCAAAAGAGATTAGGGATAAGTTTTTCCCTAATCCCTAATCCCTAATCCCTAATCCCTTTACAAATGAAAATAGGATTATATTTCGGCACCTTCAACCCAATCCATATTGGACACATGATTATTGCTAATCATATGGCCGAACATTCCGATTTAGATCAAATTTGGATGGTCGTTACTCCGCATAATCCACACAAACAAAAAACTACGTTGCTTGATGATTATCAGCGTTTGCACATGGTATCTTTGGCTACTGAAGATTTCACCAAAATCAAACCTTCTGATATTGAGTTTAAATTACCACAACCTAATTATACCGTAAATACGCTGGCGCATTTGGAAGAAAAATATCCAAAGCATGAGTTTGCCTTAATCATGGGCGAAGACAATCTGAATTCGCTTCATAAATGGAAAAACTACGAAGTGATTTTGGAAAACCATCATGTCTATGTGTATCCAAGACTAAACTCAGGAGAGATTGACGAGCAGTTTATAAATCACGATAAAATCAACCGTGTTGGCGCGCCAGTAATTGAAATTTCTTCCACATTTATTCGCGAAAGCATCAAAAACAAAAAAAATGTAGCACCTATGTTGCCTCAAAAGGTTTGGGAGTATATAGACAGTAGTGCTTTTTATAAGAAGTAGTTTTTTTCTAAAATATCATTTTAAAATGAGTATTTTTGATTGATATAAAACTTTTTTAATGAATAAATCTCCAAAATTTGCAGTAATCGGTGGCGGAAGTTGGGCCACGGCAATTGCAAAAATGTTATGTGTCAATCTTGACGAAATTGCCTGGTATATGCGAAATGAATCGGCAATTGACCATATAAAAACCCAAAAACACAATCCAAATTATTTAAGTTCCGTTGAGTTTGATATCAAAAAACTTAGATTAACTTCGGATATCAATGAAGCGGTAGCCTATGCGGATTATATCATTTTTGCTATACCATCCGCTTTTTTAAACGCCGAATTGGAAAAACTAACCGTTAGTTTGAAGGACAAAGTTATTTTTTCAGCCATTAAAGGTATTGTTCCCGAAACGTTCTTGATAGTTGGTGAACATTTTCATAAAAAATATGATATTCCTTTTGAAAATATTGGCGTTATTACTGGGCCATGTCACGCGGAAGAAGTGGCGCTAGAACGACTTTCATATTTGACGATTGCTTGTGGCGATTCAGATAAAGCTAAAGTTGTTGCCAAAGTTCTTTCAGGAAATTATATTAAAACTAAAATCTCGGATGATATTATCGGTACGGAATATGCTGCCATGCTAAAAAATATTTACGCTATTGCAGCCGGAATTGCTCATGGTTTGGGTTATGGCGATAACTTCCAATCGGTTATAATGAGTAATTCGATTCGGGAGATGAAAAAATTTATCAGAAAAGTGCATAAGATGAAGCGAAATATTAATGATTCTGCTTATTTGGGAGACCTATTAGTAACTGGCTATTCGGTGTTTTCCCGAAACAGAATGTTCGGTAACATGATTGGGAAAGGCTATACCGTAAAATCAGCCATGATGGAAATGTCAATGGTGGCGGAAGGTTATTATGCTGTGAAAAGTGCTTACAAATTAAACCAAGAATATAAAGCTAATACACCAATTATAGATGCTGTTTATGAGATTTTGTATGAAGACAAAGAGGCAAAAAAAGTGTTTAAAAAATTAACCGAGAAGTTGGATTAACTTTTTTCTATGTTCTTCTTTATCTGACTATAACTCCATCCACAAACAATATTGGAACTTCTTCTACATAATCTGGTGTTATAGATTGCGCTTTGAAGATGAATTTTTTGTCGTATAAAGTGTTATTTATAAAGTAAGTTACCATAAACTCATTGTTCAAACGCAATACTTTATTTTCAATCATCTCAATTTTCACAACAGACACTGCTGGAATTTGCATAAAAGCGTGACGCAAGAGCGACGTTTTTTTCATTTCCCCATCAATAGTGCCAAAAGCTTTAGAAACAACCATTACGCTGTCTAAATCAAAGTCAGAATCGTTGACTAAATAAACATTCCAAATGTTTTCCATAAAGTCATCGCTCCATTCCTGAACGGCAGCAAGAAAAACGTTTTCTACTTTTGGGATTTTTATATCTGATTTCATGTTTGAAAAAGTTAACCACTAAGGTCACAATGAAAGCACAAAGCACACAAAGTTTGTGTTCTTCGTGTAAAATCTTCGTGTTCTTTGTGGTTAAATATTTTTAAATTATATACTTGACTTGAATTGCTCTAAGAAGCGAACATCATTTTCATAAAACATTCTGATGTCACCAATTTGGTATAACAACATGGCAATACGCTCAATTCCCATTCCGAATGCGAAACCGTTGTATTCATCCGGATTGATGCCGCAGTTATTCAAAACATTTGGATCAACCATTCCGCAACCCATGATTTCTAACCAACCGGTTCCTTTGGTGATACGGTAATCGGTTTCGGTTTTTAAACCCCAATAAATATCAACCTCAGCACTTGGTTCCGTAAACGGGAAATAACTTGGTCTTAAACGGATTTTGCTCTTACCAAACATTTCTTTGGTGAAGTATAAAAGCGTCTGCTTTAAATCGGCAAACGAAACCTCTTTGTCAATATACAAGCCCTCTACCTGATGGAATATGCAATGTGAACGCGATGAAACTGCCTCGTTTCTGAAAACTCTTCCTGGAGAAATTGTACGGATTGGTGGCTTGTTGTTTTCCATATAACGCACCTGAACCGATGAAGTATGCGTTCTCAATAATACATCTGGATTGGTTTGTATAAAAAAAGTATCCTGCATATCTCTCGCCGGATGGTATTCAGGTAAATTTAAGGCCGTAAAATTATGCCAGTCGTCTTCAATTTCCGGACCTTCGGAAACGTTGAAGCCAATGGTAGAGAATATATCAATAATTTGATTTTTAACTATAGATATTGGATGACGCGAACCAATAACAATTGGCTCAGCGGGACGCGATAAATCGCCATAAACACCTATGTTTTCTACTTTACTTTCTAAAGCTTCTTGTATGGTTTTTATTTTGTCTTCGCATGTTGTTTTAAGCGTATTGATAACTTGTCCAAATTCCTTTTTTTGGTCGTTGGGCACGTTTTT
>CANJWG010000134.1 GCA_947478365.1 Flavobacteriaceae bacterium | reverse complement strand
CCCTTTTCCCTTTTCCCTTTTCCCTTTTCCCTTATCCCTTAACTCTTATCACTCAGTTTATAATGATTCATCAACATAGTTTCATAAACTCTGTCCGGCAAAATTCGTTTTAAAACGATAGAGAACTTTTGCATAAAAGCGCCAATTTTATAATGCAGGTTTGGATTTTTATGTTGTATAATATTATATACTTCTTTGGCAAAATCATTTGGATCTTCACCGCTATGCATATGCGAGTTCATCATACCTAACGTATTCTCATAAGCCGGTTTGTATGCCGAATTTTCAAGTATTGGCGCATGATAACGATGCGCCGCAATATCAGTTGCAAATTCTCCTGGAGCAATATTGACGATGTTGATACCAAAGGATTTCACTTCGATACTTATTGCTTCCGAAACCAACTCGAGTGCTCCTTTTGAAGCCGAATAAATGCCTCTATAAGGCAAACCCATATAACCGGCAATTGAAGTAATATTGATAATCAAACCCGATTTTTGTTCCCGCATTTGTGGCAAAACCGCTTTAATAACTTCTATTGGTCCGAAGAAATTGGTTTCAAAATTATTCCGCATTTCATCAGTTGGCGTTTCTTCAATTGGTCCCGTAATTCCAACTCCGGCATTGTTAATGACTACATCTATTCGTTTGGAAATAGAAATTACTTTCTCCACTGCATGCTTGATACTTTCTACACTTCTAACATCCAACGCAATCATGGGAAATATGGAATTAATGACTTTCTCCGGATTACGACTCGTACCGTAAACCGTAAATCCTTTATGAAATAAAAACTCGCCGATGGCTTTGCCAATTCCGGAAGAACCACCTGTGATTAAAACTACTTTGCTCATTTTTTTAAAAGATAAAAGAGAATAGAATATAGAGAAAAGACGATCTAGTCTTAAACAGAACCTCTATATTCTATGTTCTATGTTCTATTTTTTTGTTGTTAAAGATAAATGTTTTACCTCAACTTTATGCCTAATCCATTACTTTCACTTAGGTGAATTTTCCCATTTATAATTTGGCTTCCTTTGGCGATATCATTGGCAATTAAATTCGCCCCATCTAGATCGGCATAATCACAAAAAGGCGCTAAAGCTGCTCCGGCGGAAATTCCAATAGTAGATTCTGTCATGCAACCCATCATGATTTTATAATTTAATTCTTTTCCAATGTAATTATTAAAGCGTCTCTATGGGTATAATTTCTATAAGTAATGGCAAAGGTTTCCTTGAGTTGAAATCGTACTATTTGCCAATGTAAATTCATAGAGAAGAAATTGGTTAAAAAAAATCCGAAACAAGCTTAACAACTTAGGCAGTAAACAAGTTCGGAAAGTAATTCAAATTATTTGGAAAAATTTGAGATTCTGAAACAAGTTCAGAATAAAAAAATGGCAAGCGACCTACATCGCACCGCTCAACCACATACCTTTGCTATGTTCCCATCCTGGAGGATTTTGCAGGAGCTGGTCGTGTAGGACTTGCCGGTGCAAAGATACAATCTTTTTATTTTTTTGCAAGAATTTAAGAGCAATATAAATATATTTGCTAGTGAAAAATTAAATACCAAAAATGAAACTTTATAACCCATTAATTACCATTTTATTAGCTATAAACATTGCTGGTTGTGGCGATAGTCAAAAAGATAAAGAAAACTATTTTAGCTTTGATGAAAACAACTTGAAACCGGTATACCAGGCAACCGATAAAGTTGATTTATCCTTGTTGAATACTAAAAACAAAAGCATTGACAGTGTTGTTTATTTTGTTAATGTTAAAAGAATTTCGTCTGTAAAAGGCAATGGCAAATTCGTTTTGGATTTGATTGAAAAAAAATTAGGGTACCAAAATATAAAAGCACTTGTTTATTTTGAAGGCGATACGATTTCTACCAAAACCAGAGTTGAAGTAGCTTCGGGAATTGTTCCTAAATTATTAAAATATACCGTTGTGAATACTTATAATCACGATGTGGACGCTTTTACAGAAGGCTTTGAATTTTACAGGGACACATTGATTGAAAGCACAGGACAAAATGGTAAATCCTATTTTGCTAAAATTGATTATAAAACCGGAAAAGCGTATAAAAAAGTTGACATTGACCAACAATATTTTGGCGAAGGAATTACGGTTATCAATAACAAAATCTATCAGCTAACTTGGCAAAATGAAACAGGTTTTGTTTATGATGCCAATACCTTGAAAAAGCTAAAGACCTTTACATTTGACAAAAAAATTGAAGGTTGGGGAATGACCAATGATGGCAAAAATATCTACCAATCCGACGGAACAGAAAAAATTTGGACAATGGATCCGGAAACGCTAAAGCTAACCGATTTTGTAAATGTATATACCAATGACAGCAAAATTAAAAGTGTAAACGAATTAGAATGGATTAATGGTAGAATCTATGGTAATATTTGGCAAAAAGATGCGATTGCCATAATTAACCCAAAAACTGGAGCCGTTGAAGCAGTTATGGATTTATCAGCTTTACGAGCTAAAGTTACTAATAAAGAAGCAGAAGTTTTAAACGGAATTGCTTTTAATAAAAAGACAAATACCATTTTTGTTACAGGTAAAAACTGGAATAAAACTTTTGAAATTAAAGTTTTATATTAAAAAAAAACCGAGCAATTTCTTGCTCGGTTTTAAAAAAGAATATTCAGAATTAATCTTGTTGTGATTTCACAGCTAAAGAATAAATTACTAAACCAAAACCTATTTTATTGATTGCATCTGCAATATTATAAGCTACATCAATATTTCCAGCAGGTACAAATGAATTATACCAACCAGTTGTTCCCATCATGTATCCTAATGGATAAATAGCCCATCCTACCAATACAAACCAACATAAAATTTTGTGCGCTTCCAAAACATTACCACCAGCTGCTTTAGCTAATTTTGATGCTTCACCTAACCAAATTTCATAAACAATTGCGAAGTAAGCGATACCTGAGATTAATCCCCAAATTTGAGCACTCCCCGGATAAACAGCTTCTCCAAAATAACCCGTAACTAACATAACTACGGAATAGAAAATCATTTTTGATAATAAGCTCTTTTTTGCACCGGCAATTTTAAGTATTAAATAAAACTCAAGACACATTAATGGCACTGTTAAAATCCAATCTACATATCGGAAAAAAGTTGGAGATTCTCCAAAACTAGCCCAATAATCTCTCATGTAATAATAATGAACTGCTGCAATAAAGGTTATAATACCTGAAACCAATACAGAAGTTCGCCACTTTTTATCAAACTGACTTAATGATAAAAAGAAAAAGGCTGAAGCAGCCATCATGGCCATACAGCCAACAAAAAAAGTAAATCCAACATAATCAGTTGGCAACATTTTCGCAATGAGCGATGTAGAAAATAATAAATTTGTCATAAAATAAAGTTTAAATTAGTAATTGTTTAATTAAAGCTAATAAATGTTAAACAAAATAAAAAATAAATTGTTTAATTTTTTTTACTTATTTTTAAATTATATTTAAAATAATATGCCAAAATATTCAAACTTCGCAATAGTAGCAAGCTTTTTAGGATTATGGATAAATTCATTTTTTTCAAATGAGTTTCAATTAATTGTAGGATTTATACTAATACTTTCATTCGGAATATTACATGGCGCAAACGATTTAGCTCTGATAAAGAATGTAAATCCTAACAATAAAGTCCAAAATTTCTATAAAATCTTATCATATTATGTCATAATAGTTATTACAGGCGCCACTCTTTTTTATATTATTCCTTGGTTAGCTTTGACTTTATTTATTATCATTAGTGGTTATCATTTTGGTGAGCAACAGTGGAATGAACAACTAAAAACAGAAGCTAAATGGGTAAAGTTTGCATATGAGATAGTATATGGACTCATAATTCTCTTTTTGATTTTTACATTTCATGCTACAGAAGTTCAAAAAATAATTCTTGCTATCACTGATATAGAGGTTCCAAATTTTGCTTTTTTACTTATTCTAAAAATCCTTTTGAGTCTTTTTACTCTCTTGAGTATCTTTTTCTATTTCGAAATTGAAAGATTCAAAAACTACTTTTTTGCGGAACTTTTTTATCTACTTGTCTTTACAATACTATTTAAAGTTTCCAATCTTATATGGGGGTTTGCCTTGTATTTTATTTTCTGGCACAGCATCCCATCTATAATGGATCAGATAAGATTTCTGTTTGGTAT
>CANJWG010000133.1 GCA_947478365.1 Flavobacteriaceae bacterium | reverse complement strand
TTTCATTATTTAAAAAGAAACCAACATTGGTTGAACTTATTCCCAAAGGATTTGTTGATATTCATTCTCATATATTGCCGAATATAGATGATGGCTCAAAATCAATAGAAGAAACATCAATATTGCTCGAAGAAATGGCTTTGCTTGGAATAAATAAATGTATAGCAACACCTCATACGATGCCCAATGTTTGGGATAATTCAACTGATTTTATTCAAGAAACTTTTTTGAATACAAAAGGTTTTTTGCCAAAAAATCTTGACCAAATGTTGCACAGAGTCAGTTCAGAATATATGATGGACGAGACGTTTATAGAACGTTTACAAAACGAAAAATTATTGGCAATAAAAGATAATATAGTATTGGTTGAAATGTCTTATTTAAATCCAACTGTAGACTTAAAAAACATTTTATTTCAATTGCAGATGAAAGGTTACACTCCTTTACTTGCGCATCCTGAACGTTATTTATATTATCACAATTCAAAACAGGATTATTTTAGATTAAAAGAACTTGGCTGTTTATTCCAATTAAATTTATTGTCTACTATTGGGTATTATGGTAAATCGGTTGCTACAGTTGCAGACTTTTTATTAGTCAATAATTTAATAGACTTCGTTGGTTCAGACATTCATCATGATCGTCATGTGAATGCATTCTATCAAAGGATAAGAATTAAATCTCAAAATGAACTAATTGATGCAATGAATAAAAATAGTCAATTAGCATAACGATTTATCAAAACATTTCATTGATACTTCTTTTACTTCTCTTTTGTTTAATTCTGCTATAAATAGATGAAATCAGAAGGAAAGTTACACCAGTTATTACAATTATTGTGATTTTATCATTTTTAGTCAAGATGTAGTATTCAATGTAGAATACTTTTACCAATACGCAAAAGGCTACAAAAACTGAAAATAAACGCAAGAATTTATTGTTCTCAACCAAACCAATCAATAAAATAATTAACAAACTAATCAATAGTATTATTGAATAAGGTAAAATTTGATTGTTATCTAAGATATTTAAAACAGTATATTGATTAAAATTATGCTGGCTAATTGTGTTGTACAATACGGTAATAAAGTCAAATTCTTTGCATATTGTTATAATTCCAAAAAGGCAAGTGATAACAATAATTAAATCTTTAAAATAGCTGTTTTCAGATTTTATGTTTTTCATGGAATTTAAAATTCTATAACCTAAGCCTATTTCTAATATAAATTCTGAATAATGAAATATGGTTTCAGTTGATATAATTCCGCCATAAGTAATATCATATTTGAAAGCATATGGGAATTCATAAAACCCTATAAATGTTAATGCTACAAAGAATAGATAGGTTAAAAAATCGATTTTTTTCTTTTGATTTAAATAAAAGGCTTGATGATATTTTGGGATATATAAAACCAAAAAACAAGAAACAATCACAAGAACTCTAACTGCATAATATAAATCTCCAACAAAATAAAAAAGGATCGAAAAACTAATCCATATTATAAAAATAAAAAGACTTATTAAGTTGAAAGTATTTAGAAATTTTAAAAACTTCTCTCGGTTCAACCATTTGTTGGATACATGAAACTTCGTAGATTGTAAATTGTTTTTTACTATCCAAATAACTAATAAAATGATACCATTATTTATAAATCCTGTACTTATAAAATCTTCATTTATACCCTTAACTCTAGTTATAATTAATGATAACGATATTATTAAATATATTAATTTGAGAATTAATATAAATGTGAATAAACCTGAAAGCCAAATTAAAAATTTGTTATGACCAGCTATTGCATAAAAAATTAAGCAAACCGCTAATGTTCCAAAAAATATTTCAAAGCTATAATCTTGAAATAGTAAAGTTAATAAAAGTGCTAAAAGCAATAAAGTTGAAATTTCTATTGAAGCGATTTTTCCACGTAAATAATTGTATTTTTTATTTAAAAATATTGAAAAAACATTAGTTCCTATAACACCAATTATTGGTAAAATATTGTATGTGATAGTAAAATATTTGTTTAGTACAATAGAATTTAAGAATAAAAAGAATGCTAAATTTATCCAATAAAATGCTTTGTAGATTGGTTTTTTATTTTGAAATAGAATCGACAAACTAATAAAATAAAACAATAAAAAATAAATAATACTAATGCTAAAAAACAACCAGAATGAAGATGTATTTGAATTATAAATTAATTGACGAATTAAAAAAATTGCTAAAAAGCCATAAGCAAAAATTGCATTTATTATATTATTATAAGTGTCATCTTGTTTCTTTGAAATCAGATGTAATATCACAGAATAAATAATTATAAAACAAAATACATAAGTGTATGTATAACTATATCTTATAATCAATAATTCAAAGAGCAATACATAAAAGTATAAAGTTGTATATGTTAAAATGGAACTTCTCTTTAAACTCAAATAATTTATTAGAAAAACAGCAATGGGGATAAGAATAAAACCCGAAACTATATAATAATTATAGTAAGAAAAAATATAGTTTGGCAACCAATTGTTTACGAAAATAGTAGCATGAGCAATCGTTAAAAAGACGATGATAGCATTGCTTAACTTATAAAACAATGAATTATTCTTTTTATGATAAAAAATGGACGCCAAAAGTCCAATTAGACCAGGAATAAAACATGCTAAAAGGTTGTTAAATATTTCCCATGTGAATTTTAAATTAACACGATTATTTACTCGATTGGATTTACGAGTTAAAATTTCTGAAACCTGAGTAATTGTATTGCCTTTTCCTAAGTCAAAATAATAATAGAAAGCAAGGAATAAGAGAATAATACCAATAGATTTAAATATTATTGAAGAGTAACTTTCAAGGCCTCTTATTTTCTTTTTATAAACTCGCTTAGTTTTTTGTTTGTCTATTTCCATTATAGATTTATAAATAGTAAGTATACTTTCTTCAATTATAATCGGCAAATATAGTTAAAACCTTGTTTTGAGGTCTATTTTAATAGATTGAATTTTTAATTGATACTAGTGCATTAATTTTTACCATTAAATTCTTCCATAGTATATTTTTCAGTAGCATTAATCCCTTGAGGAATTAAAACTTTTTTTATTGTCAGTAGTAAAATTTTCATGTCAAATAAAATAGTAGCATTGTCAACATACCAAACATCAAGTTCAAATTTTTTAGTCCAAAGAATTGAATTTCTTCCATTTATTTGAGCCCAGCCTGTTATTCCTGGTTTTACATCATGTCTTCGTTTCTGATTTTCATTATATAAAGGCAAATATTCAGGCAATAAAGGTCTTGGCCCAACTAAACTCATATGACCAAGAAATACATTTATCAATTGAGGAATTTCATCAATAGAAGTTTTTCGAATAAATTTTCCAACAGCTGTAGTTCTTTCAAAATCAGGTAAAAGTTCTCCCAATTCATTTTTTTTATCATTCATAGTTTTAAATTTTATAATCCTGAAGATTTTTTCTTTATAACCAGGTCTATTTTGAAAATAAAAAGGTTTCCCATTATTCAAAATAAATAGTAAAATAGTAATGACAATAAAAAAAGGGCTTAAAATAATTAGTCCAATAAATGCTGCCATAAAATCAAAAAACGATTTCACATACTTTAGATACATACTTTTTCAAATTGTTGAAGAGAAAATTTTAAACTAATTCTGCAAGCAAACTTACTATATAAATTGATATTTTTTAAAAGTATCTATTATTACTTATTATTAATTTTAAATTTAAATAAAATAAGTAAGTTTACAAATTATAATTGTTTGAACATTTGACTTTAAAAAACCTACAAATTAATACTTAGAAATGCAAAATTCAAAAATCGCTAATGATTGGGATTTAGTGATAAAAGGACATACTTCGCTTTTTGATATTAAATTCAAAGACCTTTGGCATTATAGGGATTTATTGTTACTCTTTGTAAAAAGAGATTTTGTTAGTTTTTATAAGCAAACGATTTTAGGACCATTGTGGTTCTTTATTCAGCCGATTTTCACCACCATAGTTTTTACTTTTGTTTTTGGAAATTTAGCGGGAATAAGTACTGATGGTTTGCCACAATATCTTTTTTATTTGTCGGGCATTACAGCTTGGAATTATTTCTCTGATTGTTTGACCAAGACGAGTACTGTTTTTAGAGACAATACCAACATATTTGGTAAAGTTTATTTTCCAAGACTAATAATGCCTTTAAGCATTGTTGTTAGTAATTTAGTTCGATTTGGTGTGCAATTTTTGCTATTGCTATGCATGATGATTTATTTCTATTTCTTCCCGGTTGAAGGAACTAGTTTTCAA
>CANJWG010000132.1 GCA_947478365.1 Flavobacteriaceae bacterium | reverse complement strand
TTTGACAATAGCAATTCCTAAATTTTCAAGCTTTGATGTCTTATGAACATAACCAGCACAACCTGCTTTTATAGCATTTGGTGCATAGATGTGTTCAGACAAACTACTAAAAACAATAACTTTAGTTTTTGGAAAATTTTTGATGATTGACTTGAGTTCATAAATACTATTTAATCCTTCAAGCTCTAAATCGATTACTAAGACACCAATTTCTTTGTTTCTTAGGGCATCTGGAACCATAAAAAAATTACCCACATTTGAAACTACATTTATTTCAGGATGATCCTTATAATAAGCTTTCATTCCAAAGTGCACAACTGGAAAGTTATCAGCGACACATAAATTTATCATAATTGTGGTATTTGATAAAAGTTAATAAAAATTATTGTAAATTTAAGTAAAGATATTTAAATAATGTTAAAATGTTCAACATTATTTGTTAAATGTTCAACAAATTTTCAATTTTGATGGGATTAAACAGACAGGAATGGGTTTCATTTTATGTTGATTTATTGAATTTAACCTCATGAAAATTTCAAAAACTTCTTTTTCTCTTTTGGTGAAATTCTCATTTCCCCCAATTTTATCAGCCTCAAGCATTGCCCATTCTAATTCATCATAACTTGCTCCAAGTTGATCTTCGTCGGTTCTTGAATCGCCAAATAATCCGTCTGTAGGTGCGGCATTTTGAATAGATTCGGGAATTTCTAAATACTCACCCAAAGCATAAACATCACTTTTCATTAAATCCGCAATCGGACTTATATCAACCCCACCATCTCCATATTTAGTATAAAAGCCAACGCCAAAATCTTCTACTTTATTTCCCGTTCCTGCTACTAGCAAACTATGAATTCCGCCAAGATAATACATGGTTGTCATTCGTAATCTTGCTCTAGTATTCGCTAAAGATAAATTTAGCTTTGCTTCATTTTCTGAACTAGGCACTTCTTTTTTAAACGTTTCAAAAACTAATGTCAAATCGGTTTCAACATTTTTTACATTCGGGAATCGCTTTTTTAATTGCTCAATATGTTCCCTTCCTCGACTTACTTGAGTGTTGTCTTGATGAATAGGCATCTCAACACATAAAGTAGTTAAACCCGTTTGAGCACACAAAGTTGAGGTTACTGCCGAATCCACACCTCCTGAAATTCCCACCACAAAGCCATTCACATTCGCATTTATTGCATAATCCTTCAACCATGAAACAATAAAGGAGTTAGTTTCCCCTACCTTAATAGTACTTTTTTTTGCCATTTGTTATGAAAATTTTTAGAAACTGCACTGTATATTTGCAAATGTAAAAAATCAGAAGTTTTTTAAACGACTTACAACATGTTAATTTTAAAATGAAAAAATACTTAGTAGCATTAACTCTTTTAGTTAGTTTAAACTCTTGTGATAAAAAATCAAAAGTAGAAAAGGAAATAGAGGAATCTCCACCGGTTTCGCTTAAGGTTTATCGCTTTGATAAAGATTTTTTTGAAACACCCCCAAATGAATTGACAAATCTAAAAGCAGAATATCCCTTTTTCTTTCCCGAAGGAACACCTGATGAAATTTGGATAGATAAATTGAAAAATGCACAATGGCAGGAATTATACCAAGAAGTAGAAAAAAAGTATTCCAATTTTGAAAAGCAAACTTCAGAAATTGAAGATTTGTTCAAGCATATTAAATACTTTTTTCCAAATGCCGTATTACCAAAAGTATATACGGTTATTGCCGATATGGATTATAACAACAAGGCTATTTATGCAAATGATAAACTTGTAATTTCGTTAGAGTTGTATCTTGGTGCTAATCATAAGTTCTATGAATTTCCAAAATATCTAGAACAAAATTTTGAAGAAAGACAAATGATGCCCGATATCGTTACAAGTTTTTCATTAGGAAAAATTCCTCCTGCACGAGAAAAAACATTGCTTTCTGAAATGATATATTATGGCAAACAATTGTATCTAAAAGATCAATTATTGCCAAATTTTAATGATGCTGAAAAAATTGGTTATTTGCCAGAACAAATTACTTGGTGCCAAGAAAACGAAAGTTATATATGGCGTTACTTTATTGAAAAAGAATTGTTGTATAGCTCCGATTCTAAATTGCCAGGAAGGTTTACAAATCTGGCGCCATTTTCTAAATTTTATTTAGAAATTGATAACGAATCCCCTGGAAGAGTTGGTCAATGGATTGGATGGCAAATTGTGCATTCGTATATGCAAAATAATGACGTTAGTATGCAAGATATGCTAAAAATGGATTCTAAAGAAATATTTGAAAAATCAAAATACAAACCCAAAAAGACCGATGAGTAAAACAGTAACTTCCGAAATAAATTTTCTTGTTGAATTAGATGAAAACCGTGTTCCCGAAAAGTTAAAATGGTCTGCACAAGATGGGGGTGTTGAACAAGAAGAAGCAAAAGCGATAATGCTTTCTATTTGGGATAGTAAAGTACAGGAAACACTTCGTATAGATTTATGGACAAAAGATATGCCTATAGACGAAATGAAATTGTTTTTTCATCAAACTTTGGTCGCCATGTCAGATACGTTTCAACGTGCCACTCAAGATGAAAAAATGGCGGATACCATGAAAGATTTTTGCAATTATTTTGCAGAAAAATTAAACTTGAAGAAACATTAAAACTGATTCAGCTCTTTAAATACCTCTGTATTAACCCCGTCAATAAAATCCAGGACTGCCTCTCTTCCCGTTGTCTCGGTAGCAGAAGTGATAAAATGCTGCGGCATTTCTTCCCAGTTGTTTGCCAAAAGGGCTTTGCGGTAAGCTGCAATGTGAGAATCTACTTTTGTTCGGCTTATCTTATCAGCTTTGGTAAAAATGAGGCAGAAGGGCACTTCAATTTCACCAAGATAATTGATAAACTCCAAGTCAATTTTTTGTGCTTCTAACCGAATATCTATTAACACAAAAGCGCAAACTAATTGTTCTCTTTTCTCAAAATAATCAGTTATAAATTCTTGAAAAACTTCTTTTGTTCTTTTGGAAACTCGGGCATAACCATAACCTGGTAAATCTACTAAAAACCAATTCGAATTAATTTTGAAATGATTAATTAATTGTGTTTTTCCAGGCTTTCCAGATGTTTTAGCCAAATTTTTATGATTGGTTAACATATTGATTAAGGATGATTTACCAACATTAGAGCGACCAATAAAAGCATATTCAGGCAATCGTTCCAATGGACATTTACTCACATCAGAATTGCTGATTATAAATTCGGCAGTATTAATTTTCATTAGGTTTAAAATAAAAAAGTCCCAAAAAGGATTTTATGTTTATAGATGAACTTCTTTCAACCAGTCATGTAATAATCTATTAAACTCGTCTGGGTGTTCCATCATAGCGGCATGACCACATTTGTCTATCCAATATAATTCTGAATTTGGCATCAATTTGTGAAATTCTTCTGCTACATCTGGCGGCGTAACCTGGTCATTTTTACCCCAAATAATACACGTTTTAACATGCATTTTGGGCAAATCTTTTGCCATATTATGTCGAATCGCACTTTTGGCAATGGTTAGAGTTTTAATTACTTTCATTCTGTCATTTACCACTGAAAAAACTTCGTCAACCATTTCTTTTGATGCCACTTTTGGGTCATAAAAAACAGCTTCTGCTTTTTTCTTAATGTATTCATAATCGCCACGTTTAGGGTAGCTGTCGCCCATAGCGCTTTCATAAAGTCCTGAACTCCCTGTGATTACAAGACCAGCAACTTTTTCAGGATACATTTTGGAATGGTACAATGCAATATGCCCACCAAGTGAATTTCCTAAAAGAATTACACGATCAAAACCTTTAAAATTGATAAAGTCTTTTACATATTTTGCAAAAGCTTTCACATTAGTTTTTAAAATGTTTTGGGTATAAATAGGCAATTCAGGAATGACAACTTTATAACCATTAGACGAAAAATAATTGGCAACACCATTAAAGTTGCTTAATCCTCCCATCAAACCGTGTAAAACTACAATTGGTGTGCCTTCTCCTGCTTCAAAATAGGAATATCTACCCTCTTTTTTAAATTTTCCTTCCATGTGATTTTTTAGAGTTTTGCCTCGACAACAAATATATGATTTTATAGATTATAACCCATTTACATATGGATTATTTACTACTTAAATTGTCAATTTTAATAACAGGTAAATAGAGATTACTAAAGTAGTAATTGTAAAAATTCCAAAAATAAATAAAGACAGAAAATAGAATATTCATAATAATAAAAATTGATTATTAACCCATTTTTCTCAATATTCCGATCATTTTTTTAACAACTCAACCTACCGATTTTTATTAGGTTTTATGTTAAAATAATATAAAAGTGGTAAAACTTATTAACAAAGTGGTATTTTGTGGTAAATTGTGGTAA
>CANJWG010000131.1 GCA_947478365.1 Flavobacteriaceae bacterium | reverse complement strand
TGAGGCTGAATAAGGCGAATTAGGATCATAAGGAGTTGTTTCGGTAAACAAACCTTCGGCTCCTAAACTGCCATAGACCTCATCGGTAGAGATATGATAAAATCGCTTACCATCAAAGTTGTTTTTCCAGATCGTTTTGGCGGCGTTCAATAGGTTCATGGTGCCAATAACATTGGTTTTTACAAACGCCAATGGGTCGGTTATAGAACGGTCTACATGCGACTCGGCTGCCAAATGCAATACGCCGTCAAATTGGTGTTTCTGAAATAGATTATTGATAAAATCAGCATCAACGATATCGCCTTTTACAAAATTGTAATTCGGTAACGAATCAATATCGGCAATATTCTCAAGGTTCCCTGCGTAGGTCAATGCATCCAAGTTATAAATCTGATAATTTGGGTATTTGGTAACAAATCGTCTCACTACATGAGAACCAATAAATCCGGCTCCTCCTGTTATTAAAATCTTTTTCATTTGTGTATATCTAATCTGTTGGGTAAAATTATATTTTTAAATCAATTAATTATAGTTTGTCACACTGAGCGCGCCTGTACTGACAAAGGAAGAATCGAAGTGCATTTAAAAAGGTCTTCGACAAGCTCAGACTGACATTTTGTAACTGAATTGGATAACCGTAACTACAACCTCCCGTCTGCCTTTTCATTTAACACACCTTTTACATCAAACAAAACCCCATTTGTCTTCTTTAATTTAGACAAATCAATAGTCGTAAATTCATTGTGCGCAACTCCCAAAACGATAGCGTCAAAAGTAGTTGATGGCAATTCGTTGGTAGTGTTTAATTTATATTCATGCTTTACTTCTGAAGGTTTTGCCCAAGGATCAAAAATAGTTACTTCAATACCATAATCTGTCAATGCTTGAACGACATCTACAATTTTGGTGTTTCTAACATCGGGACAATTTTCTTTAAACGTTATACCCAGCATTAATAGTTTGGCTCCATTGATAGCAACTCCTTTTTTAATCATCAGCTTCACGACTTGTGAGGCTACATATTCTCCCATACTATCATTTAATCGTCTTCCTGCCAAAATAATTTCGGGATGGTACCCTTTTTCCTGTGCTTTTTGTGCCAAATAATAAGGGTCAACCCCGATACAATGTCCGCCAACTAATCCTGGTTTAAAAGGTAAAAAATTCCACTTAGTCCCGGCAGCTTCTAGTACGGCATGCGTATCAATTTCTAACAAATTAAAAATCTTTGCTAATTCGTTTACAAAAGCAATATTGATATCGCGTTGCGAGTTTTCGATCACTTTGGCGGCTTCTGCCACTTTTATAGAGGGTGCCAAATGCGTTCCGGCAATTATTACTGATTTATATAAATCATTTACTTTTTGCCCGATTTCTGGAGTAGATCCCGAAGTTACTTTTAGAATTTTCTCAACCGTATGCTCTTTATCTCCAGGATTGATTCTTTCTGGTGAATAGCCCGCAAAGAAATCGACATTAAATTTCAATCCGCTTACTTTTTCCAAAACAGGAATACATTCTTCCTCGGTTACGCCAGGATATACGGTAGATTCATAAATTACGATATCGCCTTTTTTCAGGACTTTTCCAACAGTTTCACTCGACTTGTATAAGGGAGTCAAATCGGGGCGATTGTTTTTATCAACTGGAGTTGGAACTGTCACTATATAATAATTACAATCCCTAATTTCATCTAAATTACTGCTGCAAAAAAGTCCGTTTGAATTACTGTTAGAACTAACCAAAACGGCTTTCAATGTGGATTCGTCTATCTCTAAGGTAAAATCCTTTCCCGCATTTAATTCCTGAATTCTGTTTTGATTAATGTCAAATCCAACAACCGGATATTTGGTAGCAAATAATCTGGCTAATGGTAAACCAACATATCCCAATCCTATAACAGCAATTTTAATACTCATTTTTCTTTTGTTTTAGGTTATCCGCTTTCGGTTCTCTATTTTCGGTTCTCTGTTTTCGGTTCTCAGTTGTCTGTTTTCGGTTCTCTGTTTTCGGTTCTCAGTTGTCTGTTTTCTGTTGTCTGTTTTCTGTTGTCTGTTTTCGGTTCTCAGTTGTCGGTTCTCGGTTCTCTGTTGTCAGTTGAAAATTATGTTTTCCAATTATCTTCGACATATTTTATAAAAGTAAAAATTTTTGCTCCTAGTGTATCGTATTCATTAATATATTTTAAATTTTCAGGAATTAGTCCTTGATACAAATGATTTATCTTTTCTAAATGTGCTTTTGTTTCCAAGCAACTAGAATGACTGAAAACTAAAAATCTAATAAATTCTGCTTTATATCTTTTTCTGCCATAACCCTCCACAATATTTGAAACTACAGAATCAGATGATCTTCTTAACTGACTTCCCAGCTCATAGAGTTCATACTTTGGCAGTAATAATGTTGCTGGATGAACTTCATAAAACAAATTCAAAGAAATCTTATAAATATCTAAATCTTTATAACTATTCATAAATTTCTAACCTTAAACAATAACCGATAACTAACAACCGATAACAGAAACTAACTCCCTATCGATTGAAAATTAAATCCAATAGCTTTCAGTTTTTCACCATCTAAAAGGTTCCTACCATCAAAAACAAAAGCTGGTTTTAGCATACTATCATAAATTTTTTGCCAATCGTATGATCTAAACTCATCCCATTCGGTAAGTACAGCAATAGCATGTGCATTTTTACAAGCATCATAAGGATTGTCATAGGAGTTAATGTGTTTTTCATTTTCTGCTGGTTTTCTTGAGGCAAGATAATCCAAATCAGAAAGGACTTGTGCTTGTGAAACTTTAGGATCAAACAAAGCAATATTAGCTTGTTCATTTATCAAATCATCGGCAACATAAATAGCGGCTGATTCTCTGGTATCGTTAGTGTCTTTTTTAAAAGCCCAACCTAAAAAGGTTATTTTTTTTCCAGAAACTGTATTATAAAGTGTTTGCACAATATTCTTCGAAAAACGTCTTTTTTGGTGATCATTCATGATAATAACCTGTTCCCAATAATCTGCCACTTCATTTAACCCAAATGCTTTTGAGATATAAACCAAATTCAAAATATCTTTTTGAAAACAAGAGCCTCCAAAACCAACCGAGGCTTTTAGGAATTTTGGACCAATTCTACTGTCCATTCCTATAGCTTTTGCCACTTCACTAACATTAGCTTCTGTTTTTTCGCATAATTCTGAAATTGCATTAATAGATGAAACACGTTGCGCCAAGAAGGCATTAGCCACAAGCTTTGACAACTCGGAAGACCAAACATTAGTGGTTAAAATTCGTTCTCTTGGAACCCAGTTGACATAAACATCTATTAAAGAATTTATAGCAGCTTGTCCTTCGGGTGTAGATTCACCTCCAATTAAAACACGGTCCGGGCTAAGTAAATCCTCAACTGCTGTTCCTTCAGCTAGGAACTCCGGATTCGAAAGTATTTGAAATTGCACACCGTTTCCAGTATTGTCTAATATACTCTTCAAAGCTTCTGCAGTTCTAACAGGTAAGGTCGATTTCTCAACAATGATTTTATTGTTTTTGGCTACTTTGGCAATTTGTCGGGCGCAAAGTTCTATATGTTTTAAGTCTGCTGCCATTCCTTTTCCGGTGCCGTAAGTTTTGGTTGGCGTATTTACTGATATAAAAATAAGATCAGCTTCATCAATGGCTTTGTCAACTTCGGTAGAAAAAAACAAATTCTTCCCACGAACATTGCCAACTATTTCATTTAATCCTGGTTCATATATTGGAATATTATTAACATCTTTATCATTCCAAGCCGCTATTCTGGCTTCGTTTAAATCGACTACTGTAACTTTAATACCAGGACATTTTTGGGCAATAACTGCCATCGTTGGTCCACCAACATATCCTGCTCCAATACAACAAATATTTTTAATTTTCATTTTTTCAATATTCTATTTTCTATGTTCTATTTTTATATTCTACCTTATCAAACAAATAGCAATAAATATATAACCGATAAACATTATTTTAAATTATTCCAATACCATTTCACGGCTTCTTTAAGACCGTCTTGAAAAGAGTATTCGGGAGTATAGTTTAATAATCTTTTTGCTTTATCAATGCTAGCCAAAGAATGAGGTATATCTCCTACTCTATTTGGGCCATGCACTACTTCAATCGTTGAAATAGCAGAATCAAATTCGGAAAGGTATTCTTTTAAGTAAGAAACCATAACGTTTAGTGTAGTTCTATCACCATAAGCGGTGTTGTAAACCGTATTAATTGCTTCCGGATTTTGAGTCAACATAGCCAACTCATTCATTTGAATAACATTATCTATATAGGTAAAATCTCTTGAGAAATTTCCGTCTCCATTAATTACGGGACACTCATGTTTCATAAGTTGCATCACAAACTTTGGAATAACAGCGGCATAGGCTCCGTTTGGATCTTGCCTTCTTCCATAGACATTGAAATAACGCAAACCTATCGTTTCAAAACCAAACGTATTGCTAAAAATTTCTGCATATAACTCGTTTA
>CANJWG010000130.1 GCA_947478365.1 Flavobacteriaceae bacterium | reverse complement strand
CAAAATCGGGTTTTCAATAATTTCACCACCACCAGCAGTCGATTTTTTAGGCTTAGCCATCAAACCACGCATACCAGTTAACTGACGAATTTGTTCTTTAGAACCCCTTGCTCCAGAGTCAAGCATCATATACACCGAGTTGAAACCTTGTTGGTCTTCTCTAATGTTTTTCATTGCTAATTCTGTCAATTGAGCATTGGCTGAAGTCCAGATATCAATAACTTGGTTGTAACGTTCGTTATTGGTAATAAGACCCATGTTATAGTTCATAGAAATTCCTTCTACCTGAACACGTGCATCAGCAATCAATTGTGTTTTTTGTTCTGGAATTCTAATATCACCTAATGAGAATGACAAACCACCTTTGAAGGCGAATTTGTAACCCATATCTTTCATTTCATCAAGGAAAGCTGCCGTTGTAGGAACATCAGTTACCGCAAGGATTTTTCCAATAATGTCACGTAACGATTTTTTAGTCAATACTTCATTTATATATCCTGCTGCGGCTGGTACTACCTCATTAAACAATACTCTACCCGCAGTAGTTTGGATGATTTTGTATACTAACTCTCCATTTTCATTAAAATCTTTTGCACGAACTTTTACACGAGCATTCAATTCTAATCTTCCTTCATTCAAAGCAATGTTTACTTCTTCAGCAGAATAGAAAGTCAAATCCTGACCTAAAATTTTCATTTCCGGAGTAGTCAATCTTTCTTTGGTCATATAATAAAGGCCCAAAACCATGTCTTGAGATGGAACCGTAATTGGTGCACCATTAGCTGGATTCAAGATATTATGAGAAGCCAACATTAATAATTGTGCTTCCAAAATAGCTTCTGGACCAAGTGGTAAGTGAACTGCCATTTGGTCACCATCAAAATCCGCGTTAAAAGCCGTACATACTAATGGGTGCAATTGGATTGCTTTTCCTTCTATTAATTTTGGTTGGAAAGCCTGGATTCCTAATCTGTGTAACGTAGGAGCACGGTTTAGTAATACTGGGTGACCTTTGATTACATTCTCAAGGATATCCCAAACTACTGGCTCTTTTTTGTCGATTATTTTCTTAGCCGACTTCACTGTTTTAACAATTCCTCTTTCGATTAACTTACGAATAACGAATGGTTTGTATAGTTCAGCAGCCATATCTTTTGGCAAACCACATTCGAACAATTTCATTTCTGGTCCAACAACAATCACCGAACGAGCAGAATAATCCACACGTTTTCCTAATAAGTTTTGACGGAAACGACCTTGTTTCCCTTTCAAGGAATCTGAAAGTGATTTTAACGGTCTGTTTGATTCTGTTTTTACTGCAGAAGCTTTACGCGTGTTATCAAATAAGGAATCTACTGATTCTTGCAACATACGTTTTTCATTTCTTAAGATAACTTCTGGAGCTTTAATCTCCATAAGTCTTTTCAAACGATTGTTACGGATAATAACTCTTCTGTATAAATCATTCAAATCGGAAGTAGCGAAACGACCACCATCAAGTGGTACCAACGGACGCAATTCTGGTGGGATAACCGGAACTACTTTCATGATCATCCATTCAGGACGATTTTCTCTGTTTTGATTTGAATCACGGAATGACTCAACTACTTGCAATCTTTTTAATGCTTCTGTTTTTCTTTGTTTAGACGTTTCATTATTAGCAGCGTGACGCAATTCATACGACAATGCATTCAAATCGGTTCTTGCTAATAAATCCATAATACACTCAGCTCCCATTTTGGCAACGAATTTATTTGGATCGAAATCATCTAAATATTGGTTGTCTTGGGGAAGAGAATCAAGAATGTTTAAGTACTCTTCTTCTGTTAAAAAGTCCAATCTTTGTAACGATTCCCCTTCAGCATTTACAGCAATACCCGCCTGAATTACTACATATCTTTCGTAGTAAATAATCATATCTAATTTCTTAGAGGGTAGGCCAAGAATGTATCCAATTTTGTTTGGCAAAGAACGGAAGTACCATATATGAGCAATTGGCACAACAAGATTGATGTGTCCTACTCTATCACGACGTACTTTTTTCTCCGTAACTTCAACTCCACAACGGTCACAAACGATTCCATTATAACGGATTCTTTTGTATTTTCCACAAGCACATTCAAAATCTTTTACTGGACCGAAAATTCGCTCGCAGAAAAGACCATCACGTTCTGGTTTGTGAGTTCTATAATTTATTGTTTCTGGTTTCAAAACCTCGCCTCTTGACTCCGCCAAGATAGATTCTGGAGATGCTAAACCAATTGAGATTCTGTCAAATCTCTTGATTGCATTTTTAGGATCTCTATTATTGTTTCTATTATTCATCATAGTTTAAAACTTGAATTGATAATTGATAATGGATAATTAACAATTGACAAGCATTATGAATTATCAATTGTTAATTGTTAATTGTTTTATTCTTCTAATCTGATGTCTAATCCAAGACCTTTCAATTCATGCATTAATACATTGAATGATTCTGGCAATCCTGGTTCTGGCATAGCTTCTCCCTTAACGATAGCTTCGTAAGTTTTAGCTCTACCAATAACGTCATCCGATTTAACAGTCAAAATTTCTCTTAGCGTGCTTGATGCTCCATAAGCTTCAAGTGCCCAAACCTCCATTTCTCCAAAACGCTGACCTCCAAATTGAGCTTTACCACCCAGTGGTTGTTGTGTAATAAGAGAGTATGGACCTATAGAACGTGCGTGCATTTTATCATCAACCATATGTCCAAGTTTTAACATATAGATAACTCCAACAGTTGCTGCCTGATGGAAACGTTCTCCTGTTCCTCCGTCATATAAATACGTATGACCGAATTGTGGGATACCCGCTTCATCCGTGATTTCATTGATTTGATCTAATGTTGCTCCGTCAAAAATTGGAGTCGCATAAGTTCTTCCTAATTTTTGTCCAGCCCAACCAAGAACCGTTTCATAAATCTGTCCGATGTTCATACGCGATGGTACACCCAATGGATTCAATACGATATCAACCGGTGTTCCGTCTTCAAGGAATGGCATATCTTCATGACGAACGATACGAGCCACAATACCTTTGTTTCCGTGACGTCCCGCCATTTTATCACCCACTTTCAATTTACGTTTTTTAGCGATATAAACTTTAGCTAATTTTAAAATTCCGGCTGGTAATTCATCTCCAACGGTGATTGTAAATTTCTCTCTACGTAATGCACCTTGTAAATCGTTTAATTTGATTTTATAGTTGTGAATTAAGTCATTTACTAAATTATTTGACTCTTCATCTGCAACCCATTGACCTTTAGTTAAGTGAGCGAAATCTTCAACAGCATGTAACATTTTTAGGGTGTATTTTTTACCTTTTGGTAAAACTTCTTCACCTAAATCATTCATTACCCCTTGAGATGTTTTTCCGTTTACGATAGAGAAAAGTTTTTCTACTAATTTGTCTTTTAAATCAACAAATTTTGTTTCGAATTCCATTTCCAAAGATGTCAAATCATCTTTATCCTTAGTTCTTTTCTTTTTATCTTTTACTGCTCTCGCGAATAATTTTTTGTCTAAAACCACACCGTGTAATGATGGAGAAGCTTTTAATGAAGCATCTTTCACGTCACCCGCTTTATCTCCGAAGATTGCTCTTAAAAGTTTTTCTTCTGGAGTTGGATCTGATTCACCTTTTGGCGTGATTTTACCGATTAGAATGTCGCCAGGTTTTACTTCGGCACCAATTCTAATCATTCCGTTTTCATCCAAGTCTTTTGTTGCTTCTTCTGAAACGTTAGGAATGTCATTAGTTAACTCTTCGTTACCTAATTTAGTATCTCTAACTTCCAAAGAATAATCATCAACGTGTATAGAAGTGAAAATATCATCACGAACTACTTTTTCAGAAATTACAATTGCATCCTCGAAGTTATACCCTTTCCAAGGCATAAAAGCTACTTTTAAGTTTCTACCTAAAGCTAATTCTCCGTTTTGTGTTGCATATCCTTCACAAAGTACTTGCCCTAATTTAACTCTGTCCCCTTTTCTTACGATAGGCTTCAAATTGATAGATGTACTTTGATTTGTTTTTCTGAATTTGATTAATTGGTATGTTTTCTCATCTGGCTCAAAACTTACCATTCTTTCGGATTCTGTTCTGTCGTATTTAATCGTTATCATATTGGCATCAACGTACTCAACTGTTCCGTTACCTTCTGCATTAATTAATACTCTTGAATCAGATGCTACTTGACGCTCTAAACCAGTACCAACAATTGGTGCTTCAGGACGTAACAGTGGTACAGCCTGACGCATCATGTTTGATCCCATCAACGCACGGTTAGCATCATCATGCTCTAGGAACGGAATCAACGAAGCCGAAATAGAAGCAATCTGATTAGGGGCAACGTCTGTGTAATGAACTTGACCTGGGTCAACTACTGGGAAATCGCCTTCTTCACGGGCAATAACTTTATTGGCAGTTATTTTTCCTTTTGCATCCATTTCAATGTTTGCTTGCGCAATCATTTTACCTTCTTCTTCTTCAGCACTTAAATAAATAGGT
>CANJWG010000129.1 GCA_947478365.1 Flavobacteriaceae bacterium | reverse complement strand
CGTGTACGTTGGGCCTGTGGCGCGCCAATATGGCGTGGATACCAGTCAATCCGCGGAGCGCCTCTGAATACAACCGCTTTATCCTCGATAGCTTTGACTGCGAGATATTATTTTACCAGTCGGCATTTGCCGAGACCATTGCTGCATTGCGCTCAGAATTACCCAAGGTGAAACATTGGATCTGCATCGACGCCGATCTGCCAGATGCACCGTTGTTGACGGACTGGTGCGGCAGCGTCCCTGCGACCAAGCCGAGCATCATCGCAGGCCTCGACGATGTTTTTGTTGTTATGCCCACAGGCGGCACGACAGGCACCCCCAAAGGTGTCATGAACACGCATCGCGGCATTAGCGTAAGCCTTGGACACTTTCTGATTGTGCTCGCCTATCGCGACGGAACGAAGCCGGTCAATCTTGCGGCTGCACCGATGACGCACACGGCCGGATTGTTGTCTTTACCATGCACCGCACAAGGCGGCACCGTCGTCATATTGACCAAGCCAGACCCTGCTTTGCTCGTGCAGGCAATCGTCAAGCATCGCGTGACCGAGTTCTTCCTACCGCCGACGGTTATTTACGCATTGCTGGACGCGCCAGGGATTGAGAAGGTCGATTTCTCCAGCGTGCGTTACCTGCTATATGGCGCCGCCCCTATGTCTGTCGAAAAGCTGAAGCGGGCTATCGCTTTATGGGGCCCCATCATGTGCGGAGGCTATGGCCAAAGCGAGGCACTAGGCTCCATTTCCAACCTGCGACCGGACGAACATTTTGATGGGGGCGTGCTGGCAAGCGACGAACGCCTGTCCTCGGTTGGCCGTCCCAACCCGCTAGTTCGCGTCGAAATCATGGACGATGAAAATCGCATCCTACCGCGTGGCGAGACGGGCGAAATCTGTATCCGCGGAGATCTCGTTATGAAGGGCTATTATAAGGCCCCTGAAAAGACTGCCGAGACAATAATCGATGGCTGGCTGCATACGGGCGACGTGGGCCATATTGATGCCGGCGGCTATCTACATCTCACTGACCGCAAAAAAGACATGATCATCACCGGTGGGTTCAATGTTTATCCGGCGACCGTGGAGCAAGTCATCTGGAGCCATCCGGCTGTTCAGGATTGTGCTGTCATTGGCGTCCCTGACGTCAAATGGGGAGAGGCAGTCAAGGCCGTGATTGAACTCAATCCCGGACAGAGCGTAAGCGCCGAAGAAATTATAGCGCTTTGCAAAGATAAACTGGGTGGCGTGATGGCCCCCAAGACCGTCGACTTCATCGAACGGCTGCCGCGTAGCCCGGCGGGCAAAGTGCTCAAGAAAGACCTACGTGAAACCTATTGGCTAGGTCACAGCAAGAAGATTTGAGAGGTAACCCAATGAGTGACATCTATATTGCCGGAATTTCCATGACCGTCTTCGGTCGCCATTTTGAGCGCAGTCTGGACGATCTGGCCGGCGAAGCGCTGGATGGCGCCTTGAAGGACGCCGGATGCAGCAAGGAAGACATCGGCACCGCTTTTTATGCCGGTATCACCAATGGCCCTCTGCAAGGTCAATTTGCCATTCCGGGGCAGGTGGTTCTGGGCAAGCTCGGCGTGGATGGCATTCCGATTTACAATATTGATAATGGCTGTGCCGCCGGTAGTTCTGCCTTCGCACTGGCTGTGCAAAGTCTAAAGGCCGGGGTTACCGACGTCGCATTGGCCATTGGTGCCGAAAAAATGAACGTTGAAGACAAGCTGTCGGTGCTAAAATTGATGGAAGCCGGCTGGGATGTCAGCCGTGCCGACGAAAATTACGCGCGCCTCGTTAAGCTGGGTGAAGGCGTGGTCCCACCTGAGGGGTCGGAATCGGACAAGCCATTCAGCCGCTTCATGTCAATCTATGCGGCACTTTGCCGCAATCATATGGCCAAATGGGGTACAACCCAGCGGCAAATCGCCGCCGTTTCTGCGAAAAACCACCAGCATTCGGTGCACAATCCATGGTCGCAATTCCGCAAGTCCTTCACCATCGATGAAGTCCTTGGTTCACCGCCAATCAGCTATCCCCTGACGTTGCCGATGTGTGCACCGGTAACCGATGGCAGCGCCGCCGCAATAATCTGTACCGAAGAAGGCCTGAAGCGCATCGGCGCTGACCGTAGCCGCTGTATTAAGGTCGCCGCCAGTGTCGTGCGTTCGGCGAGTAGCCGCAGCATCGACCAGCATGAACTTAACCTCGCCCGTCTGGCGGCAAATCAAGCTTATGAAATTGCAGGTCTCGGCCCCAGCGACATGCACGTCGCGGAAGTGCATGATGCTGCAGCCATGGGTGAAATTATTCAGGTCGAAAATCTTGGTTTCGTTGAAATGGGACAGGGCGGGCCTGCTGCAGAACGCGGCGACTTCACCATCGGCGGCCGCATTCCGGTAAACCCATCAGGCGGTCTGGAATCCAAGGGACATCCTTTGGGCGCGACCGGCATCGGGCAGCTATACGAACTGGTAACGCAGCTTCGTGGTGAGGCAGGCCCGCGGCAAGTCGAAGGTGCGCGACACGCTATTCAGGAAAATGGAGGCGGCAATATTGGCGTTGAAGAAGCTGCCGTTGCCATTCACATTCTCACCAAATAATCGGAATATATTATGCGCTTAATTGACCTAACCGTCTTGCTGGATCCCGCCAATCGGGAAAAACTGCCGCCAGCGCTGCAACATGCTGCTGGAGTTGTTGCCCCTCGGATCGACTACAACAATCCAGCTGAACAGGCGGGCAAGGACGAATTTTGCGCAAGTCTTGGCTGCACCCATGCGGACTTGCCGGATGGCGAAGGCTGGGGGTCTGAGAGTCTGAACGACTTCAACTCTCATTGCGGCACGCACGTCGATGCGCCCTTGCATTCGGGCACGCAATGCGAGGGCAAGCCTGCCCGGACAATTGACCAGATAGACCTCAATGAACTGTATCGCCCCGGAATGGTGCTTGACCTGCGGCCGTGGGCAAAGGGCGGCGAATATATTACGCCCGATATGCTTGATCGCGCCATTGCAACGGTCGGGCGTGCCGTTGCACCCGGCGACGCGGTGCTGCTGCGTACAGGCCAGGAAGCCTATACGATGGATGATCCGCAATTCTATAATCAGCCAGGCATGTCGGCGGAATCAACACTCCGCCTTACTAGTATGGGCGCAACTATCCTCGGCACTGATGCAGTTGGCTGGGACCTCCCATTTCGCTTGATGAACACTAAATGGCAAGAACAGGGTGACAAGACACTGCTGTGGGATGGGCATAAGGCCATCACCAAGCGTGAAGCCTTCATTGTGCAGCAACTGTGCAATCTTTCCGCATTACCGCCAACCGGCTTCCATGTTGGCTTCTTCCCAATCAAGCTTGCCCGTTGCAGCGCCGCCCCGTCGCGCGTTGTTGCCTTTGTTCCAAATTGATTGGGTGATGACATTGACAGCTCTTTCACCGTTGGTTGGACTTGGCCACGGCCTGCGTTTTACCGAAAGTCCACGTTGGCGGCAGGACCGGTTGTGGTTCATCGACATACACGATTCAGCGGTGAAGTCAGTCAGCCTTGCTGGCGATTTGCGGACCGAGATTGTATTGCCGTTTAAGCCGAATGGCTTCGGTTTCTTGGCCGATGGCAATGTCGTTTTCAGCGACGCCCTTCACCTTGCGTTCAAGCGCTGGGATGGGTCGGTGCTCCATAACCATGCCGATTTATCATCAACCAGCGTGTTCTGCTTGAGCGATGCTATTGCCGATGATGCGGGACGAATCTTTGTAGGCGACATAGGCTATAATTTTTGGAACCCAGACGCCGCACCAGTAGATAGCTGCGTCATCACGCGCATTGAATCAGATGGCTCAGTGACCAAGGCCGCCGAAGGTCTCAGCTTTCCCAACGGTATGGTCATCACGGACGGTGGCAAAACGCTGGTTGTCGCCGAAACCAATGGTTTCCGGCTGACCGCCTTTGACATGGATACAGATGGAAATCTCTCAAACCGCCGCATTTGGGCGCAACTGCCTGAAGGCGTCCAGCCTGATGGCATCTGCCTTGATAGCGAAGGCGCAATCTGGGTTGCCAATCCGGCTGGTAACCCATCTGTATTGCGCGTGCGTGAAGGCGGAGCTGTGCTTGATACAATCGATCTCGACACGCATGCGTATGCCGTTGCAATGGGCGGTCCGGAGGGACGCCACTTGTTCATCTGTACCTCCGCAAGCCACGATCCCGCCGAGATAGCGACAAGCCCGAGCGCACAAATATTGGTTACCGAAGTGGTTGGGCCCTAGCACTAAGAGTGTCAGCTTTTAGATAAATCCGTTTCGAGCTCGAAAGGCGACTTTTGGGCGCATAGCAGAACGGCCGCAAATAACCTGGCCTTTTGGGATGATTATATTCCCCGAAGTCTTCGACATTATTTGCTCTGAATGGCTGATGATGACCAGTGAATATGAATTATGCGCCACCGCCCTTCGGTTTTGCGCAGCACCATCGTTTCAACCGATCGACTATTAATCGGGCGATCACGGAAGGTTCCTTTTACGAACTCAACGCTCATAACGGATGAGAGGTTTCCGTAGGAAGCGATCGTTTGGCTGACGGGCGTTCTCGTTGTCGCTGCACTGAAGGCCGCGTCGGACTTGAGATGGTGGGTTT
>CANJWG010000128.1 GCA_947478365.1 Flavobacteriaceae bacterium | reverse complement strand
TTTTGCTTTTTTCAAAACAGCAGCCAATCCATTTTTATTGATTGTTTTAATTGTAGACGCAGCTACTCTTAGAGTAATCCATCTGTCTTCTTCAGCAAGATAGAAACGTTTTTTAACTAAGTTAACAGAAAATTTTCTCTTAGTTTTGTTCATTGCGTGAGAAACATTATTTCCTACCATCGCTCTTTTACCTGTAAGGTCACAAACTCTTGACATTATGCTTATCTTTTATCGTTATTCAATTCGAGGGTGCAAACTTAAGAAAAATATATTGTAGAAGCAAAAATATTATTGGAGATTTTTTTCTTTTTTTTACTGGCAAGAAAGAATGTCCTTAATTGAAAAAATTTATTAACATTGAAATTTAGTTGAAGGCATTTTTTAAAATTTCTTTTTGTAAAATTTCCAATGCTTTATTAACAGTTCTATCTATCACTTTTTCACGTGGTTGGCCAAAATTAAACTCTTCAGTAAAAACGGCTGTAGGTGTTGCTAATGCAATAAAAACAGTTCCAACTTCGACATCAGCGTCGCCTTTCATGGGTCCGGCATTTCCTGTTGTTGCTATAGCATAATCCGTTTTCATTAGTTTTTTCATTCCCAATGCCATTTCTGAAGCTACTGCTGCACTTACCACTGTATGCTCTTCAATGGTTTTTGCATTTACACCTAACACTGAAATTTTGGTATCTGTGGCATAACTTACCACGCTACCTCTAAAATAATCTGAAGCACCAGCTGCTGTAGTTAGCATTTGAGCAATTTTTCCACCTGTACAACTTTCTGCAGTTGCTATTGTTTTGCCTTGTTGACGAAGTAATCTTCCAACAATAACTTCGATGGTTTCATCTTCATCAAAACCAACGATAATGTCGCCAATGATTTTGTTTAATGAAACTATATTTTCCTGAATCGCTTTTTCTAAAATTTCCTTATTTTCTCCACGAGCGGTTAGTCGCAATCGAACTCTACCCGGACTTGGTAAATAGGCTAATTTTATATATTCCGGTAAATTATTTTCCCAGCTTTCCAATCGTTCTGCTATTATGCTTTCACCCTGACCATAAGTTAGAATTGTTTTGTGAAGTATGTAAGGCCTTTTGTATTCGGATATTATTTTAGGGATTAGTTCTTCATTTACAATGCCTTTCATTTCATAGGGAACACCGGGCATCGAAACAAAAACTGTTTTACCTTTTTTCATCCACATTCCGGCTGCTGTACCGTAATTATTTTTTAGAACTAGGGCTTTTGAAGGCAAAAGTGCTTGGTCTTTATTAATTTGGGTGGGTATAAAATTTAGCTTAGTAAACAAAGCTACGATATGGTCTTCAACTTCTTGATTCCTAACAAAAACATCCTGAAAATAATCGCAAAAGGTTTTCTTTGTTATGTCGTCTTTTGTTGGTCCTAAACCTCCAGTAATGATAACCAAATCTACTTTATCTTGCAAGGAAGCAAAGGTATCTAAAATGTGTTTTTTATCATCGGAAATGGAGAGCATTTCGGTGGTTTGAACACCAATCTTATCCAATGCTTTGGCAATATATCCTGAATTGGTATCAACAATTTGACCGATTAGAATTTCGTCGCCAATGGTAACTATGGTTGCTTTCATTTCGATTTAGGAATTGGAATTTAGGAATTTAGGAATTACAAATTGAATCTTGATTAGCCCCGATTGAAGAGGAAATCCTTTTATTTTTATGATAGCACTTCGACTGCATGTCTGCAGACAGGTAAACGCTCAGTGTGACAAAATAAAAGATAGTAACGGAAAGCGGGACACGAGCGAAGCGAACTGACAATGTAATTACCATCACTAATAACTCCTAAACCAATCGCTTCAAATTTTACAACTCGAAATCTTTTTTGATTTCTTTTACTGCTTTTTCTATCTGACATTGAATGCTTGCAAAAGTGTCATCAATTTCTTTGCGTTTGCCTTCTGCTTTTGTCCATGCTTCAACTTGAAGAATTTCTTCAAAAGCGACGGTCATTCCTAATAAATCAAGGCTTGGTTTGATTTTGTGAGCATAGCTATACGCTAATTTATGGTCTTTTGTTTTGATACCTAAATCAATTTGTTTTAAGTCTTCAGGAACTTCAGTAACAAATAATGTAATGATTTGCATTACGAATTCAGGATCATTATCTGAAAGAGCGTATACTTTTGAGAGGTTGTAGTTTATTGCCATTATTTAATATGTAATCTTAGTACTTTTTTGTTTTCTATAAATCCTTCCAGGATATCGTTTGGCGCCACTTTGGCAACACCTTCGGGTGTTCCTGTAAAAATTATATCCCCTTTTTTAAGGGTAAAATATTGTGAAATATGAGAAATAATTTCATCAATTTTCCACAACATATGACTTGTGCTTCCGGTTTGAACAGTTTTTCCGTTGTTTTTCAATTCAAAAGTAATATTTTCAATTGAAATAAAATTATTTTTTGGATAAAAGTCACTAATAACCGCTGAACCATCAAAAGCCTTTGCTTTTTCCCAAGGCAAACCCTTCTCTTTGAGTTTATTCTGAATATCTCTTGCTGTAAAATCAATTCCCAAACCTATTTCATCATAATATTTATGAGCAAACTTAGTATCGATATATTTTCCAACTTTTGATATTTTTATCAAAATCTCTACCTCATGGTGAACATCATTACTAAACTCAGGAATGGTAAAAGGGGTTTTCTTTGGAAGTATAGCCGTGTCAGGTTTCATGAAAATCACCGGTTCGTCTGGACGCTCATTATTGAGTTCGGCAATGTGATTAACATAATTTCTTCCGATGCAGATGATTTTCATTTTCTGTTATCTGTTATCTGTTATCTGTTATCTGTTTTTTGTGTTTATTGTACAGCCGAAAACTGACAACCGATAACCGAAAACTATTTAGTGTTTAACTTTCTCAATTTGATTCCGGTTAAAACTTTCTTTGTATATAAAGGAAATTCAGCATTTTGTATCCAACTAAAATAACCAGGTTCTTTATCTAAAACCTCATCAACCAAGGCACCTTTATGCTTGCCGAAAGTAAAAATTTCTTGTCCTTCATTATTTAACGCTATGAATCCTGCAAAATCAACCGCTTTTTTTCTAGTGGTATATTCAGCCAACGTTTTCATATTGTTTTCTAAATCTTCGTATCTATCTAATTGTGCTTTCAGGATTTCATATGTCGCCATAGTATCCGCTTCTGCACTATGAGCATTTTCCAGATTTTGATTGCAATAAAACTTATAAGCTGCACCCAGTGTTCTTTCTTCTTTTTTGTGAAAAATAGTTTGCACATCAACCGAAACTCTATTTTTCATATCAAAATCAACTTCAGCACGAAGTAATTCTTCTGCCAAAAGTGGAATGTCAAATCGGTCAGAATTAAATCCAGCCAAATCAGAATCTTTAATCATCGTATGAACATGAGATGCCAATTCTTTAAAGGTAGGTTCATTGGCCACTTTTTCATTGGTAATGCCATGCACGGCGGTAGCAAATGCAGGAATAGGAATTGTAGGGTTAACCAGCCATGTTTTGCTTTCTTTGTTTCCATTGGGATAAACTTTAAATATGGATATTTCAACAATTCTGTCTTTGGCAACATCAATACCTGTGGTTTCCAAATCAAAAAAACAAATAGGCCGTGTTAGTTTTAATTCCATCTTAAAAAGTTAGTTGACAAATATAAAATATTGAAGTTACTGTTGGTCGATTACTATGTTTATTTTAACAAAAAAAATCCCGATTGTAACATCGGGATAGTACTATAATTAGTTACGATTAATACTCTCTATCCACATCAAATGCTTCTAGATAATCGGCTACACGTTTTACAAAGCTTCCGCCTAATGCACCATCAACAACTCTGTGATCATAAGAATGCGACAAGAACATTTTTTGTCTAATTCCGATAAAATCACCTTCTGGAGTTTCGATAACCGCAGGCACTTTTCTAATGGCACCAAGCGCTAAGATTCCAACTTGTGGTTGGTTGATAATTGGCGTTCCGAACACAGAACCAAAAGTTCCTACATTAGTAACCGTATAGGTTCCACCTTGGGTATCGTCCGGTTTTAGCTTTCCGGCTTTGGCACGATTTCCTAAATCGTTTACAGCTTTTGCCATTCCGACTAAGTTTAATTGATCTGCATTTTTAATTACAGGAACAATCAAGTTTCCGTTTGGCAAAGCGGCTGCCATACCAAGGTTTATATTTTTACGTTTGATAATAAAATCACCATCAACCGAAATGTTCATTCCAGGGAAATCTTTCAATGCTTTCGCTACGGCTTCCATAAAGATTGGTGTAAACGTTAATTTTTCACCTTCTCGCTTTTCAAAAGCATTTTTCACACGATCTCTCCATTTCACAATATTAGTCACATCTACTTCTATGAACGATTGCACGTGAGCCGATGTTTGTACCGAAGCGACCATATAGCCTGAAATCAGTTTACGCATACGGTCCATTTCAACGATTTCATCGCCGCCATTTACCGAAACTGGAACGGCTTGAGTTGTTGGTTGTCTGATATCAGTTGTTGGCTGAACACTTAAGCTAGTGGCGAATGGTTTTTGCCTATTGGCTATATGTTTTAGGATGTCTTCTTTAGTTACACGTCCATCTTTTCCTGAACCGGAAATGGATTCTAATTCAGCTAAAGAAATTCCTTCTGCTGTTGCAATGTTTTTTA
>CANJWG010000127.1 GCA_947478365.1 Flavobacteriaceae bacterium | reverse complement strand
CAATAGGACATCCCAAACCTTTTGAAAAACAAACAGAAATAGTGTCGAAAAGTTCTCCAAATTGCTTTGGCTGTTGCTTTTTAGCAATCATCGCATTCCACAAGCGAGCGCCATCTAAATGGTATTTCAAATTATGGTCGACACAAACTTGCTTTATTTTTTGGAGTTCTGAAATTTCGTAACACGCACCACCACCTTTGTTAGTAGTGTTTTCAATGCCTACCATTTTTGACATGGGTGTATGATAAAATTCAGGATCATTGATGCCTTCCTTTACTTGTTCAGCGGTTATCATTCCTCGACTTCCATCCAACAAATTGAAATTCACACCGCTATTTGACGAAGCACCACCCGATTCATACAAATGAATATGCGACCATTTATCACAAATAATCTGATCGCCCGGATTGGTATTTAGTTTAATAGCCGTTTGATTTGCCATAGTTCCTGTTGGAAAAAACAAGGCGGCTTCCATTCCGAATAAATCGGCTACAATGCGCTCAAATTCATTTACCGTTGGGTCTTGCTTGAATACATCATCACCAACTTTGGCATTAAACATTGCCTGAAGCATTTCGGGTGTAGGTTTGGTAACGGTATCGCTTATTAAATTTATTTCCATATGAAGAATAATAGTCTATTTTTGTGACGAATTTTAGCCCCGACCTGCCTGCCGGCAGGCAGAAGCGGTATCCTTTTGTTTTGTCATGCTGAGCCTGTCGAAGTACAAAACAAAAGATATAGCGTATAGCGGGAATAGCTTCACACGAGCGCAGCGAACTGACGCAAGTAATTACTAAAACACAAAACTACATTATTTATGACAAATACCGAACAAATAAAAGGTATTGTAGAGCGCCTTGGTGCGTTGAGGAGGTATCTTTGACATTGATGCCAAACTTATAGAGATTACTAACGAGGAAGAAAAGACTTTTGCACCCAACTTTTGGAACAATCCAAAAGAGGCTGAAGCTATTGTGCAAAACTTACGCTCGAAGAAAAAATGGGTAGAAGATTTTGAAAAAGGTAATGCCTTGGCCGAAGAACTTCAAATCATTTACGAATTTTTCAAAGAAGGTGATGCTTCCGAAGAAGAACTGGATGCGCATTATGAACTTACCAATACCCACATTGAAAATCTAGAATTCCGGAATATGCTTTCTGATGAAGGTGACAGATTGAGTGCAGTTGTGCAGATTACGGCAGGCGCAGGTGGAACAGAAAGTTGCGATTGGGCTTCTATGCTTATGCGAATGTATATGATGTGGGGCGAAAAAGAAGGATATAAAATCAAAGAACTTAACTTTCAGGAAGGCGATGTAGCCGGAATAAAAACGGTGACTTTGGAGTTTGAAGGCGAATATTCTTTTGGGTATTTAAAAGGAGAAAACGGCGTACATCGACTAGTGCGTATTTCTCCTTTTGACAGTAATGCAAAACGACATACTTCTTTTGCTTCGGTTTATGTATATCCGTTGGTTGATGACAGTATACAGATTGATATTAATCCAGCAGATATAGAAATAACAACATCTCGTTCGAGCGGTGCCGGTGGACAGAATGTAAATAAAGTGGAAACCAAAGTGCAGCTAGTACATAAACCAACCGGGATACAAATTCAGTGTTCAGAAACGCGTTCGCAACAAGACAATAGACAAAGAGCGATGCAAATGCTTCGTTCTCAATTGTACGAAATTGAGCTAAAAAAACAACAAGCCCAACGTGCCGATATCGAAGCCGGTAAAATGAAAATTGAATGGGGTTCGCAAATCAGAAACTATGTGATGCAACCTTATAAATTGGTTAAAGACGTGCGCACTGGTTATGAAACGAGCGATGTTGATGGCGTAATGAATGGCAATATTGATAAATTTTTGAAAGCCTATTTAATGATGATGGGACAGAAAGAAGAGTGATAGGTTATCTGTGGTCTATTGTTGGTTTTCGGGAATCTATTTATTTTAACTCACTTTTTTTGGATATTCAATTTCAATTTCATTCATTTGGGAACTATTTAAATCAAATAAACTTATGACTTCATATTCAATACAAGAAATAAATAACGTTCTACAAGGTGAAATCGTTGGATCCATTTCATGTAAAATTACAGCTCCGGAACAACTCGAAGAAGCAACAGAAACCCAAATCTCTTTTATTGGAAACAAAAAATATGAAAAATTTTGGTCAACTTCTAAAGCTTGTGTAGCGGTTGTGAATCAAGATATTTCGATTGAACCCGGAGAAAACAGGGCTTTTATAAAAGTTAAAAATGCCGATTTGGCGATGTCGCAAGTCTTGGAGCTCTTTGCTCCTGCTACACCCGTTTTTGATATTGACATTCATCCGACAGCTGTAATCGATAAATCGGTAACTATTGGAAATGGTACCCGAATTGGTGCCGGTAGTTATATAGGACCCAATGTTAAACTGGGAGAAAATGTTACCATTTACCCAAATGTTACTATTCTTGATGAATGTAGTATTGGAAAAAATACGACTATATGGTCAGGAACAGTAATCCGTGAACGTTGTCATATTGGAAGCCATTGTATATTACATCCTAATTGTACTATAGGTGCTGATGGATTTGGATTTAGACCTTGCCCAGAAAAAGGTTTGGTGAAAATTCCGCATATTGGAAATGTAATCATTGGAAACGCGGTAGAAATTGGAGCCAACTCTTGCGTTGATAGAGGTAAATTTAGTTCAACAGTACTTGGTGATGGTTGCAAAATTGATAATTTGGTACAAATAGGACATAATTCTAAATTAGGTAAATTTTGCATTATGTCAGGGAATTCTGGTTTAGCTGGTTCTGTAACACTTGGCAATGGTGTCATTATTGGCGGAAGCGCTTCAATAAAAGACCACTTAACTATTGGTGATGGAGCTATTGTTGGTGCAGGTTCTGGCGTAGCTGCCGATGTTGAAGCAGGAAAAGTTGTGCTTGGCTATCCGGCTGTTGATGCTCGTGATGCCTTGAAACAATGGGCTATTTTAAAAAGATTGGTAAAAGACAATAATAAATAATTATGAATTATAAGTTATTAGCTATGAATTGTAAAACTTGAAACACAAAGTTTGTTTTTTTTGAAAATAACTTATAACTCATAATTCATAACTCATATTTAAATTTTATATTTGCATCGAGGATTCCGAAAGGAAGTTACACCTCACCACACTAGTCGATCGCTCCAGATCGACTTTTGTATTTATATAAAAAGCGAATTAAAAGCTGCCTATCTATTTCAATCTAAATAAAGAGTTTAAAAAAATAATATACCAATGCTGCCAAGACAGCTGACACAGGAATAGTTAAGACCCAAGCCCAAAGTAGCTTAATGGTTATTCCCCATCTTACTGCAGAAAGTCTTTTGGTTACTCCTACTCCAATAATAGATCCTGTTATGGTGTGAGTTGTAGAAACAGGAATTTTAAAATGTTCTGTTAAGAATAAAGTTAAAGCACCAGCGGTTTCTGCAACAACTCCTTCAAAAGCTGTTACTTTCGTTATTTTAGACCCCATAGTTTTAACTATTTTCCATCCTCCACTTAATGTCCCTAAGGCGATTGCAATATAACAAGCTAACGGAATCCAATCGGGCATCGTACCTTGTCCTATATCAACATGTAACCAACTAGGCATAGCATCCTTCGAGATCCCACTTTTATGTACATATACCATTACTGCCGCAGCAATAATACCCATTACTTTCTGAGAATCATTCCCACCATGTCCTATACTAAATGAAGCCGAAGTTAACAACTGCATTCTCTTTAGAATTGATGCCGATTTAGAAATAGACAAACTACTAAATCGAATACAGAAAATACCAATACTAGTTACAATTACACCTACGATTAACCATTTAATGTTAGAAGGTTCAGCGATAATGCCTAAGAAATGGGATTCGAATCTTGGTTTTTCAATGTCTAATTTAAATTCAAACGAGATTAGCCAATAGGTCAATCCTAATAAAGATAAAGTAAATAGTTTTGGATAAATACTTTTTTTAGAAGAATACATTAACCAAAGTGAAATAAAATAAGACAATAGCAATCCTATAATTGGGGCTAAAGCTATAAAGCATATAATAACCAAAACACCACTTGGCAATCCTCCATCTTTACTTGGTGTATACCAATTCACAATATCATACCAATGTTTTGTAATCTGTTTTCCGGATTCATCTAAAATGTAATAATCTGAAAAACCATGAATTGAAAAAGCGTGTGCAATAGCTGCACCAGCAAAACCGCCAATTAGTGTGTGTGAGGAAGAAGATGGTATTCCTAAAGCCCAAGTAAATAAATTCCAAATAATAGCAGCTACAACTCCAGATAAAATTACCACTAAATCTATTTGCATAGTATCCGCAGTTTTTGCAACTGTATCGGCTACTCCAAATCCAAAAACCCAAAATGCCAAAAAGTTAAAGAAAGCAGCCCAAAGAACCGCTTGAAAAGGTGTTAATCCTTTAGTCGCCACAATAGTAGCAATAGCATTAGCCGCATCATGAAAACCATTGATATAATCAAATATCAGAGCAAGAACTATAATAACAATTAGTAATGTCATATGATTAGTGTTCAGTGTTCAGTATTTAGTGTTCAGTGTCTCAATTTAGACTGCTAACTGATCACTGTAACTGACCAGTAGTTTATGAATGTTTAACTGAAATTTGTTCCATTACGTTCGAAACACTTTTACAT
>CANJWG010000126.1 GCA_947478365.1 Flavobacteriaceae bacterium | reverse complement strand
ACTAAAAATAAAAATGATGAATAAAGAAATAAAAAACGAAAGTAAACAAATCAATATGAAAGATTATCGAATTTCAAATGCAGTTAAAATGGGATCTACTACTATTTTATTAATGATTTTTTCAATGCTAATTATTAAGATTTGCAAGTTTATGTTAAAAGATTTAGAGGGAATGGGGTTGTAGTAATATTTTAGTATTATTTCTACAAAACAGCCCTTATAAAATCTTTTAAGCTTAATTCAAGTCTAAAAAATTGATTTTAGTTTTTTTACTAAGTCATATAGACTAATACTGCTTCTATTTTCTCCACTACAAAAAGTAATTTTGTAGCAATAGCAAGGGTTGTAGAGGGTCATATACAAATGTGATACAAAAAGAAAAAAATATCCACATACTTAATCTGAATTAGTAGTAATTCAAATTTACATATTTAGTATAATACTAGTTATCTATGCAATTTAATCAGAGCCAATTGTAAGCACCATAGCCTTAAAATTTAAAGAAGCGAAAAGAAATAGTTAAAAAGACCGAACTGCTCGAACATTGTGTGCGTAGTTACTCTTTTGGTATTTAGACTGGATGCCGTTAGGGAAACCTTGACTCCACGCAAGGTCGCTATCATACTCTGTAGAACTCCAATAGTTGACATCAGAAAAAGTGCCAATTGCAACTCTGTTTATATACAACTGATTTAATTCATCTTTGCTTGGTAGATACCAATCGCTATAGCCACCCAATTCTAAATCTCCACAGAGACGTGCTGCAATCCCTATTGTACTGCATAAAACCATTATCTCAAAGGTGTTTTGTGAGCCAGTTCCAATGGCGTTATTCCAATTAACACCTTGAATTAATGTTCCTTTACATCCCCAAGATGCTCCAGTGGATTGGTCGCTCGGTGCTGCAATTAATCCGTGTGGCACATTTGCATCATAACCAATATCTCCTGCCTGTAAAATATATGCAATTTTTCCTCCTTGATAACTTTCACCAATAGCAATAGTTGTTGGTGGTGGAGTTGGTGGTGGGTTATTTTCTTCTTTCTTACAAGACACTAATAAAACAACTATCAGTAAGGCATTTAAAATTAAAGTTCTGTTTGCTTTCATAAAGTTTCAATTTAATATTAAAGATATAAAAATCGAATAAAACAACTGTTTTTGAAGTATGTACCTAATTATTTGTCATAGCATTATAAAAAGTAGAATATACTTATTGCAGTACAATCTTTCTTATAGTAACAATATTATTTTGTGGATTTATTAATTTCAAGAAATAAACTCCATTACCCGACCAACCATTTAAATCTACATAAAATTGCTGTTGGTTAACTAAACTTGAAAATACCTGTTGCCCAAGACTATTCTCTATTTTTAAAGTATAGTTTGACATCAATGCAAAGTTTCCATTATCAATAGTAATATGGTCATTTGCAGGATTTGGATATACTTGTATAGTATTCGTGTTATTAGGAGCAGGTAAACCAAGTGAAGTATTAATAAATAAAGTATCTGTTACAGAAACCAAAAGAGTATCATAAGTAGTAATGTTTGTAGTTATGGTATCGTAGATAGTAACATTTGTTGTAATGGTGTCATAGACTGTTACATTGGTAGTTATTGTGTCATAATAAATACAATTACCATCATAAGGGTAGTCTAGTAAAGAATTAGCAACTATTGGTACATTAAAAGTATTTTCATAATACCAACCATGTATAACTATATCACTAGATGAAGTAATTGTGTAATCAATGTAGCCATACTTATATCCTAATGCTCCATTTGCAGGGTTTGTAAGTATTAATCTAAATCCCTGTTTGTGAGTACCTATTCCCATTGTATAACAGAAAGCCTGATTTGGAAGACATTGGTAAAGAGAATTTGCATTGTTCCATAAATCAAATGCATTAAGAGTATCATTTGTACAATCAATTCCCAGAATTAAATTTTGTGAAGGACCATTAACCTTATTTTGGCCTATTGTGTTTAGTATACCTGAAAAATAAACGAAAATAAAAGCATTACTAGAAGATCCTCCACAATAGGTTACTGGTCCTCCACTTGAATATTGCAAGGTTAATTTAACATCATTTTGTTGATCATTATTAAGGTCTATATTGTAGTTCCCAGAAGTACTGCCAATGGGATATGGATAGACACCATCAAAATTATCCACATAAGTTAT
Source organism: Flavobacteriaceae bacterium (assembly GCA_947478365.1). GTDB lineage: Bacteria > Bacteroidota > Bacteroidia > Flavobacteriales > Flavobacteriaceae > Flavobacterium. The sequence goes on along the minus strand of CANJWG010000126.1, from coordinate 2,542 downwards.
CTGCGAAAACAAATTATTTACAAGAGATAGGGCAAGAATAAGTAGTAGATTCTTCATAGTTTAGTTTTAAGTTAAGTAGGAAAGGTATAAAATATTAATTCTGTAGTTTACTTTGTCTTTTATTAGGATAAATTTAAAGATGAATTGATACTATGGTTAAAATGACCGAACTGCACGAACACTACAGTCGTTGACGTACTTGCTGAGGACGAACTGGATACCATCGGCGGAATAGATACGCCAGGCGAGGGTGGAACTGGACTCCGTAGAACTCCAATAGTAGAGACCATCAAAACCGCCAATGGCAACTCTGTTTATATACAACTGGTTTAACTCATCTAAGCTTGGTAAATACCAATCGCCGTAGCCATTCAAATCTAAATTTTTACAGAGACTTGCTGCTTTGTTTAATTCGCTGCAGCCATTCATTATATCTATGGTATTTTGAGAGCCAGTACCAATAGCTGTTCCATCTGCTCCTGCAATTGCTGTTCCCATACAACCCCACGGTGCTTGTCCTTGGTCGCTCGGTGCTGCTATTAAGCCGTGCAGACCCGATGCATCAATATAGGCGATTTTTCCTCCTTGGTAGCTTTGGCCAATAGTTAAAGAAGTGGGATTTGGCGTAGGATTTTCGGGGGTACAACTGTAAAAAATAACTATCAGTAAGGTATTTAAAATTAAAGTTCTATTTGATTTCATAAAGGTTTAAGTTAAGTTAAGTGCTAAATGTATTTGAAAGTATTCAGTATAAAGTAAACTTTTCTTAGTGTTTCCAAGCATCGTTACCTTTATTGTATTTTATGTAAAACTTATCTGGTGAAACATTCTTGAGATAATAAGTCGGCATCCTACTTTCCTGACCGCAATACTCATCATATTTTATATTAATCATTTCACTTTCTGGAAGATTAGATATTTCAGTTACATAAAATTCATTTTCGAACTTAATAAGACTGTCAGTCTGACCTAATGTGTAAGCTATTCTATTACTGAAAACTAGGGGACTTTCTGTTTTTAAAAAGGTTTTTGTTTTTATTTTATTTCTAGATGGGTATTTAAATAAACTGCAATCACTGAAAAGTTTTTCATTTATATTATATTCTGAAATAATCTTGGAAGTTTTTGATGGAATACAACTAATTTTTTCTTCGTTGAAGGATACTGAAAAACCCGAAGATGACATTAATTCTACAGTATTTGTTGCTGATATAGTATTTGTCTGAAGTAAATCTAAGTAATTGATTCCAGTTACTGATTTAGATGCTGTTCTTCCACGTGAGGCCAAAGTTCCAGAACGAGTCGAATTAGTAAATACTCTGTTTCTGTAATAATTGTAGGACACACCGTTCAGAATAAAAAAACTTTCTTCCAAATTCAAATAAATGTTTTTGTCTTTCTTGTTAAAAAATTGAAAACCGATATTTCCACCTTCGTTCCATAGATTGTATGAAACTTTACAGTTTTCATCTTCATATACTAAAAGGTTTTCCTTTAGAACCAATTTGTCAGAAGTTGCTGTTTTATATACTTGGAAATAAGATGACTTCATACAAGATGTAAACAAAACTAAAATTAATGCAATCAAAAGGAATTTTTGTATTTTCATTTTTTTTAAAGTAATAGGGTGAAACAATATCAAATTAATTTATTAGAATTTTTTATTCTTTTTTTATAATTATCGGAGTTAATTTACTCTTTAATTCATCAAACTCTACTTGCGACATCATGCCTAAATCAACCAAGTCTTTTGCCTCTTTGAGCTTGATAATTGCTTGTTCTCTTGTCATAGCTGCGTTTGGATTTATGACTTCTTTTGTTTCAATTGCCATTTCTAAATCAGCAATTGTTCTATTTCTAGCTAATGCAGGAGCTGTTGGATTTTGGACAAATAAATATATTTGTAATGGTGACTTTTTAGTCAATTTTGTATGTTGCACTTTAATTGCTGTTACAATTACTTTTTCTCCAGTATATCCATCTGCTAATTGTGTTGGAGGACCTAATAATATAGCTTTTGCGATTGTATATTCTCCGAACCACAATCGGGAAAATAGCCTGTTAGTATTTAGTGGAGTTCCAAATTTTAACTCTGAACCTAACTTAATTTCAGAGCCATCTTTCAAAGTGTAAATAGATAAAGTATCTCCGTTAGAATAATTAGATGCTACATTAATATCTTGTGTTTGATCATATGTCAATGTTTGCCCATAACACACATTTGCAAACAAAAGAACTGCTAAACATAAATTTTTCATATCCATCGTTTTTATTTTTTATCAAAAGTCTTTCTTTCGTTAGACAATTCAAGTCAAAATGAAATTTAATCGAAAATAGTTTGACAGTTCAGGTCAAAAGTTTGTTCATTTGCTTATAAATACAATTATTTGTAGAAAATTTGAAGAATGTTGAATCAGCATAAAATACTTCGTGTTCTACAATTTATTTCCTTTTTGGAACAAGAACCTTCTAAAACAGTTGTTCAGTTGGCTTCTTTACTTGATACAACCGATAGAACAGTTTACAGATACTTAGATCTTGT
>CANJWG010000125.1 GCA_947478365.1 Flavobacteriaceae bacterium | reverse complement strand
CCAGGAATAATGGAAGCGGGAAATAAAGGCGCACAAAATGGTGAAGGAACATCAGTTGGCTTGAACATTGAATTACCTTTTGAACAGCATTACAATCCGTATATCGATAAGGACAAAAACCTGAATTTCGACTATTTTTTTGTGCGCAAAGTGATGTTTGTTAAATATTCGCAAGGTTTTGTAGTAATGCCGGGAGGGTTTGGAACCTTAGATGAATTATTTGAAGCAGTTACTTTGATTCAAACTAAAAAGATTGGAAAATTTCCAATAATACTCGTAGGAACTGATTTTTGGTCTGGTTTGATTGACTGGATAAATACTGTTTTAATAGAAAAAGAAAAAACAATTCGTTTGGAAGACATGAGCCTCATTAAAATTGTAGATACTGAAGATGAAGTTTTGGAAGCCCTAGATAATTTCTACAAAAAATACAACTTAAGCCCAAACTTCTAACATATGTAGTTCCAAATCTTGTAATTCTTTATTTTTGAAATCAATTTTTAAAATATTTTTTCTTGTTTTACTTTTATCACTTCCGATAAAATTAGTAGCACAACATCATTCCAAAATGATTGTGGAAGTTGACAATGAAAAGAAAGAACTGACTGTTTATCAGGAATTGACATTTTTCAACCAAACTAATGATACTTTAAACTATATCGTTCTTAACGATTGGATTAATGGATATTCTTCGAAAAATACTCCTTTGGCTGCTAGATTTTCCGATGAATTTGAAAGAAGTTTTCATTTGGCAAAAGAAAAAGAAAGAGGCAGAACAAGCAATATTAATATCATTGATGAAACTAAAGTTTTGCTAACTTGGGAAAGAGACGAAAATTTTCCTGACGTTATTCAAATTAGACTAAAAGAAAAATTACTGCCAAACCAAAAAGCAACTTTTACACTCAATTATACTGTAAAAATTCCAAGTGATAAGTTCACAAAATATGGTTATGGTGAAAACGGAAAAATGTATCTTAAAAACTGCTTTCTTGTTCCAGCGCGATACGAAAATAAAGCATTTGCCAAATATGACAATTTAAATTTAGACGATTGTGCTAACGGTTTATCTGACTATGATGTCGAAATCAAAATCCCTCAAAATTTTGACTTAGATTCCGATTTAAAGGAAATTCAAAAAGAAACTATAAATGGAATAACTAATTACCAGCTGACTGGAAAAAATTGTTTGGATTTCATTTTTTTTATAGATGAGAAAAAGGAATTTGAAATCTATAAAAAAAATAACTTTGAAGTAATTTCCAATTTAAAAGACAACAGATTAAACGATATACAAAGAGCTATTCTTATAGATAGAATTGTGAATTATGTATCCGAAAACCTGGGCAAATACCAACATTCAAAAATAACAGTCGCTCAAGCCGATTATGATAGAAATCCTTTCTACGGATTAAATCAATTACCACTATTAATTAGTCCATTTCCAGATGAGTTCTTATATGAAATTAAGTTTTTAAAAACGTATCTGAACAATTATTTACATAACACTTTACAATTAGACCCTAGAAAAGACAACTGGATTTATGATGGAATTCAAGTCTATATCATGATGAAATATATTGAAGAATTTCATCCTGAAAGCAAGATGATGGGAAATGTTGCCAAACTAAAACTGTTAAAGGGCTACAACATAGTTTCTTTAGATTTCAATGGTCAATACAGCTATTTATATATGTTGATGGCAAGAAAAAATTTAGATCAGCCATTGGGCAATCCGAAAAATACATTGATAAAATTCAACGAAAAAATTGCCTCAAAATACAGAGCCGGATTAAGTTTTAAGTATTTAGACAGTTATCTTGAAAATGATGTTGTTCCAAATAGCATCAAGCAATTTCTTGACTTGAATACTAGGCAACAAACACAACGAAAAGATTTTGAAACCATTTTAATTAAAAATTCACCAAAAAAAATTGATTGGTTTTTTGATAAAATAATCGATTCTCGCGATATTATTGATTTTAAATTTTATAAGGTTACCAAAACCAAAGACAGCGTTAGTTTTTCTTTAAAAAACAAAACCAAAACAAATGTTCCCATTTCTATTTATGGCATAAAAAATAAAAATATAGTCTACAAAAAATGGTTTGAAAACGTTACTTCTGATAGTATATATTCCATTCCAAGAAATGATTCCGATAAAATTGTAATCAATTACAAAAATGAGATTCCCGAGTTTAATCTGAGAAACAATTGGCGTTCCTTACACGGATTTCGACTTAATAATAGACCGATAAAATTCAATTTTATGAAGGATTTGGAAGATCCCTATTATAACCAGGTTCTTTATGTTCCAACCTTAGAATATAATTTGTATGATGGATTTTTACCTGGTATGCGTTTCCACAACAAAACCATTTTAGATAAACCTTTCATTTTTGATATTAATCCAACGATTTCTACAAAAACACAAAATCTTTCAGGGAAAGGATTTGTATATGTCAATCAATACAACAGAGATAGTAATTTATACAATATTCGTTATTCGCTTGGCGGGCATTATCTCCATTATGCACCTGATGCTTACTATACTAAATTGGCACCGACCGTTTTTATGTATTTTCGTCCAGATGATTTTAGAAATAACAGAAAACAAATTTTTATTGTAAAAGAAATTATTGTCAATAAGGAAAAAACTGCTTTTACAGTTAGTGAAAACAGCGCAAGCTATGAAATTTTTAATGCCAAATATTACGATACAAAAACAGAAGTAACGAAACATTTTTCATTTTTGGGTGATTTTCAGTATTCTAAGAACTTTGGAAAACTAGCTGCCGAAATACAATACCGAAAGCTTTTTGACAACAATAGGTCGCTGAATCTTCGTCTTTTTGCCGGAACTTTTTTGCACAATAAAACGACTTCCAACTATTTTGATTTTGGTTTGGACCGACCGTCAGATTATCTTTTTGAAAGTGACTATTTGGGACGTTCTGAAACCACCGGATTATTTAGTCAACAATCCATTATTGCCGATGGTTTTTTTAAGTCAAAACTGGAAACCCGAACCGCCAATCGTTGGATGACAACTGTTAATGCTAATTACACTATTTGGAGTTGGATTGAAGGTTATGGCGATGTTGGTTTTATAAAAAACAAAGAAAGTGACCCTCAATTTGTTTACGATAGTGGAATTCGATTTAACTTAGTTACCGATTATTTTGAGTTATTTTTTCCTGTTTACTCTAACAATGGTTGGGAAATTGGAGACAAAAATTATGGCGAAAAAATTCGATTTATTATAACTTTCCGACCTGAAACACTCATTAATCTTTTCACCAGAAAATGGTTTTAAAACGAGATTAAAATATTCGTTTATTGAATATTTTGCAGAATATTCAATTTTTTGTTGAATATTAATCAGCATAATAACTTTTTACAACAAATAAATTACAGATAATTAAAATTATATTTTTGTTCAGAATATAATTTGTTACTTCTTTTTATTTAAATTTGTTTCTTTAAGAAATATTTCCTTCTATGTCTGAAACAAAATCCAAAACTGAAATTACATTTGAAGACTTTAAACAAGAAGTTTTAAATGATTATAAAATTGCCACAATAAGTAGAGAATGTAGTCTGTTGGGACGTAAGGAAGTACTAACCGGAAAAGCAAAATTTGGAATTTTTGGTGACGGAAAAGAAGTGCCACAATTGGCCATGGCCAAAGCATTTCAAAACGGTGATTTTCGTTCGGGTTATTATCGTGACCAAACATTTATGATGGCTATTGGCGAGTTGTCCATTCAACAATTTTTTGCCGGTTTATATGGTCATCCGGATTTAGAACATGACCCAATGAGTGCTGGAAGACAAATGGGCGGACATTTTTCTACACAAACCATAGATGAAAATGGCAATTGGAAAAACCTAACGCAACAAAAAAATTCGAGTGCTGATATTTCTCCAACAGCAGGTCAAATGCCAAGATTATTGGGTTTAGCGCAAGCATCAAAAATATATAGAAATGTTCGCGGATTGGAAAATCATTCCAATTTTTCAAATCAAGGAAATGAAGTTGCCTGGGGAACAATAGGCAATGCGTCTACTTCCGAAGGATTATTTTTTGAAACCATTAATGCGGCCGGTGTTTTACAAGTGCCAATGGTAATTAGTGTTTGGGATGACGAATACGGAATTTCTGTTCATGCCAGACATCAAACTACAAAAGAAAGCATCTCTGAAATTCTTAAAGGTTTTCAGCGTGATGAAAATGGGAACGGCTACGAAATTCTTACCGTTAAAGGTTGGGATTATCCAAATTTAGTAGCAACTTACGAAAAAGCAGCCGAAATAGCCCGAGAAGAACATGTTCCAGTTTTGATTCACGTACAAGTATTAACACAACCACAAGGTCACTCGACTTCTGGTTCGCACGAACGATACAAAAATGCTGAACGATTAGCTTGGGAAACCGAGTTTGATTGTTTGGCTCAAATGAGAACTTGGTTACTTCAAAATGATTTGGCAACCACCGAAGAATTAGAAGCTATTGAAAATAATTCTAAAAAAGAAGTTTTGGAAGGCAAAAAAGAAGCTTGGTCAGCATTTATTTCTCCGATGAAAGAAGAGCAGCAGGAATTAGTTTGTCTGTTAAATACTATAGCCAATTCAAGTGCCAACAAAGTTTTTATTGAAAAAAAATCCACAGATTTAGCATCCATAAAAGAACCTATTCGCAAAGAAATTTTAATGGTTGCCCGAAAAGTATTGCGAATAATTGTCAATGAAAGCGGT
>CANJWG010000124.1 GCA_947478365.1 Flavobacteriaceae bacterium | reverse complement strand
GTGGGAGGGCAATTGTAGATAGCAATTTACAACATACAGATACTGTCCTAAAAAAGAGTATAAACTATCCAAACAAAAAAATCCGAAACTTTCGCTTCGGATTTTTTCTTCGCACTAATAAACTAAGATGATAGGTTTATCGTAATCGATCCACAGATTTTACGAGATCTTCGTCCTTTTTTATGGCTTTGTTGGCCAAAACCAAAATTACGATAGAAAAAATAGGTAAGAACATCCCAACACCCTTCTCAGAAATAGCTGTTTCTCCAGATGCAGTTAGTGTTCGATACACAAATAATCCTAATAAAATTAAATTAAATATCATATTCAATCTGCCCATGACAAATTGTTGTTGTCTTTTTTTGTGTGATAAAATGCTTAATAGCGAAAGTGTTGTGCTTAGTCCAAACAACGTAACATAAGCCATATCCATCATGAAATAGAAAGGAGTTCCGGACGCATCTTTCCACAATGGAAACACAAACGGTAAAACTCCTGTTATAATAAAGCAAGCAATCAGGTAATAGGTTTGTATTCTAAACATTTGTTTTTTTGAATAATGAGTTGCAAAAATAAAATTTCTTTTTAAAAAAATACTATTGCATGATAAAATATTATTTGTATTATTGCAGTTCGAATCCGAAAGCACTTCACCTTTCGGACTATTCTTTACAAAAAAATTCTACCCACATTTTGTACTATTTCCAAATTTAAATTTAAATCAAAACACGATTCATGTTTGATATTTCTGCCTTAAAACAAATGAAGTTAACTGAACTTCAAGAGATTGCCAAATTGGCTAAAACCATAAAAATTGCAGGTGCTAAAAAAGAGACTTTAATTGAACAAATTTTAGAACACCAAAACAAAGCTGTTTCAGTTGAAACTATATCAACTGATAATGAAAAAGTTACTGATGCCAAATCAAAAAGAGCGCGTATACTTCCCGAAAATAAGAAACAACAAGAAAACAATCAAAGCGATTTGTTTGCCGTTGAAACACAAGTTGAACCAAGAAGTGAAGAAAATCCTGTATTTCAAAATAAAAATCCAAAGTTTAAAAATCCTTTTGAAAAGAACAAAAAAACTACTTCTGAAGTAGTAGCTGAACCAGCTGAAAACAATAGTCCATCAACAGAAAGCAACACAACTGAAATTGTTGAAAATCCAAATAAAAATAACGAAGAAAACCGCGAACCAAGACCAAAGTTTCAAAACGGTAACGGCAATCACAATGCAAATATTAACAATCCTAACTTTAAAGGAAAAAAGCAAAACAATTTCCGTGATTCCGATTTTGAGTTTGACGGAATTATAGAAAGTGAAGGTGTACTCGAAATGATGCCTGATGGCTATGGTTTCCTGCGTTCTTCTGATTACAACTATTTAGCTTCGCCAGATGATATTTATCTTTCAACTTCACAAATCAGACTTTTTGGATTAAAAACTGGTGATACTGTAAAAGGAGTGGTTCGTCCTCCAAAAGAAGGAGAAAAATTTTTTCCTTTAGTACGCGTTTTAAAAATAAATGGTCATGATCCGCAAGTGGTTCGTGACAGAGTTTCATTTGAACATTTAACTCCAATATTTCCAAAAGAAAAATTTAATATAGCCGACAAGCATGCCAGTGTTTCAACAAGAATCATTGATTTGTTTTCACCAATTGGAAAAGGACAACGTGGAATGATTGTGGCACAACCAAAAACCGGAAAAACAATGTTGTTAAAAGACATTGCCAATGCTATTGCTGCCAATCATCCTGAAGTTTATCTAATTGTTTTACTGATTGACGAACGTCCAGAAGAGGTTACCGATATGCAGCGAAGTGTACGTGGCGAAGTTATCGCTTCTACCTTTGATAGAGAACCTTCAGAACACGTAAAAATTGCTAACATCGTTCTCGAAAAATCAAAGCGTTTGGTTGAATGTGGTCACGATGTAGTGATTCTTTTAGATTCAATTACACGTTTAGCAAGAGCTTATAATACGGTACAACCGGCATCCGGAAAAGTGCTGTCAGGGGGAGTTGATGCGAATGCTTTGCAAAAACCTAAGCGTTTTTTTGGTGCAGCACGTAATGTAGAAAATGGTGGTTCGTTAAGTATCATAGCAACAGCATTAACAGAAACAGGTTCCAAAATGGACGAAGTTATTTTTGAAGAATTTAAAGGAACTGGTAACATGGAATTGCAATTAGATAGAAAAATTGCCAACCGAAGAATTTTCCCTGCTATAGATTTGACGTCTTCAAGTACGCGTCGCGATGATTTATTATTAGACCCAAACACATTGAAACGGATGTGGATTCTTCGTAAGTTCCTAGCCGATATGAATCCGGTAGAATCTATGGATACGATTAATGATAAGATTAAGAAAACCCGAAACAATGAAGAGTTCCTCATTTCTATGAATGATTAACAAAAAAAATTCCAACGTAACGGTTGGGATTTTTTTTTGGCATTTACATTGATTAAATGAAATTATTTCTACTAAGAATTCTATTATTTAAGACAAATAAATCCCAAATTCTAATTTATTCCGCTTCGCTCCATATAGTCGCGCTTTGCGCTCGTGTCCTAAATCCTAAATCAAAAATGTCATGTTGTCATATTTATTTTGCCTAAAACTGACAATTTATTTTCATTTGCCGCTTGGCATAGTAGTTGACTTTGGAGAAAACAAGTTTAAAAAAACAAACTAAACACACAAATAAAATATAAAACTAAAACAAAATGGGAAAAATAATTGGAATTGATTTAGGAACCACTAACTCTTGCGTTTCTGTAATGGAAGGTCAAGAAGCAGTAGTAATTCCTAACTCAGAAGGAAAAAGAACAACGCCATCTATCATTGCATTTGTTGAAGGCGGAGAAATAAAAGTGGGTGACCCTGCAAAAAGACAAGCTGTAACTAACCCTACTAAAACAATTGGTTCTATTAAACGTTTTATGGGACACACTTTTGCTGAAACTCAGGATGAAGCTAAAAAAGTACCGTACAGCGTTGTAAAAGGTGACAACAATACACCTCGTGTTGATATTGATGGTCGTTTATACACACCACAAGAATTGTCAGCAATGACACTTCAAAAAATGAAAAAAACAGCGGAAGACTATTTAGGTCAAACTGTTACTGAAGCTGTTATCACTGTTCCTGCTTACTTTAATGATGCACAACGTCAGGCTACTAAAGAAGCTGGCGAAATTGCAGGACTTAAAGTAATGAGAATCATCAACGAGCCAACTGCTGCAGCTTTAGCTTATGGATTAGATAAAAAAGGTGTTGATCAAAAAATCGCAGTATACGATTTAGGTGGTGGTACTTTTGATATTTCTATCCTTGAATTAGGAGATGGAGTTTTCGAAGTATTGTCTACAAATGGAGATACACACTTAGGTGGAGATGACTTTGACCAAACTATCATTGATTGGTTGGCAGATGAATTCAAAGCAGAAGAAGGAATTGATTTGAGATTAGATCCAATGTCATTACAAAGAATTAAAGAAGCGGCTGAAAAAGCAAAAATCGAATTGTCATCTTCTGCTGAAACAGAAATCAATTTGCCTTATGTTACAGCTACAGCTTCTGGACCAAAACACTTAGTGAAGAAATTAACCAGAGCTAAATTTGAGCAATTATCAGATTCTTTAGTGAAACGTTCAATGGAACCGGTTGCTAAAGCTTTAAAAGATGCGGGTTTGTCAACTTCAGATATTGACGAAGTAATTTTAGTGGGTGGTTCTACAAGAATGCCAAGAATTGCAGACGAAGTTGAAAAATTCTTTGGTAAAAAAGCATCAAAAGGAGTAAATCCTGATGAGGTTGTGGCAATTGGAGCTGCTATTCAAGGTGGAGTTCTTTCTGGAGATGTAAAAGATGTATTGTTATTAGACGTTACACCTTTATCTCTAGGTATTGAAACTATGGGTAATGTTATGACTAAATTAATTGAGTCAAATACTACGATTCCAACCAAAAAATCACAAGTATTCTCTACTGCTGCAGATAACCAACCAAGTGTTGAAATCCATGTATTGCAAGGAGAAAGAACGATGGCTGCAGACAACAAAACCATAGGTCGTTTCCACTTAGACGGAATTCCACCAGCTCCAAGAGGTGTACCACAAATTGAAGTTACTTTTGACATTGATGCCAATGGTATTATTAAAGTTTCTGCAACAGACAAGGGTACAGGAAAATCACATGACATCCGTATCGAAGCTTCATCTGGCTTGACCGCTGAAGAAATCGAAAGAATGAAAAAAGATGCTGAGATGAATGCTGATGCTGATAGAATAGCAAAAGAAAGAGCAGAAAAACTGAACGAAGCTGACAGTATGATTTTTCAAACAGAAAGTCAATTGAAAGAATTGGGGGATAAAATTTCTGATGATCATAAGGTTGCTATTGAAGTTGCTTTAACTGAATTGAGAATGGCACATCAAAACCAAGATTTAGAAGCTATTCAAAAAGGCTTAGATAATGTGAATGCCTCATGGAAAACTGCAACTGAAGCCATGTATGCTCAAGGTGAAGCAAGTCAGGCGCAAGATGCTCAGCCACAAGCTGAAAATCAAGGTGATACAACTCAAGATGTGGAGTTTGAGGAAGTGAAGTAGGGGCGAGCGTAAAAAAAAGTTCAGTGAACTGTTTTAGCATAGGAGCCAGCAGGCGCTAAGGCTTTTCTATAATAGTCAAAACCGAGTTAGCAATAGCTCGGTTTTTTTTTGTGAAATATTTTTTTTAAGGAATTAATACATAAACAGAAAAATGTTATCAAAAAAAAATGTTTATTTTATT
>CANJWG010000123.1 GCA_947478365.1 Flavobacteriaceae bacterium | reverse complement strand
TATCTCCATAAATTATCTAAAAGATATTAATGAAAGGTAAGTTTACCTATGCAATAACGTTTGTAAAAAAGGCTAAACTGTATATTCTTTGTCATCAATTTTTGATTTGACTATGGATATGCCCTTTTGAAGTAATAAGTTATTCGGATAAGTTATACTTTCTCCTTTATCCGTTTTTAAAAATATATGAAACGCTTTAATATCTTCTATTTCAGCATGAATTGGAAAATCTTTATCATGAACCTTAATAATATCTCCAATTCTAAAAGGAAAAAAGAAAAATAAAATAATGCCAGAAGTTATATTGCTCAAAATTGACCATTGGGCAAACAGTGCAACACCAATTACAGTTGTTACTGAGGACAATGTAAATAGTATATCTTTTTTTTGCACTCCCCATATAACAATAAGGCAAATTATTGTTATAATACTAATTAATAAGTTAAAATATTTAATAACCAAATTAGTTCGATGTTCCATTATGAAAGATAATTTGCCGTAACGACGAATTAGTTTTGCAGAAACTATTCTTAAGAAAAAAATAAAAACTAAAAGAATTCCTGTTGCAATTACTTCTTTGGTGAAATTAGAAAAGAATGTCATGATTTTTTTTGTAAAAATTTATAAATAAAACTATTTTTTAGCTACATCATTTGAGCTATTACCTTCTTTTTCAAAACTGACTTCTTCCGATATACTTGGGGTAAACTCATTATCAAAACCGTTAGATGTATTCTTGTTATTATAATTGTAGTGTGGTAATTTGATTTTATGCCATTCATAGGTTTTTGGCAAATCATCACCCAATAAATAACCCCATGGCTCCAAATAATCTAACCGATCGAAAATTACTTTAATAATAGCAATAATAGGAATTGCTAGAAACATTCCGGTTATACCGCCCAATACGTTGCCTACAATAATACCAACAATTGATACAAAGGCATTTATTTGAACTTTTGAATTAACAAATAGGGGAACTAAAATGTTATTATCTATAAGTTGTACAATTAAATTAACAACAATTACTCCTAAAACTATAGATAAATCTGTTGAACCTGAAAGCGATACTACAATGCTTAAAGCCCCTGCAAATAATATTCCGATATAAGGAACCAAATTTAAAATGCCAGTTATAATTCCGAGTAAAATGAAATATTCAACTCCTATTAAGTACAAACCAATGGTAGTTAATATTGAAACTGCAACCATTTCGAATAATAATCCAACTACATAGCTTTGAACTGCAATTTTGATCTGAAATAATACTTCGTGCAGTTTTTTGAGACTTTCGGGTTTTACTAATTTGCAAAAAAAAGTGACAAAATGATTTTGGTATAACAAAAAAAGAAAAGTATAAATAGGGATTAATGTTAATTTCAGTAAAATGTTACTAAATGAATTTATGGTATTGCCAACAATTTCATTTCCAGATATAAGACTATTGTTTGTTGCATTGTTGATGATTTCCTTTTGTTCGCGTTTACTTAAATGGAAGTTATCTCTAATTATTTGCTGAAAATGTTCTATGTGATAGTAAAAATTACTTTTAATTTTTTCCCAATCATATGCCATATCACTAACCTGAAGCGATATAAAATAAAATAATCCAAGAAAAATTAATACAAACAAAACAATAGCAAAAATAACGGCAATAAAATGAGGGAAACGCAGTCTTCTTATTAAAAAAGAAACTACCGGGCGTAAAATAATGGCAAAAAGTAATGATAGCAGAATTGGAAAAATAATATCTTGTCCAAAGTATAAAATGATAAATATTCCAATCAAACAAAGTAATATGGCTGCAAGACTTATAACGAAAGGATATTTTGCGGTTTTAGACATGGTATTTTTTTGTATTAAAGATAGTTAATCTTTACATATTTGTATCGAACTGACTCAAATAATGATATACTTTTTCTGTTGGTAATCCAACAACATTAGTATACGAACCATCAATTCTGTTAATTCCAATTAAGCCAATCCATTCCTGAATACCATAAGCTCCGGCTTTGTCAAAGGGTTTGTAGTTGTCGAGATAATAATGAATGGCATCGTCCGAAAGCCTATTAAAAGTAACTTTGGTAACATCAAAAATAGTTTCTGTTTTTTTAATTGTCTTGAAACATACAGATGTTATTACTTCGTGCGTTTCGTTAGATAATGATTTTAAAATGGCAAAAGCATCATCATAGTCTTTAGGTTTTCCTATGGCGCTGTTATTAAACCAAACAATAGTATCACTTGTAACCAATAGTTCATTTGTCGCTATTTCTCCGTCAAAAGCATTGGCTTTTAGTTCAGATAAATAGTTAGTGATTTCGACACCTTGCAACTCAACTGGATATATTTCTTCTATATCTTTTAATCGTATTTCGAAATCAATATCTAAATCTTTAAAAAACTGCTGTCTTCGTGGCGAACCGGAAGCTAAAATTATTTTGCAACCTTTAAATTTATCCCTTAACATTATACATTATGTTTAAATTTATGGCTAAAATGGAAAGTATTCCAAAAAATATTATCCATTTCAAAATAGTGCTAAGCAAACGAAACTCTTCTTTTGTTTTGGCATTCCAAATTTTAACTACAAAGAAAATCATTGGCGCTACAACAAGAAGTAAACCATAGATTACAGCATAATAGAGCTTAGATGACATCATATTGTTATTAATATACCAAAGCAAGATTAATGTAGCAATAATTCCCAATACTCCAACTATTTTTGAAGTTTTTCGAAGTCCAATGGCAATTGGCAATGTGCTCATTCCGTTATTGAAATCACCTTCAACATCTTCCATGTCTTTAACTATTTCTCTAATCAAATTAATTATAAAAGCAAAAACAGCATAATCGATTAATATTGAAAACATGACGCCCATTTCTGTTTGATTCCCTTCATAAGTAGCCGGTAACAAATCAAAAAGACCAATGATAATTACACTAAAAGATAGGAGCAAGGCCACAACAATATTACCTATTAAAAGCATTTGCTTTAAGCTCGTAGCGTACATGTATAATGTAGCAGAAATGATTATAAATGCACCAGCAAAACTAGGTTTGTGAATCACGCTGGCTAAATAATAACCAATCCCTACACCTGTAATATTTAAAATAAAATACAGATTATAAGCAGCTTTTTCAGAAATAAATTTGCCAACTATTACATTTACTTTATCGTTATCATAATCCGTTTCCTGATCCAAAATGTCATTGATAACATAACCAGCAGCCGCAATTAATACGGTTGCTAAAACCAACAAGCCGTATTGCCAATCATTTAATGATAAAAAGATGTTTTGGAATTTCAAAAAGCCATAACGGAAAAGAAGCTGCATAAAAGCAAGCAGCAGTAGATTTTGGTAACGTATTAGTTTTAGGTATTTCATAATGTAAAAGTGTTCAGTATTCAGTTTTTAGTGTTCAAATTAATTTTCAGTCACAGTCACAGTTTTTTCTACCTACTGAGACTGTTAACTGCGACTAATCGTGTTTTCCATTGTAATACATATGCCATTTGCCCTGCACTTTCATCACCTGTTCTATTATTTCGCGAACAGCGCCTTTTCCGCCTTTTTTATGTGAAATATATTTGCAAATAGCTTTTATTTCCTGACTTGCATCTTGCGGACAGACGGCTAACCCAACTAACTGCATTACATGATAATCCGGAATATCATCGCCCATATATAAAACGTACTCCGGATTTATCTTGTGTTTTTCAATATACTCATTAAATGTGGCGACTTTGTCTGGCGAAGCCAAATGAATATTGGTAATCCCTAAATTTTGCAATCGGATACGAACGCCTTCATTGTTTCCTCCAGAGATGATACAAACATGATAACCGCTTTCAATGGCAGCTTTCATTGCAAAACCATCACGAATGTTCATGATTCTGAGCATTTCACCTGTTGATGTAACATGAACCGAACTATCGGTTAAAACGCCATCTACATCAAAAACAAAAGTCGTGATGTTGTTTAGTATTTCTTTATAACTTTTTCCCATTGTCGATAATAGATTTTGTTAGCATTTTATAAATATCCTTTTGATTGTCCTCTGTTAAAAAGTTTAGATGGGCATTTATGGTTTGTGTGTCTTTTCTTTTTGCCGGTCCGGTTTGCGCTTCTTGAGGAGCAAGCGTTAAAATTTTATTAGCCGTTTCCTGAATTAAGGGCTTTAAAATATCGAACGACAAATCATTTTCTATGCAAATATCGTTGCCAATTTGATACATGTGATTGACAAAGTTAGACACAAAAACAGCGGCTACGTGCAATGCTTTTCTTTGCTCTGAATCAACTTTGTAAATTACATTAGATATCGATTTAGCAACGGTTTCCAATGTTTGATAGTCTTTTTCGTTTTGTGCTTCCAGGCAAATCGGTATAGTTTTAAAATCAACTTCTTTTGATTTTGAAAAGGTTTGCAACGGATAAAAAACACCTTGACGGTTTTTGCCATCTATTGCATCTATTGATACACTTCCTGAAGTATGAACAACGAACTGATTTTCAAATAGAAGTTCTTTTGAAACTGCTGCAATGGCATCATCAGTTACGGCAATAATTGATAAGTCAACAGGTTTTAATTCACTAAAATCGGAAGTTATCTTATCTATCGAATTCTGATTAGAAACTGATGCTGCTTTTCTTGCGAATACCTGAACTAATTCAATATCAGTAGTTTTACTGAATGCTTGAATAAGATGTTGGGCAACATTTCCGTAACCTATAATTGAAACTCGAATCATGTGGCTAAATTATTGAAAAATATTGATTGTTTGTGGTTTATTGTTTATG
>CANJWG010000122.1 GCA_947478365.1 Flavobacteriaceae bacterium | reverse complement strand
TTCCATTGTTTGCTTCTACTACTGTTTTTATAACAAGTTCTTTTTCAGCTTTTGATAATGTGGCACTTTCTGCGGTAGTTCCAAGTACTACTAAATAATCTATTCCGTTATCAATTTGAAAATTAACTATTGCTTTTAGTGCATCAACGTCTACTGAAAAATCTTTTTTAAATGGTGTGACAAGCGCAACTCCAGTTCCAATTAATGATTGCATGTTATATTTTGTTTAGAATTTTTAAATATTTGAATAATTCGTCTGTGAAAACTTTGTAATTCTCGGCATTAGTGTCAATCATAAAGTGATTTAATCTTTTGTCTACAGTAGCAAAACCGACTTTAAAACTAGCTTTAGAAAGATGTGAAACAAGAAGTAAAGCGACTTTCTCTGTGTCGTAATAATTGATCAATAAATCAAAATGTTCTTTTATAAAATCTTTTACTTCTTTTTTATCAACTGTAGCATGCCAACTTAAATCTTTATGACTAAAAACGGTATAATCAAAAACTTCATTTTTTTTGATTTTGTCTTTGTAAACTAATACTCTAATATCACTATCATTAATTCCATTTTGAATTAATTCCTGAACTAAAGATTCTCTTTCATAAAAATAACTTTCATCAAAAATAATCCCAACCGTCTTGATTAAATTATCTGAAGCCAAATGCTTAACATTTGACAAGTTATTTTTAACGATTTTTTTTGTTGCAAAATCCTTGATGTAATTTAAAAACATACTACTTTTACTTGAATTACAAATTTACTAAAATTACTGCCAAAAGCGATGGTAAAACTAAAAAACTATAACGTTGTAATGAAACATTTTGTTTTATTATTAACATTTACAACACTTATTTCTTGTGCCGAAAAAAAATTCACACTAACCAAAATTGAAGGCAAAGAAATTGGAATTACAGACAAGTATTCTGAAGTTGCTGACCCGAGTATAAGGGAACAGGCAAAGGAAATTGAAAACTTTATCAAACCTTATCGCAATAAAATAGATGCTGATTTGAATACTGTTTTAAGTAATGCTCCAGAAACTATTGATAAATCAGGAGAATGGCAAACTCCAATGGGTAACTTTTTAGCTGATATTACTTTTGAAAAATCTAACAAAGTGTTTCAGTTGAGAGAAAAAAAATCAGTTGATATTTGTCTTTTAAATCACGGAGGCATCAGAACTATAATACCAAAAGGTGATGTAACTGCTAGAAATGCATATGAAATTATGCCTTTTGAAAATAGTGCGGTAGTTGTAGTTTTAAAAGGAGAACAAGTCTTAGAAATTATAAATTATATAATTTCAGAGAAAAAACCACATCCATTAAAAGGAATTTCTTTCACCATTGACAAAAGCAATAAACCAACAAATACATTAGTTCAAGGAGCAACATTAGATATAAATAAAATTTATTATGTGGCTACATCAGACTATTTGTCTTATGGAAATGATAATATGCTTTTCTTCAAAAAAGGGTTGCAAAAATTTGACTTAGGATATAAGCTTCGAAATATCATTATTGATTATTTTAAAGAAAATAAAATAATTACAGTTAACAAAGACATCCGAATTACCAAAGAATAGTTCACTAATTTTTCAGCATAAAAAGATTCCGAACTTCTGAAATGAATTCAGAATAAATAAATTCAGCATCAATGAAAAGAAGAGATTTTATACAAAATACTGCCTTTAGTTCAGCATTTTTAGGACTTGGAGGTTTAGCTCCGCTCTGTTCGGCTGCGCCTCGAGTTTCGTTAAGTAGTTTTAAAACTTTAGACACAAAACATTTGACTATTCTTCATACAAATGATGTACACAGTTATATTGATCCTTTCCCACCAACGCATCCAAAGAATCCAAATATGGGTGGTGTTGCTCGAAGAGCTGCTTTGATTGAAACTATCAGAAAAGAAAATCCAAATGTTTTATTGCTTGATGCAGGAGATATTTTTCAGGGTACACCTTATTTTAATTATTATGGAGGCGAATTAGAATTCAAACTAATGAGCATGATGAAGTATGACTTAGCTACCATAGGCAATCATGATTTTGACAATGGTATTGAGGGTTTGTACAATCAACTACCTAATGCTAGTTTTGAATTTGTTAATGCTAATTATGATTTCAAAAATACCATAATGAATGGTCATGTGAAACCCTATAAAATAGTTCACAAAGACGGTATTAAAGTTGGTGTTTTTGGAATTGGTATTGAACTTGACAGCTTGGTTGATAAGAAAAACTATAAAGAAACTGTCTATCACGATCCGGTAACTATTTCTCAAGATATGTCACGGATTTTAAAGCAGGAAGAAAAATGTGATTTGGTAATTTGTCTTTCACATATTGGTTATCAATACAAAAATGAACCGGATAAAATTAGCGATGTTAGATTAGCCACATTGACAAAAGATGTCGATTTGATTATTGGTGGGCACACTCACACCTTCTTAGACAAACCGACTGTTATAAAAAATGCTGACGGAAAAGATGTTTTGGTAAACCAAGTAGGTTGTTATGGAGTAAATCTTGGTAGAATTGATTTTTATTTTGATAGTGATATTTCAAAAATAGCATTAGGAAAGTCCATTATTGTTTGATTTCTAGTGGATAATTACATTCATATAAAAAAAGAAAAAGACCAAAGTATTGGAATCAATGCTAATTTGTTATCATTTCTAAAAAATCATTTTCTGAAATTATCGCAATTTTTAATTGATTGGCCTTCTCAAGTTTCGCTGGTCCCATATTATCTCCAGCAATTACAAAATCAGTCTTTGTTGAGATAGAACTTCCTACTTTTCCGCCATTATCTTCTATGGCTTTTTTCAAATCATCTCGAGAAAATTTTTCAAAAACTCCTGATACAACAAAAATTTTAGCAGCAAGTATATTAGTTGCATTTGGATTAAATGTTTCAATTATTTCGAATTGAACACCAAATTGTTTTAATCGTTCGATAATTTTTACATTTTCTTGATTTTCAAAAAACTCGATTACGCTTTGTGCAATCTTCTCTCCTATTTCATCTACCAAAATTAAATCCATTAAAGGCGCCTTTTGCAAAGCATCTATATTTTTGTAATGTTTGGCCAATTTCTTAGCAACAGTTTCACCAACATACCGAATTCCAATAGCATACAAAACTCTTTCAAATGGAATTTCTTTAGATTTTTGAACACCATTAACTAAATTCTCTGCTGATTTTTGGGCCATTCGGTCTAATGGCAGAATTTGTTCAACGGTCAGAGAATACAAATCAGCATAATCTTTTACTAAATCATTATTATAAAGTAACGCCACAGTTTCTCCGCCAAGACCTTCAATATCCATAGCTTTTCTGGAGATAAAATGCTGAATTCTTCCTATAATTTGTGGAGGACAACCATAAAAATTAGTACAATAATGATTGGCTTCACCTTCGGTTCTTATTAATTCCGAATTACATTCAGGACAATGTGTTATATATATAGTTCTTTCAGAATTAGTTGATCGTTTGGTTAAATCAACTCCAATTATTTTCGGAATAATTTCACCTCCTTTTTCAACAAAAACAGTATCGCTAATTCGTATATCCAATTTTTCAATTTGGTCAGCATTATGAAGAGATGCTCGTTTGACAATAGTTCCTGCTAATTGTACAGGTTCTAGATTTGCAACAGGAGTAATCGAACCTGTTCTTCCCACTTGATATGAAATCGAATTTAAAACTGTAGAAACTTGTTCTGCTTTAAATTTATAAGCCATAGCCCAACGAGGCGATTTTGCTGTGTAACCCAGTTCATCTTGATGTTGAAAACTGTTTACTTTAATCACAACACCATCTGTCTCAAAAGGCAGCTGATGACGATGAACATCCCAATAATCAATATAATCAAAAACTTCTTGAATAGAATTAGCACGTTTTGCTTGTTTCGGAACTTTGAAACCCCAATTTCGAGCGGCTTCCAAACCTTCATATTGTGAATTGATCTTTAAGTTATTACCAACAATAAAATATAATAAACATTCTAAAGGTCGTTTGGCAACTTCTGAACTATCTTGTAACTTTAAGCTTCCAGAAGCAGTATTTCTCGGGTTGGAATAAGGTGTTTCTCCAATTTCAATTAATTCTTGGTTCATCTTTTCAAAACCTTCAAAAGGCAAAATGATTTCTCCACGAATATCAAATCGCTCCGGATAATTTCCTTTTAATTTTAAGGGAATGGATTTTATGGTTTTGATATTATTGGTTACATCATCACCTTGAAAGCCATCACCACGAGTAACAGCACGATTTAATTTTCCGTTTTCATAGGTTATAGAAATTGAGGCGCCGTCATATTTCAATTCGCAAGTATATTGTAACGAGACATTACCAAGAACTTTTTGAATTCGGTTTTCCCAATCGATTAAATCTTCTTTAGAATAGGAATTTTCCAAAGAATACATTCGGTAATCATGGACAACTGTATTAAAATTTTTGGTAATCGTTCCACCAACTCGTTGTGTTGGAGAATTATCATCATAGAATTCAGGATGCTGGTTTTCTAATTCCTGAAGTTGATTTAGTTTTTGGTCAAATTCAAAATCAGAAATTGTTGGGGCATCTAACACATAATAATTATGATTGTGCTGATTGAGTTCATCTCGTAAATCTTGAATTATTTTTTGAATATCCATAAAAAGAATTGGCTATTTTAATGTGCACTAAAATAGCCAAAATATATTTAAAAAAGCGAAAAACTATGATTGAATAATCCCGTTTATTTGAAGGTATAATTGTCCGTCGCTTAAAATGGCACCTTCTTTTATCAAATTAAAAATGGAGGTATTT
>CANJWG010000121.1 GCA_947478365.1 Flavobacteriaceae bacterium | reverse complement strand
TTTTCGGCCATTTTTAATTTACTCAATCCTTCTACAAATCCCGGAATCATTCTGTTAGAACCTATTACATACTGTAAAGCTGAATAGCCGTTTTGCATCGCTCTTTGCTCGTCAAATTTACCAAATTCTTTTGCAACCTTTGGGCTGCTTGTATCAAAAAGGGTTCCGTCTTCTAAAAATCCGGCGTATTCTATATATACGGTTTCACCCTCTTTTGGTTTTTCAGCGCTAGATTTTTTAGTAATTTTAAATTTAAATCCTGATGAAGTCTTGGTTGCTGATTTCTTTAATTCGTTAAACGAAATAATTTTTTGCTCTTTGACTATTTTATATTTAGCATCATATTTTTTTTTATTTACAGCATCAATAGCAGCTTGTTTCTTTTTATTTTCGGCTTCTGCTTTGAAATAGTCAGTAAATATTTTTACTGCGTCAAACTTCTTAACTGCTTCTCCTTTTCTGATGACAGTAACTTTTTTGATATAATCTTCTTGAACAATAGAACTAGCAACAGTCATTCCATCACCAACGACACATCCAAAAACTGAATGCTTTCCATCAAGCCAGGATGTTGGAGCCAAAGTAATAAAAAATTGACTACTGTTTGTATTTGCTCCCGAATTTGCCATCGATAAAACACCAGGTTTGTCATGACGCAAATCAGTAAATTCATCTCGACATTTGTAACCAGCATCACCAGAACCATTGCCTAAAGGATCTCCGGTTTGAATCATAAAATCTTCAGAATCACCATTTGATTTTGAGATAACACGGTGAAATTTCAAACCATCATAAAAAGGTTTTCCCTTAAATTCTTCAGTTACAAATTGGTTTTTACCTTCGGCTAGTGTTACAAAATTGGCCACCATAATTGGCGCTTTTTGATAATTAAGCTCTAATAAAATGTTCCCTTTAGAGGTTTCAATTTTGGCATATAAACCATCTTTTAAGTCTTTATATTCGTCTTTACACGAAGAAAGAAATAGGCCAATAATGGCTAAAAGAAGATAAATCTTTTTATTCATTTTTTGTAATATTAACTTGAGGTATTATTTTTTCTTTTGGTTTAAAATAATTCAAAGTAACCGTGCAAATGATTGGTTGGTTTGACTTAATCAGTTTGTTATCACCATGATAACCATAAGCCATGTGTGATGGAAAAAGAAAAGTTACTTTCTCATTCTTATGCATTAATTTGATTCCGTCACGCAGTCCCATAATGATATTTTGCTTGTCAACTGTATAAGTTTGCGGACGTAATTCAACTTCAGAATACAAAACATTCCCTTTTAAATCCATGATTTCATAATCAAACTGAGCTATATCTCCTTTCTTTGGACGCAGTGTATCTCGCTCATTTTTGGTTATATAATGGTACCAATATCCTTTTTTTGAAGCCAAGTATTCTATTTTTGGATTACTCTTAATTATAGAATCAATTTTGCCTTCTTCACCTGCGATTAATTTTTTATTTCGGGCAGCCGATTCTTTCATAAATGTTCCCGATGAACGCGAAATCGGCATTCGAGCCTGTTGCTGCTGTTTACAACTTAGGAAAGTCATAAAAACGACAATAAGCAACAATATTTTCGAAGGTTTTTTCATGTTCTTAGATAGTTATATTTGAAATTAATTTTTCAAATTTATTAGTAGTTGCTTTCATGCTTTCGTATGATTTCCCTCCGGCAGCATTGATATGTCCGCCACCATTGAAATGCTGTCTGGCAAATTGATTTACATCAAAATTGCCTTGCGAACGTAACGAAATTTTAATAATATTTTCGTCACAATGTTCTATAAAAATCGCAGAAAAACGAATTCCTTTTATGCTTAAACCATAGTTTACGATGCCTTCAGTATCGCCTTTTTGATAATGAAATTCATCCAATTCTTTTTGCGAAAGGGTAATATATGAAGTTTTATATTCTGGAAAGACTTTTATATTTTGCAAAGCCCTTCCAAGAAGTTGTAATCTGTTGGCTGAATTATCATCAAAAAGTAAATTGTGAATCGCACTATTATTAATGCCTAAATCTATCAAATCAGCAGCAATTCGGTGTGTTGTTCTCGTTGTTGATGGAAATCGAAACGAACCTGTATCAGTTGTAATTCCGGTATAAATACAAGTTGCTATAGTTTTATCAAGCAGGTCTTTTTTATCCAAATACGAAATCAGATTATAAATCATTTCGCAAGTAGAACCAATAGAAGTGTCAGAATAAGTAACCGTTGCATAAATATCTGGCTTTTGATGATGATCAATCATAATTATTGGGGCCGAAAGTTTATTTAAAACCTGTTCCATTTCACCAGTTCTGTGTAATGCATTGAAATCTAAAGTAAAAACCAGTTCGGCTTCATTCAATATTTTGGTGCAATTTTCTTTGTCATTTTCATAAATCAAAACAGTTTCAGAGCCTGGTAACCAAGCTAGGAAATTTGGAAATTCGTTCGGGGAAATCACAACAGGGTTTTGATTCAATTTCAAAAGAAAATGATACAATGCCAATGTTGAACCCATAGCATCACCATCAGGGCTTCTGTGTGGAATAATGGCAATTTTTTTTGGTGTTGCCAATAAATTTTGAATGGCTAAAACAGCTTCTTTTTTCATCGTTGGCGAATGTACTAAAAAATGAAATACAGTTTATACAGATTAAGGAGATTTTAAGTTTTATTTGGAGAGTAAAAGTCCGAACCAAACCGCAAAAAGGCCGAGAAGAATGCTCAATGCCATATATCCAAATGCCAATAGAGAATTATTGCTTTGAAACAGATTATAGTTCTCCATTCCAAATGTAGAGAAAGTGGTATATCCTCCGCAAAAACCAGTTACTAAAAACCATTTTAATTGGCTATCATTTAAATTGTTTTTGGTTAAAATTCCAATAAATAAACCAATTAAAAAACAGCCGATAACATTGGCAATAAATGTTGCCAACGGAAACTGATTTGACCAAAATTTAGAAACAAAAACCGTTGATAGATAACGAAGCACGCTTCCTATTGCGCCGCCAATGGCTATGTATAGAATTGTTTTTAGCATTTTAATTTAGGATTAAGAAATTAGGAGTTAGGATTTTTATTTCGTTTTCCATCTTCAAACTTCCTGCTTGCAACTGGAGTTAATTTTGGCAAACTTGCCTCTTCCGTCTTGCTCGATGGTTCAATTAATTTGTTTAATTGTTTGATCTCATCATCGGTTAATTCTCGGTACCTGCCAACATGAACATCCAGAGAAATATTGATGATTCTTGTTCTTTTCAAGGTTGTAACTTCATAGTCAAGATACTCACACATTCTGCGAATTTGACGGTTTAAGCCTTGTGTCAATATAATCCTAAAGACAAATTTACTGATTTGTTCTACTTTGCATTTTCGGGTAACCGTATCCAAAATAGGAACGCCATTACTCATTTTTTGAATGAATCTATCAGTAATTTGTTTGTTAACTGTGACTACATATTCTTTCTCATGATTGTTTCGGGCACGCAGAATTTTGTTCACAATATCGCCGTCATCAGTCATAAAAATCAATCCTTCACTGGCTTTGTCCAATCGTCCAATCGGAAAAATGCGCTTTGGATAATTAATATAATCCACAATATTATCACGAACACTTTGGTTAGTGGTACATTCAATGCCAACGGGTTTGTTGAACGCCAGATAAATTGGTTTTTCTCTTTTTTCTCTAACCAATTTTCCGTCCACGCGAACTTTATCATCAACTGAAACTTTTGTACCCATTTCCGGTACGACTCCATTGATTGTAATTCGTCCTTCTTCCAATAATTTATCAGCTTCACGGCGTGAACAATATCCCGATTCGGAAAGAAATTTATTGATGCGTGTCTGATTGAGTTCCATTGGGCAAATATAAGATAATTTAGCTCCGTTCAGTTCGGTTCCAAAACCTCGGGTAAGAAATTCATTTTATTGATAAGTCAGTTAATAAATGGTTTCAAAAAAATGAAAAAAAGGTTTTAAAGTAGTAAGATTTTGCTATTTTTACCCACATGAATATACAAGGAAAACTTATAATTATTGGTGGTGCTGTTGATAAAGGCAGTTTCACCGAGACGAATTTGGATAAAAATGCAGCAAAGAATTTAAACTTTTTTGAAGCAGGTATTTTAAAAAGAATCATTGACGAATCAAAATATAAAACGGCTTCTCGCATTGAAGTTATTACAACCGCTTCTAAAATCCCAAAAGAAATTGGTACAGAATATGTAAAAGCACTACACTATTTAGGTGCTGATAATGTTGATATTTTAAATATTGAGCGTCGCGAACAAGCTTCTGAACCTGAAGTTTTGGATCGTTTAAAAGCTGCAGATGTGGTTATGTTTACTGGTGGCGATCAGTTGCGGTTGACATCTATACTTGGAGGGACTCTATTTCATGACATTTTATTAGACAAATATCACAATGAAGACTTTGTATATGCAGGAACTTCTGCCGGTGCAGCAGCGGCTTCAAATAACATGATTTATCAAGGAAGCAGTAGTGAGGCTTTGTTGAAAGGAGAAGTAAAAATTACAAGTGGTTTAGGTTTAATTGACGGTGTGATTATCGATACGCATTTTGTGCAACGTGGAAGAATAGGAAGATTATTCCAAGCGGTAGTTGGTAATCCAAAAGTTCTGGGAATTGGACTTGGTGAAGATACCGGATTGTTGATTACGAATAATTCTATGATGGAAGCTATTGGTTCAGGATTGGTTATTTTGGTTGACGGAAAAGAAATTAAAGACACTAATTTAACGCAAGTCGAATTGGGACAACCGATATCAATTAATCATTTGGTAACCCATGTGATGAGCATCAAT
>CANJWG010000120.1 GCA_947478365.1 Flavobacteriaceae bacterium | reverse complement strand
CCTTCGACCTGAATTTTTTGCAAACCACCAAACTTTCCAATACCATGGTATTGGAAAGTTTGGTGGTTTGCAAAAAATTCAGGTCGAAGGCAAAACGCAGGAAGCCATAAAATTGGCTTATGCCGATAATGACATCGTATATGTGAGCATACATTCGCTCCACAAAATTTCGAAATACAGTGGTAAAGATGGAACGCCTCCAAAAATTTACAAGCTTGGTTCGAATGCCTGGAAAACCTTAAAGCAAAAAACAAAAGCCCGAGTAAAACACATCGCATTTAACTTGATTCAACTTTATGCAAAGCGTCGTTTAGAAAAAGGTTTTGCCTTTGCCCCCGACAGTTACCTGCAAAAAGAATTGGAAAGTTCTTTTATTTACGAAGATACTCCAGACCAAATTACAGCGACACAAGACGTAAAAGCCGATATGGAAAAAGATCGTCCGATGGATAGATTAGTTTGTGGCGATGTAGGTTTTGGGAAAACAGAAGTCGCAATCAGAGCCGCATTCAAAGCGGTTGATAATAGCAAACAAGTAGCGGTTTTAGTTCCAACAACAATTTTAGCATATCAACATTATAGAACATTTACCGAAAGGTTAAAAGATATGCCGGTCAATATTGGCTATTTAAATCGTTTCAGAACCGCCAAAGAAAAAGCAAAAACGATTGAAGATTTAGCATCTGGAAAATTAGATATCCTTATTGGAACTCATCAATTGGTAAATAAAAATGTAGTGTTTAAAGATTTAGGTTTATTGATTGTTGACGAAGAACAGAAGTTTGGCGTAAATGTAAAAGACAAACTGAAAACCATTGCTGCAAATGTTGATACATTGACATTAACGGCAACTCCAATTCCGAGAACCTTACAGTTTTCCTTGATGGCCGCCCGGGATTTATCAGTAATCAATACGGCTCCGCCAAACCGTTATCCAATTGAATCGCAGGTGGTTGGTTTTAATGAAGAATTAATACGTAATGCTGTTTCGTATGAAATTCAAAGAAACGGGCAGGTTTTTTTCATTAATAACCGAATTGAAAACATCAAAGAAATTGCCGGAATGATTCAACGATTGGTTCCTGATGCTCGTGTTGGCATTGGTCACGGCCAAATGGAAGGCAACAAATTGGAAGAATTAATGCTCGGTTTTATGAATGGCGAATTTGATGTTTTAGTTGCAACCACAATTATTGAAAGCGGTTTAGATGTGCCAAATGCGAATACGATTTTCATCAACAATGCCAATAATTTTGGCCTTTCCGATTTGCATCAAATGCGAGGAAGAGTGGGTAGAAGTAACAAGAAAGCGTTTTGTTATTTTATATGTCCGCCTTATTCTGCCATGACCGATGATGCCCGAAAACGAATACAAGCTTTGGAACAATATAGTGAATTAGGTAGTGGATTTAATATTGCGATGAAAGATTTGGAGATTCGCGGTGCTGGAGATTTATTAGGTGGCGAACAAAGTGGTTTCATCAACGAAATTGGATTTGAAACCTATCAGAAAATAATGAATGAAGCTATTGAAGAGTTGAAAGAAAATGAATTTAGGGATTTGTATGATGAGGGAGTCGAAGACGAAAACAAAGAATATGTAAAAGACCTTCAGATTGATACTGACTTCGAATTATTGTTCCCAGACGATTACATCAACAATATTTCAGAACGTTTGAATTTGTATAATGAACTAGGAACAATTAAAGATCAAGATGGTTTGCTAGCTTATGAAAACAAGCTCATAGACCGTTTTGGACCATTACCAAAAGAAGCGAAAGCTTTATTAAATAGTATCCGTATCAAGTGGATTGCCATACAAATGGGAATTGAAAAAATTATCATGAAGCAAGGCAAATTGATAGGGTATTTTGTAGGCGACCAACAATCAAACTATTATAATTCGAAGCAATTCCGTCACATGTTACAGTTTGTACAACAACATGGAAACATTTGTAAAATGAAAGAGAAAGAAACCAAAAACGGTTTGCGACTGCTCATTACTTTTGAGAATGTAAAATCTATAAATAAAGCTTTAGATTTTATGGAAATGATGAAATAGTAAATAAAACTACATTTTTAAAATCTTGAAATTGGCTTCTCTATAATTAATTTTCAGTTTGAAGAAATACGTTCCAGTGGCAAAATGAGAGATATCAACATTGGCACTTAACTCATTCATTTTTTGGTTAAACAATAATTGTCCTTGAACATTATAAACTGCAACTTCTGTAATGGAATCTTTAGAACTGATTGTAACTATTCCAGTAGTTGGATTTGGATAATAACTATAATCTAAGAAATTGTTACTTACTTCTCCTAAAGTTCCTGTACATGTAATGGTTGCATTCCATCCAGCTCTTGTTTCAGCTTCATCAGAAGTAAACTTAAACGTAAGGGAACCATCAAAAGCAGTAGAATTAAATATTCCTGGATTTGCAGTTCCTGTTAACCCACTTAGTGTAAGTGGAGTTGAAAACTCATTTGAACCATTATAAATATATAAATAGTCGAAATTTGTTTCAAGATTAAAACTTGAGAAAGATACTCTTAATTTTAATCCTGGGTTATATGGTGTCATAGTGCGCACCCAAGATTCCATATCAGTATAATTCCCAGATGTTCCTCCAGTATCAGTAAATGGAACGCTAGCACAGAAATTTGCAGTTGATGTAGCTACAATTTTTTCTCTAATAGCAGGTTCAATTCCGTTGCAATTTGGTCGAACTCTAACAACATAATATGTGTTTGGATTTAACCCTGAAGCTGTATAACTAGTTGTAGTAACTGTATTCCATGCATTGGTGGTAGAAGAAAAAGGGGTAACTGCAACTTGCCAGGAAGTTGTTGAACCATTATCTGTCCACGATACTTCTAAAGAATTATTAGTAATACTAGACACTATTACTTCAGTTATTGTGTTTGGACAACTATTTACACAATCGAAGCTTAAACAAGTTTTGCTATTTACATTATTCAAAATATATACCGCAGGTTGTGGCCCAAATCCATTATTGAAACTAATTCCAACTCCTGAAACGAGATGACAATAACTCATAATAGTTCCTTTTTCTTCTGACGAAGGAATTGGACCAATTGTAGTACAAGCACCTTGACTATTATCAGGATAACCGGCTTGTGTTCCACATCCATCAATTACTGTATTATTACCGTTCCAAAAACAAGCATGAGTGTGAGGCGAACCCAGTGAATGTCCAAATTCATGAGTTATCACTTGAACTGACCAAGAATAAGTTGGGACTGTTGCAAAACTTAGCCCGTTTACATCTGAATAACTATAATTGTTACTAGTACAAATAGTGTTTAAAAAAGCAACACCGCCCAAACCTCCTGGGTCAATTCCAACTAATTGCCCAACATCTCCATCAAAAACAATTGTGTTTGACCTGAAAGCATTTAAGTAGGCACTAGAACTATTGCCAACACCTTCGTAAGGATCTGGATCAGTCCAGATAAATATAGACTTCAATCCAACAGAAATTCCATCATTATTAAATAAAGTTTGAACATTATTAAAAACTGATGTGATCCAATTAGAAGTAATGGTGGTGTCTGAGTTATTTTCTTGAAATAAATTAGTATCTATCTCAAAATAAAAAGCAACACATCTATCGCTGTTGCCATTTCTATTTGTTTCTTGATTAGAATTTTTGTTAATATTTCCTTCTTTTGTGTGACATTCAAATTCATTCAGAACTTTCATCTTTGCATCAGAATAAACAATGTAATCTTTTTGATTATTTGGTTTATCAAGTTTGCCTATCACTACATTCCCTAATGTTGAACTTGAAACAATTCCATTGAATTCACCATTAAAAAAATTGAAAGATGAAACCGAATTTGTTTCACCATCAGTAATTCCTCTGTAGTAAACTCCTTTTTGATATGGAATGTATTTACCCTTATCCGTATCTACATGAAAGCCTTCTGCAAAAGGATTAACTTTGTATAAAAGCACTGAAATAATTTGATTTTGGTATGGAATTTCCAATGTTAAATTCTCATATTGATTTGTAACTATTTCGTTTATTTTATCCAGATTTAATATGGCTAAGGTTGCACCATCTACAACTTTATTAATCTCCGAATTATCACTGTTTTGAATTGGAGTTAAAACTGAAACCCTTTTAAAATTTGCATTTAAATTTTGTAACTCTTCTATTTTTTGAGCTACTTTATTTTGAGCATTAATTAAAAACCCATTTAAAAGGAGAATGACAAGTAAATACTTTTTCATATGTTGATAATTATTTGTTTTTTAAGGTAATAAGTGATTTTCTTAGCTTAAATTTTTTTTGTAAAGTTATTGTAATTCAATCTAAAACTAATTTTTTTACTAAAATTTTAAGATTTGTTTCCTCAAAAATGAAAGAAAGCATCTTCAATGTGGTCTATTTTATAATCATTTTCTTCTTTATGGATAGCAATAATATCAAACCTAATTTCAACATCCAAGTCATTTGAAATCACATATTCATTTACTGCTTTGACTAAAAGTTGAATTTTTTTTGGCTTTACAAAATCTTGTGGCAAGCCAAAGGCGATGCTCGAACGTGTTTTTACCTCAATAATAGCTACCGTGCTAGCTTTTTGAGCGATGATATCAATCTCAGCTTTTTGAAATGTCCAGTTGATTTCTAGTATATCATAGCCGTTTTTTTGCAGAAAATCTACAGCCAATTCTTCCCCAAATTTACCAAGTTCATTGTGTTCTGCCATACTTCTCTTTTTTTGTCATTCCGTCTCGTCTTTTTTGACGAGAGAGGAATCTCATAAAGTAATTCTGATTATGTGATTTCTCCTTCGTCGAAATGACATTTTTTTGATCATTCAAAAACTACTTTACTTTGTACCGCATTGACTTCCATCGAAACTTGTCTTCCAAAAATCAATGCCCGATTATCCCTGATATGTCCCGCAGGGAAATT
>CANJWG010000119.1 GCA_947478365.1 Flavobacteriaceae bacterium | reverse complement strand
TTTTAAAGCCAACAAAACTGGCTAAAGTTCCTGCATAATCAACTCCTGCATTACGGACATTAATTTGATAGTTTTGATAGGATAAAGAAACACGCATCCATTCATAACTACCCGCCGTTACTTGACTCAACGGAATTTTTATAAAAGTTTCTCCTTGAGAAACAATTTTTGACTTACTAAAATCGATAGCGACAGCTCCTCCCATAGTAGTTTCGGGAGCATGATATAATATAGTTCCTGCGCCAAGTAGGGTATTTGCATTGGGAGCCATTTCAAGATAATGAGCAGAGATGGTATTAAAAATAGGAGATTGAGCCGCATTTCCTGGCGCTATCGTAGATGGTTGCCCTAAATTGTTAAGTCTAGCCTGATTAGGATCAAATTGAAATTTAATAATAAGCATGGGTTCGTCCTCTTTGTCCTCACTACAAGAGAAGAACGAAACTACTATTGTTAGTAATAACAGTAAAATAAAATAACTCTTTTTCATTTGATTTTTCTTTTTCCCCTTACCCACCAAATGGTTCAGCTAGCGTAGGATTGATTCCATTTGTTAAGACTTTGCTAGTGTGTTTTTGTTACATCTTCATCTATAACGAGAATATAGTCTGCTTTATTATAATCTTCTGTCGATATTTTTTTTAATTCCTTTTGCTCGATGGTTGCAATAGTTAAAATTTCCATGTTTGGTGCCGTTTTTTTTAAATACCAATAGATGCCTTCAAAGTTATCAGAATGATATGTTCCGTTAAAATGAATAAAGATAGTTTTCTCTTTTAAATTTTTTTGAATAAAATAGGCCATCGTTGCGTCTTTAATGGCTTGCGCTTTCGGCATATTTGGACTCGCATGATCTCCCATCATTTTCATCATGTTAATATAACAGGGTAATTGGGAATCGTAAACAATTGGTAAAGGAGCAATCCATGTCTTCTCCACCGAAGTTAAATTTTCCATGCCTTCAAAGCCCTTTTTGGAAACTAGTGAAGCAAATCTTCGGGGAATATTAGTAGCAATAAATGGGATATTGTTTTCCTTGGCAAATTCAACTAAAGGTTTATAGTCTGTTTTATAATTGGACCAAAGTCTGGCAGTTGAATCCAATTGCTTCTGATTGATTTCTCCTTTCAGAAATTGATCTAATTGCTTTTGATTATCTGCTTCAATCATCTCGGCTCCTAAAATTATTTTATTTTTATCGGCTAAATCTTTGGTTAATTCTAATTCTAACCAATGTGAAATGGCATTGTTATGATATTCGCCAAACAAAACCACTTGCGCTTTTTCAGCAGCTATTAGTAGCTTACCATAGTCAACTTTCTTGCCTTTTTTATTAAAAAGCTGATAGGCTTTCTTTTCTTGTGAAAAGCCAATTATAGAGGTTATTAGAAAAAAAATAACAAAAATTAATCGTTTCATAGCAGCTCTTTTTAATTCCAATGTTTTAACTTTGGAACATACAATATTAATAATTTCATAATGAAATACCATCAAATAGACCGTCATTTGTTCGTTAAAAACAGAGCTAAATTTATTGGGAAAATGAAACCTAACAGCGTTGCTGTCTTTAATTCTAATGATATTTATCCTATTTCTGCCGATAGTACTTTGCCATTTCAACAACATCGGGACATTTTTTATTTATCTGGCGTCGACCAAGAAGAAAGTATTTTGTTGCTTTTCCCGGATGCGCCTTATGACCATTTGAAAGAAATCTTATTTCTAAAAGAAACCAACGAACACATTGCGATTTGGGAAGGCGAAAAACTAACCAAAGACAGAGCTTTTGAGGTTTCCGGAATTAAATCGGTGATTTGGTTGCAGGATTTTCACAAGACTTTGAAAGAAGTTATGGCTTACGCCGAAACGATGTACATCAACACTAACGAGCATTATCGGGCGTCAATTGAAACCGAAACTCGTGAAGCACGATTTGTAAAATGGTGGAAAGAAAATTATCCAGCACACAAAGTAGAAAAATCGAATCCAATTTTGCAACGTATTCGTTCTATCAAAGAAAGTGAAGAAATAGATTTAATTCAGGAGGCATGTAACATCACTGAAAAAGGCTATCGCAGAGTATTGCAGTTTGTAAAACCAAGTGTAACCGAATATGAAATTGAAGCCGAGTTTGCTCATGAATTCCTAAGAAATCGTTCTAAAGGTTTCGCCTATACCCCAATAATTGCTTCGGGGAACAATGCGAACGTATTGCATTATATTGAAAACAACCAACAATGCAAAGCTGGTGATTTGGTCTTGCTTGATGTTGGCGCCGAATACGCAAATTATTCCAGCGATATGACGAGAATGGTTCCAGTTTCAGGAAAATTTACAGATAGACAAAAGGAGGTATACAACGCAGTTTTAAGAGTGAAAAACGAAGCCACAAAAATGCTGGTTCCTGGTACTTTATGGAAACAATATCATATAGAAATTGGAAAAATAATGACTTCCGAGTTACTTGGTTTAGGTCTAATAGATAAAGCCGAAGTGCAAAACGAAAACCCGGATTGGCCAGCGTATAAAAAGTATTTTATGCATGGAACCTCACATCATATGGGGT
Source organism: Flavobacteriaceae bacterium (assembly GCA_947478365.1). Lineage (GTDB taxonomy): Bacteria > Bacteroidota > Bacteroidia > Flavobacteriales > Flavobacteriaceae > Flavobacterium. The sequence continues at coordinate 2,542 of CANJWG010000119.1, read as the reverse complement.
TAGACACTCATGATTACGGACTTTTGCATGAACCAATGAAAGCGAATATGGTTTTTACTGTAGAACCAGGAATCTATATACCAGCTGAAGGTTTTGGAATTCGTATTGAAGATGACATTGTGATACAAGATAAAGGAGAACCTTTCAATCTGATGCGAAACATTCCAATTGAGGTTGATGAGATTGAATCGATAATGAATTCGTAGTTAAAAAAAAAGAACAGAGAGAATAGAATATAGAAAATAGACGGCTCACGGAAGTGGGTCGTTTTTTTGTGTTTGTCATTCCGACAAAGGAGGAATCACAACAACTATTATGAGATTCCTCCTTTCAATCAGAATGACAATGATAGTGGCAAAAAAGAAAACATCAACAATCATTCGTGCATTCATAGCTAAATGCTATTTTTGAAACTCGAAACCTAAAAATTGTAACTTGAAACAAATCATTTACAAAAACACAAAAATCTCTTTTACCGACCAAGGTAAAGGTACGGCTGTGTTGTTATTACACGGTTTTTTGGAAAACAAAACCATGTGGGATAAGTGCGTCTCGGCACTCTCTAAAAACCAGCGTATAATCACTATCGATCTATTAGGTCACGGCGAAACAGAATGCCTTGGATATGTTCATACAATGGAAGATCAGGCTGATATGATTTTTGCCGTTTTGATTTCTCTCCGAATTAGAAAAATAGTTTTAGTTGGACACTCAATGGGCGGTTATGTGGCTTTGGCTTTCGCCGAATTATATCCGGATTATGTAAAAGGATTGTTTTTGTTAAATTCTTCTTCTCGAGCTGATAGTGATGAACGGAAAATTAATCGAGACAGGGCGATTAAAGCGGTAAAACAAAACCACACCAACTTTGTACGAATTTCGATTAGCAATTTATTCAGTGAAGACAATCGGAAACTTTTGGCCAAAGAAATTGAAAAAGTAAAACTACAAGCATTAAAAACGCCTCTGCAGGGAATTGTTGCCTCTCTCGAAGGTATGAAAATTAGAAAAGACCGTGAAGTATTACTGCATTTTGCGCCATACCCTATTCAGTTGGTTTTAGGAAAAAAAGATAGTGTGTTGCCCTACGAAGAAAACATCAATCAAATTGAAGAAACTAAAGTAGGACTTACCACTTTTCCTGACGGGCATATGTCGCATATTGAAAACGAAACGGAGCTGAAGAAAATATTGGTTGATTTTTTGAAAAAAATTAAATAATTTTCTCTTCAAAAGGAACTTCTACATTAAAAATCTCTTGCAATAAAATCACAATTTGATCCAAATAGTTTTCCATAATTTCACTCGAAATTAAATCAATTGACTCTTTATCTTGCTTAAACTGAAAAGGTAAAAATCCAGTTTTTAAGTTTTTAAAAGATACTATTCCGGCTTCCATTTCTTGACCTTTGGTGTGTTCTTCATACATAAAAGCATAGGCCAACACCTGAATGATTTTGTCGTTTTTGATATCTTCAGTTAAACCGTTCCAATCTTTTAAAATAACATTGTTTTTGTCGACTTTGCCAGTTTTATAGTCGATAATTCTAATCTTTTTGTTGCGATATTCGATTCGGTCAACATTCCCTTTTATCAAGACTGGAAAGGGCAAACGAGCATCAGATAATACCCTTTCATATTTGGTTTCTAAAGAAATTATTTGAATTTCATCTCCTTTTTCTATTGCTTCTAATTCTGTTTTTAGAAAGTTCAGTACATTTCGTTTGGCTACTTCAAAGGCTAACAAGTTTCTCCCTTTTTTTATTTCTCCTTCTTTATAGATTTTTTTAAACTGATTTAAAACCTCTTCTTCAATATTAGAAATACAAATTTTGATATCTTCTTTAGTTAAAAGTCTTCCAATAGTTGGCTTATATAATTCTTCTAAAGTGCCGTGGATAATAGTTCCTAAAGTATTAACCGCAATATTTTCTTCAACCTCATCGGTTTCAGAAATTCCTATAACCCTTTGAAAATAAAACTGAATCGGATTGCGTATATAAACTGTTAAAGAAGAAGGTGAAAATCCTTTATCTGCAATTTCGCGCAAGCGAGTCATAACACTTGCTGTTTTTGGAACAATAATAGGCTGCCGAGCAATATTTGGCACATCAGGATTAAAATATTGAAAAGTTATGTTGTGATTGGGTTGCTTCTCGATCTCTAATTGTGTGATAAAACGACTTTTTTCGCCAGCGTCAAAACCCTGACTATCGGAATTATAAATTAAATAAATGTTCTTTGCCCTTTGTAACAAATGATAGAAATGATAAGTATAAATAGCATCTTTTTCTTTGTAAGTTGGCAAGCCATATTGCAATTTCACATCATATGGAATAAATGAATTCGTAGTTTTCCCTGCCGGAAAGTTGCCTTCCTTTACCGACGTACTGATTACGGTTTCGAAATCTAAAACACGACTTTCTAAAACACCCATAACTTGCAAACCGCTCAAAGGTTCGCCTTCAAAAGAAACTTCAGCGACATCAATGACTTGCTTGTAAATGGCTTGTAACGTCTTGAGATCGTTTATGGATTGATG
>CANJWG010000118.1 GCA_947478365.1 Flavobacteriaceae bacterium | reverse complement strand
GGCAGTAGATTCTTTAGATAGAAAAATAAAAAAGGACTTAAGTTCTTTAGATAAAAATACAATATATTTAACGAGTCAATCTTTTGCACCAACCGATGTTCCTTTATGGAAAAGAGAGCAATTTCCAATGGTGAAGTATGAGGAATATCAATACTTAAAAACAACTCTAAACCAAGTTGAGAATTTGTGTTTTCAATTTTTTACCACTAGTCAAAATATTAAGTTTGAATCAAAAACCGTTTCTAATGTAAACATGGTACCTGTTACCTATGAATTTGTTGATATACAAAGAATGGAATTTGCTGAAGGGCGTTTTTTTAATGAATTAGAATCTAATTCAGGAAAACAAGTAGTAGTTTTGGGATATGATATAGCGGAACAACTTTTTGAAAACGTTGATCCGATTGGTAAAACGGTGCGCATCTATGGTAATAGATTTACTATAATTGGGGTTACTAAAAAGAAAGGTTCTGGAATGGACATTGGTGGTGGCGATGATACTTCGGCTTTTATTCCTTTAAATTTTCTTCGAAGCTTGTATGGTGATAATAATAAAAATGTATTGTGTGTTGTTGTTATCAAACCTGAAAAAGGAGCAGATATAGATGCGTTAAAAGGTGAAATTTCTCAAAAAATCCGAAATTATAGAGGTATAAAACAAGGAGAAATAGACAACTTCTTTATTAATATCTTATCTGGACTAACTGATAAAATTGATGAAGTGCTTTCTATGATTCGTTTTGGTGGAATTATAATAAGTCTCTTTTCGTTTTTAGTAGGCGGTTTTGGAATCGCCAATATTATGTTTGTTTCGGTGAAAGAAAGAACCAATTTAATAGGAATTCAAAAATCATTGGGGGCCAAAAATAAATTTATCCTTTTTCAATTCTTGTTTGAGGCAATTATTCTTTGTGTATTTGGAGGAATTATAGGTTTATTGATAGTCTGGCTCTTGGCAATGCTGCTCACAAATTTACTAGACTTTGAATTTGTTTTAAGTTTCTTGAATATTCTTATTGGTTTTGGATTGTCTATGATAGTAGGGTTGTTATCTGGAATTCTTCCAGCTATTTCTGCCTCAAGATTAGACCCTGTGGAAGCCATTAGAAGTGGAATGTAAAAAGTTATAATAAAAAACACAAAGTAAAAACTTTGTGTTTCTTGTTTAATTCGGTTTGTTTAAACCTATCGTACGTCTTGATTTAAAATCAAATCAATATATAAGTTAATTTTGTCTTTCAATTCCTTTCTAGGAGCAATAAAATCTAGGAAACCATGATCTAAAACAAACTCAGCCGTTTGGAAACCGTCCGGTAAATCTTTTCCAGTAGTATCACGAACAACTCTTGGTCCAGCAAAACCAATCAAAGCTCCAGGTTCAGAAATATTAACATCGCCAAGCATTGCATAAGACGCAGTTGTTCCACCTGTTGTTGGATCAGTGCATAAAGAGATATATGGAATTTTAGCTTCGGCTAATTGAGCCAATTTTGCTGAGGTTTTTGCCAATTGCATCAACGAATAAGCTGCCTCCATCATACGAGCGCCACCCGATTTTGAAATCATTACAAATGGCACTTTGTTTTTGATAGAGTAATCAATACCACGCGCAATTTTTTCGCCTACAACGGCACCCATAGAGCCACCGATAAAGGCAAAATCCATACAACAAACTACTAAATCTTTACCTTTAGATTTTCCAGCACCTGTTCGAACAGCATCTTTCAATCCTGTTTTTTCTATTGCGTCTTTCAATCGGTCAGAATATTTTTTGGTGTCGACAAATCCCAATGGATCTTTTGAAGTCATTTTGGCATCCAATTCCTTAAATTCATTGTTGTCAAATAAGATTTCGAAATATTCTTTACTTCCAATTCTAACATGAAAATCATCCTCGGGACTTACCCAAAGGTTTCTGGCCAATTCATCTTGGTCAATAATTTTTCCTGTAGGTGATTTGTACCAAAGTCCTTTTGGGACGTCTTTTTTATCTTCGGTTGCGGTGGTAATACCTTTTTCTGTTCTTTTAAACCAAGCCATAATTTTAATGGATAATGGATAATTGACAATGGATAATTATTAATTGTCAATTATCAATTGTTAATTATAATGTGTTAACGTTATTTAAATCAGCAAATGCTTCCTCTAATCTTTTGTTGAAAGTCAGTTCGCCTTCGCGTATCCATTTTCTTGGATCGTAATGTTTTTTGTTTGGAGAATCTGCTCCGTCTGGACTTCCGATTTGAGTTTTTAGGTATTCAATATTATTAATCATATAATCACGAATTCCTTCGGTAAAAGCAAACTGTAAATCTGTGTCTATATTCATTTTAATTACGCCATAAGAAATTCCTTCTCTGATTTCTTCTAAAGTAGAACCAGAACCACCGTGGAAAACAAAATCAACCGGATTGTGACCCGTATTGAATTTATTCTGAACATAATCCTGAGAGTTTTTCAGGATTTTCGGAGTTAATTTTACGTTTCCTGGTTTGTAAACACCATGAACATTTCCGAAAGCTGCGGCGATAGTAAATCTAGGTGAAACTTTCATCAACTCTTCATAAGCATAGGCTACTTCTTCAGGTTGTGTATATAATTTGGAGCTGTCAACATCAGAATTATCAACACCATCTTCTTCTCCTCCAGTAATTCCTAACTCGATTTCTAAGGTCATGCCCATTTTGCTCATTCTAGCCAAATAGGTTTTACAAATTTCAATATTCTCTTCGATAGGTTCTTCCGATAAATCAATCATGTGCGAAGAATACAATGGCTTTCCGGTTTCTGCAAAATGTTTTTCAGATGCATCTAACAAACCATTGATCCAGGGCAATAATTTTTTAGCACAATGATCAGTATGAAGAATCACTGTAGCACCATAAGCCTCTGCTAATGTATGAATGTGTTTTGCTCCTGCAATTCCGCCTACAATGGCTGCTTTTTCACCAACATTTGAAAGTCCTTTCCCAGCATTATAGGCAGCACCTCCATTGGAGAATTGAATAATAACCGGAGCTTTTAACTTGGCAGCAGTTTCCAAAACACAATTAATTGTACTTGAACCTATAACATTTACTGCAGGAAGTGCAAACCCTTTTTCTTTTGCATAAGCAAAAATTGCTTGAACTTCATCTCCAGTTGCTACTCCAGGTTTTATATTGTGAGCCATTGTTTACGTCGTTTTAATTTTAAAGATTACAAAAATAATAATTTCTAATTTTAGAAAGGATAATTAATTCCAATATTTATAACTGATTTGTTGAAGCGCATTTCTTTAAACCATTTTTCGTTTTCGATATTAGCAGGATTGTAGGTTTTGAATCCAAGATCAAGTCGGATTACAAAGAAACGGAAGTCATACCTAAATCCAAACCCTGAACCAACGGCAATATTTTCTAGAGATTTCAACCCCGAAAAAACAGCATCAGCATTTGTAGCAATATCGCTAATATTCCATATATTCCCTGCATCAATAAAAATAGCACCGTTTAATTGTTGGAAAATGTTAAATCGGAATTCTGTGCTAAAAAGTAGTTTCATGTTAGCTTCATTAAAGTCATTGATTGAACCCGTTTTTCCAGGACCTAAACCATAGGATTGCCATGCTCTGATATCGTTTGTTCCTCCAGCAAAGTAACTTCGTGAAAACGGGACGCTATTTGAGTTACCATAAGGAATAGCTATTCCACAAAATGCTTTGGCTGCCAATACTTTTTTCCGCCGTAAATCCCAATGTTTTATATACTCAAACTCCGTTTTAATATATTGAGAAAAGGCTACTCCAAAGGCAGTTTTAGAGCCGTCTTGAGTTTGTTTAGAAACCCCGGTCAAAAGTGACATTAAGTTTCCGGCTGATTCTACCTTTGCTTTAATTGCGTAAAAATTGTTGTCTGTTAAGTCTTTTTGAGATGTTTTTGAAAAAGAAACACTCGAAGCAACAATTAAATTATCTTCAGTTAATCTTGACTTTTGTTCAACGATACTGTTAATTGCTTTTTTATCATTATTTGAAGGGACAATTATGCCATTACTAACATCGTTCAAAAAACTATTTACACCATCATTAATTATTAAATTTCCGTTGTTGGTGTCAAAATAACTTGGATTAGCGCCGTAAGTAGTTGCAAATTGATTTAAAGCTTTATAAGAGGAACGATATACATTAAAATAATTACTTGGGTTTATATTTTTTACAAACTGTATATTTAATAAATCAAATCGGAAAGTTGTATTTTTTCTTGGAGTCCAATTATATACTAATGAACTAGTAAAGTTTTGTTTGTCTAATCCTATATTAGTTTGCTTCGAATAACCAACATTTATTGTAGTATAAGGAATCATTGTTTTGGGAATGATTTTATCTGTTTTAAATGGCAAAAATAATCTCGGAAAATTTAATTTGGCATCTGCTCCAATTTCTGAAATATTGAAAAAATTATTATTTGGATTAGCAAAATCTTTTGAAGCGCCAATACTTCCTCGCGCTCCTATTTCAAATGTTTCGGCACCATTAAATACATTTCGAATACTCAAAAAAGTATTTCCTGATATTCCAAAATCTTGTATGTTAGAATGAATAAAATCATTAGAATAACCAAAAGTGTATTTTTTTCTTGGGGTCAAATAAATATTCGCAATCAATCCATTTTTTTGTTTTTTGTCTTCAATATATTGAATCAATGGATAATTGAAAACTTTAAGATTACTCAAATATTTTGAAGTCAATGCTGTTTTGCTATCTGAAAAATAATTGCCTTTGGTTACAAAAATCCCATCCGTAATTGCCTTTGGACGATATTTCAATTTGTTGACACTATACAAAGTAAAATCTTTATATACCGTACTGTCTTTTATAGCAAGATTTTGATTGGTTGGACTATGGTCAGTAAAAATATTTACCTTACTTATTTTATATAATTCAAAAGGGAGATTATATAAACTATCTTCAACTCTAATAGATTCTTTCTCAATAATTAAATCAACATTAACAAGATGCTTTTGGGTTATGGTGTCAATGACATAACTAACATAGTTTTGTTGGAAACGAAACGCGCCATTGTTTCTAAAATCTTCGGTAATTCTTGCTTTTTCAGCATCAAAATTTGAATATTCAAGTCGCTTCCCGGATTTTATAAAAGAAATTCTTTTTCTCAATTGATAAATGGAATCTAATGGATTACTCGATATATAACTATTGATACTGTCAATTATGTATG
>CANJWG010000117.1 GCA_947478365.1 Flavobacteriaceae bacterium | reverse complement strand
TTAATTGTGTTGTTAAACCCACACAAACACTTAAATTACCTGTTATTGTTGGTAAAGCATTTACAGTAATGGTGGCTGTTCTTTGGCAACCAGTTGAAGTTGTATAAGTAATTGTGGTAGATCCTGTGCTAACTCCTGTAACTAACCCAGAACTGGTTATAGTTGCAATCAAAGGATTAGACGAAACCCAGGGATCTACTGTAGCTGGTGTACCTGTTCCGCTTAACTGAGTTGTTAAACCAGAACATACTGTTAAAGTTCCTGTTACTGTTGGTAAAGAGTCTACGGTAATTGAAACTATTTTTTTACATCCAAAAGTATTGGTGTAAATAATAGAGGTTGTACCAGCAGTAATACTTGTAACCAATCCAGAATTTGTAATAGTAACAACTGAACCATCAGATGAAACCCATGGATTTAATATTGCGGCAATTGGACTACCTGTCAACTGAGTTGTTGAACCTATACAAATGTTAGACAACCCAACAACTGTGGGTGAAGGATTAACAACTACATCAACTGAATTTTGACACCCATTTGAATTGGTATAAGTAATTGTAGCTGTTCCTGCACTTACCCCTGTAACTAATCCTGAATTGCTTATTGTTGCAATAGAGGTATTAGAAGAAACCCAGGGATTTACTGCGGCTGATGAACCACTTCCAGAAAGTGTAATAGAAGAACCCTGGCAAACAATCAATGAACCTGTAATAGTTGGTAATGGGTTTACAATTAAATCAAAATCAGTGGTATAAAAAGTAGCAGGATTAGCAATGCTCTGCATTCGAATGTAAATGGTCCGATTATTTGTTACGCTAAAAGCATTAATTGGATTTATCTCAGGAAAACCAGCATCTGCATCAAGTTGAGATAAATGATAGGTTACTGTGTAATCTGAATTCGATACTGCACTTAAAGTTATAGCTGTTTGAGGTGTTAAATCAAAGTCTGCGGTTCCACTTCCTACAGTAGTCTCACAACGAGTCAAATCCGGAACAGGGGTTATTGTTCCGCAAAATATTATTAAGTTAAACTGTTTTACAATTCTGCATCCAACAGTCGTAACATAAATCGATACGTATATAGTTTGTCCTGAACTAACAAAAGCATTTGGATTTGTAATCGAATTTGAACCAGTTGCCGCTTCAGCAGAAGTTAAGTGATATGATAAATTATAAGTCGCTGGATTCAAAGCGCCTAAAATTACACTGGTGTTTGAGGTTAAATTAAAAGTAGTTGTACATTGAGTAATATTAACAGGTGCATTTGTTAAATCTGGGTTTACAGTAAGACTGATAGGCGATGTTGCTTTTTGTGGGACCCCACAAACATCATAAACACTTTCTAAAGTGTAAGTAGTATTTACTGCAGGACAAACTTGTATTGTGGATCCAGTACCAATAAAATTTGCAGGTGAAGCTGGTCCTTGATACCAATTAATAGTTTGAAATACATTTGGACCCGTCGGAGTAAATCGCCATGCTTCTGAAACATTATCAGTATTGGTAGAATTATCTGGAGTTAGATCTGTACTAAATGGTTGTGCATTTCTACCAGGAGCCGCAACAGCTTGTAAACCATTGTTATTAATTATTCCAATTGTCCCTCTTCCGCCATTCCAACCAGTACAAGCAGTTCTTCGTTGAACGTATACTTCAATTATATTTGAAACTTCATACAAAACAATTTGACTTGTAGAAAGACCAACAGTATTGCCACATGAAAATTGCGGAACATTTGTAAAATTAGCAATAAATTTTCTACAAGGATAAGAACCCACTACTTGATAATTTACACTAATTTGAACACCAGCAGGTGGTGTAACGGAAAAATCTATATCTTGATAAACACCAAATATAGCATTTGTTATTGGAAAACCCGCATTTGGTATGGTTTGATTGTAAGACCATGGACAAGTATCTCCTCCATTAAATAAATTCGGGTTAGGAAAACGAATTACTCCGTTTGTACCAACATTTAATTGAGTATAATTTTGTCCATAAAAACAAAAATTCATACCTGCAGGAAAAGAAAATCCATCAGACCAATCGTCATCTCCAAATGTAGAGCCCGGACCAATATTAATCCATGATGGGTTTTCAAAAGCTGCTTGTGGGCAATACGGAATCGAACTTACAGCATAGCTGGTAGTAGATGCTACTTGAGAGACATCTGCTTCTAATGTTCTACACTCACCTGTTGTGCATAAAGCTAATCCTAATGGAAGTGTTCCTGGTGCTGGTATTGTAGCAACTGTAGCACAACCATTAGGGAGAACATTTACAGAAAGAGTTATTGCTGAAGGAATTAGATTTCTTTCGCATGAAGTAAGAAATACTTTAATTTTTGTTAGTTGATAAACTACCGAAGCATTTAAAGGCGGAGTGGTAAAAGTTCCTATGCCAAATTGGTCAATGTTTACAACAGCTGTAGAATTTGATAAAGTAACCGTAGTATTTGGTGTTCCTGTAATGGTAAAAGTAGCTGTGTTTCCCGGACAAATCGTTTGTACCAAACTTGTACTCGTAACGTTTGGTAATGGATTTACAATGATTGTTACGGAACTAGTAGCAACACATCCTGACGTATTTGTACCGGTTACTGTATAAGTTGCTCCGGCAGCGGGTGTGGCATAAACTACATTTCTTGAATCACCAGTATATGCATTAGTTGCCGCAGCATCAGTATACAAATTTGTGATTGGTGACCAAATAAATGAAGATAATGGGGTATAAGTATAAGTAGTTCCGGGAAGAGGAACTGTGTTGTTTGCATTGTTAGGTGGAGTAGTGATGCTAGCTGTATTTGAAGCAAAAGTAATACTACTGAAATTAGTAGAACCAACAGTATATCCTCCTGAAATACTATTGGACGTTTGAACTCCCATGGCACCATAGTGATATTCTATGGCATTAGTACTCTCGTACATCCACATTTGAAAAGTAGAATTAGCAGCACCAGCGAGATCTCTTGGAATAGTGACATTCCATTCAACTATAAATATTCGATTGGGTGCAATGCCTGTTACTAAAACTTTTACGTTCCCGTTAGTACCTGTCGCCAAATCATCCCAAAACGGATATAATTTAGGTGTATTTTGTGCACTAGCGATTGAATTTATTGGTTGACTCGATGGCGATGCGCCTCCTAAAAGCAGCCATCCGTCGGGAGAAACTGAATATTGTGTATAAGTTGTACCTCCAAAATTAAAATTAAATCCAATATTAGTAACTGCAGAAGGGCTATTATCATTACCACTATTCAAAATTGTTGTACTCCCAATCATAGGATCCAAAGAAACGCCTGGAGTTGAAGTAAATGTATACTCAGCAGCTTTTATAGTACTCGTACCACCCGAACAAATTGTTTTTGGAACAGCAGTTGCACCCAATTGGCAAGATGAAGAGTTGGCCGTCGTATTACCATCAATAACCAACATTTTCCCGGTTCCTGTTGTATGTTCACCTTCAAAAATGAAATCACTTGTGTTTATTGTTTTTGGATTGGTAACAACCGCAAAATTTCCTGTAGCAGTTGTTCCTGAATATGGCGTAGGTACTTGAACATATCCCGCACCATTGGTAATGAAACCATCAGATGTTTCAAAACCAGGATTTCCCAGTAAATTTTGTGAATTTAAATAATTAATAAATACTAAACTTAAAAGAAGTAAAATTCTACATTTCATACGAATCCAATTTTTAGGAGCGAAATTTACATAAATTTAACAAAAAATCAACATTGAAAATTGAATATTTTAAATATTAACACTTTGAATTTGATATTGAATTTTATTATTTATCTTTGTGCTTTTATTTTTTAACCCAAATTAATAAAGGATTTAATGGTAAATAGTGACCAAATTAACGACGAATTAGACGAAAATCATATTGCAACAAGTGCCCAAAATCCTGTAAGAAATGATGCGTTTAATTTATCTGATGAACAAAAAATTGAACTAATAAAAAGAGATGTTGAAAATATTCTAAATACCCTTGGAATGGATTTAACAGATGATAGTATAAAAGGAACACCAAATCGTGTTGCTAAAATGTTTGTTAAAGAAACTTTTGGCGGCTTAAATCCAAATAAAAAACCAAAGGCTTCCACCTTTGCCAATAATTACAAATATGGCGAAATGTTAGTCGAAAAAAACATTACCCTCTACTCTACTTGTGAGCATCATTTATTACCAATAATTGGCAAAGCGCATATAGCTTATATTTCAAATGGAACCGTAGTTGGACTTTCTAAGATGAATAGAATTGTAGATTATTTTGCTAAAAGACCACAAGTGCAGGAACGTTTAACTATGCAAATCGTTCAAGAATTGCAACAAGTGTTAGGCACTGAAGATGTGGCTTGTGTGATTGATGCCAAACATCTTTGTGTAAATTCACGCGGTATTCGTGATATAGAAAGTAGTACCGTAACTTCAGAATACGGAGGAAAGTTCAAAAAGGATTCAACACGAAGTGAGTTTCTAGACTACATCAAATTAGATACTAAATTTTAATCCCCCATACCTGCCTGCCGGCAGTCAGGTTGAATTAAAAATTCTTTTTTTTCATCCTAAGCTTGTCGAAGGACAAAACAAAAGATTGAAACGAAAAGCTGGAAAAAGATTCAAAATATGCAACGATATAAAAACCACCAACTAAAAATATACAATTCTCTTTCAGGAGAAAAAGAAGTTTTCAAACCTGTGCATGCAGGAAATATTGGAATGTATGTGTGTGGACCTACAGTATATAGTAATGTGCATCTTGGAAACGTTCGTACTTTCATGTCTTTTGATATGATTTTCAGATACTTTCTTCATTTAGAATATAAAGTTCGTTATGTAAGAAACATTACGGATGTTGGCCATATTGTAGATGATATAGATAATGGTGAAGATAAGATTGCTAAAAAAGCTCGTGTGGAGCAATTAGAGCCAATGGAAATTGTACAGCGATATACTGTCGATTTTCATGATGTTTTAAATCAGTTTAATTTTCTTCCACCTAGTATTGAACCAACAGCAACTGGTCATATCATTGAACAAATTGAAATTGTAAACCAAATTATTGAAAAAGGATTTGCTTACGAAAAAAACGGCTCTGTCTATTTTGATGTAGTAAAGTTTAACGAGAACAATCATTACGGAAAATTAAGCGGAAGAAACATTGATGAAATGTTAGCCAATACGCGTGATACTGATGGACAAGGCGATAAGAAAAACCCACAAGATTTTGCTCTTTGG
>CANJWG010000116.1 GCA_947478365.1 Flavobacteriaceae bacterium | reverse complement strand
TTAATATTACAAAAAATGAATAAAAAGATTTATCTTCTTTTAGCTGTTATCGGGTTATGTCTTACATCTTGTAAAGACGAATATAAAGACCTGAAAGATGGCTTATATGCCGAAATTGAAACCTCAAAAGGAACCCTTTTATTAGAACTTGAATACGAAAAAGCTCCTATTATGGTAGCCAATTTTGTTACGTTAGCCGAAGGTAAAAACCAATTTGTATCTAAAGAATTTAAAGGAAAACCTTTTTATGATGGTTTGAAATTTCACCGTGTTATCTCTAAATCAAATGGTGATTCAGAAGATTTTATGATTCAAACCGGAGATCCATTAGGAAATGGTTCTGGTGATGCGGGTTACAAGTGCAGAGATGAATTTACCGATTTAAAACATGACAAACCGGGTGTTTTATCGATGGCGAACTCGGGTCCAAATACAAACAGCAGTCAATTTTTTATTACTTTGAAAGACACTCCTTGGTTAGATGGAAAACATTCAATTTTTGGTTGTGTTATTGGAGACGGAATGACTGTAATCAATTCTATTGTTCAGGATGATCATATTAAAAAAGTTACTATCATTAGAAAAGGAGAAGCAGCTAAAAAGTTTGACGCGGTAAAAATCTTTACTGATCATTTCAAAGCAGAAGCCGAAAATCAAAAGAAACAAGCTGCTATTGACGCTGAAAATAAAAAAATCTATGATGCAAAATATAAAATAGTCAAAGATAAAAAAGTTGTATATTTTAATGAATTAGAGAAATCGGCAACCAAGACTTCATCGGGATTTAAATTCAAAATCACTCAGAAATCGACTTCAGAAAAACCAAAAGATGGTGAAACCGTGTATATAGAATACGCCGGATTTCTAGAAGACGGTACGCTTTTTGACACAAGCAGCCCTAATGTTGCCAAAGAATTTGGTAAATTTGACGAGCAAAGAGCGATGCAAAACGGCTATTCAGCTTTACAGTATGTAATGGGTTCTAACAGAATGATTCCGGGATTTGTAGAAGGATTGAGTAAATTAAAAATGGCCGAAAAAGCCGTTTTCTTTATTCCGTTCGATCTTGGTTACGGAGAGCAAGGCGCCGGGAATGTGATTCCACCAAATGCCAACTTGATTTTTGAAGTCGAACTAAAAAGTAAATTATAAATAGTAAATAAATTAATAAATCATGAGTAAAATTAAATTCAACATTCTTCTTTTGCTATGTCTTGGAATAATTAGTGCCGCTGCACAATCAAAAAAGACACCAGCAGCAAAACCAACTGGAACAAAGTTTACCGTATCAGAAAAAAAACCAGCAGCACCTTCAACCGACCAAGGAATCTTTGCTGAAATTGAAACCGTAAAAGGAAAAATCCTTATTCAATTAGAATATCAAAAAACACCAATTACTGTTGCTAACTTTATTTCGCTTGCTGAAGGCACAAATGCTTCAGTAACGGATGAAAAACTAAAAGGAAAACCTTTTTATAACGGTTTGAAATTCCACAGAGTTATTGCTGATTTTATGATTCAAGGTGGTGATCCACAAGGAAATGGTTCTGGTGGACCAGGTTATGCTTTTAAAGATGAGTTTACTGATGCCAAATTTGACAGAGCTGGAATTTTGGCAATGGCAAATTCAGGTCCAAAAACAAATGGATCTCAATTTTTTATAACACATAAAGAAACATCATGGTTAACAGGAAAGCATACTATTTTTGGTTATGTAATTACAGGTCAGGAAGTGGTAGATAAAATTGCTCAAGATGATGTAATAAATAAAATTACCATTGTTAGAAAAGGAGCTGAAGCAAAGAAATTTGATGCTGCAAAAACTTTTGCTGATTATATGGCTAACAAAGCTGGTGATGATGCAAAAGAAGCAGCTATAGCTGCTGAAAACAATAAAAAACAAGCTGAATTAGAAGCGCAAAGAAAAGCAGAATACACTGCTAAATTCGGGCCAGTAATGGCAACAAAAGCAAAATATTTAAACGATACTAAAGCAGCTGCAACTGTTACTGCTAGCGGTTTAAGATATAAAATCATTAAAGCTGGAACAAGTAAAAAACCAACAGAAGGAACTAATGTTTACATTAATTATGCAGGTTATTTAGAAGACGGAAGTCTTTTTGACAGCAGTATGGAAAATGTAAATAAAGAGTATGGAAAATACGATGAAAACAGAGCCAAACAAAACGGTTATCAACCATTCCCTTTTTCTTATGGAAAGAAAGATGGCCTAATCCCTGGATTTATTGAAGCATTAGAATTGATGAACTTTGGAGATACTGTTTTGGTTTTCATCCCTTCAAAATTAGGATATGGAGAAAGAGGCGCCGGGAATGTTATTCCTCCAAACGCTAATATCATTTTTGAAATTGAAATGACAGAAGCTGCTCCAACACCAGCAACGCCGAAACAATAATAAACATTATATAAACATTATTATAAAAAAAGCCCCGATTTGAAAATCAAATCGGGGCTTTTTTTTATTCTTTTTTCTTCATAAAAATATAAAATACCGGAACTCCTAATGCCACAATGAATAAACCTAAGCCTGTATTTCGGGTATCATAAATCAATAAATCAACACAAATTAGACCGGTAATAATCATATACAATATAGGAACAAAAGGATAACCAAATGCTTTATATGGTCTTTCGGCATCAGGTTCCCTTTTGCGAAGAATAAATAAACCTCCAATTGTTAAAATATAAAAAAGTAAGGAAGCAAAAGTAGCATAGGTTAACAAGTCACCATATTTACCTGAAATACATAATATGCATGCCCAAAGACATTGAAACCAAAGTGCTTTCGCCGGAACATCATAATTATTTAATTCTCCCGCTCTTTTGAAGAATAAGCCATCCTTTGCCATAGCATAAAACAATCTTCCTCCCGACAAAATCAAACCAATATTGCATCCAAAAGTAGAGACCATAATTAATCCCGCCATCAAAAGTACACCTACATTACCCATAATAATGCTTGCTGCTGCAGCTCCTACTCTATCCTGACTGGCAAACATAATTCCGTTTTGAACTACTGTTCCGTCAGGACTTCCGTTTAACGGTAATAATGCTAGGTAAGCAATATTGGCCAAAATATAAATGATAGTTACAATCAGTGTCCCTAAAAACAAACTTCTTGGAATATTCTTTTTTGGGTCTTTAATTTCGGCTGCAATAAAGGTAACATTGTTCCAAGCATCACTGGAAAATAATGAATTGATTATGGTTGCACCCATCGCCCCAATTAGCGCAATTCCTGATAATTTTGTGATGGTCAGAGTACCATCTTCTTCCAAAACCGTTTTCTTGGCTTCCCACATACTAGAAAAATTATCAGCAAAAGTATTGGTATGAAAACCAATATAAATTCCCAAAATTATCAAGGCAAACAGTGCAATTAACTTGGCAGAAGTAAAAACCACCTGAATTATTTTTCCACTTCGGATACCTTTGGTATTGATATAAGTGAGCAAAGCAATAATAAACATCGCTAAAACTTGCTTATTTGTAAAAGAAAAACTCTCTCCTATAGTCAATATTTTGTTTTCCAATATTGGAAAGAAAACTGCCGTGTAATTAGAAAAAGCTACTGCAACTGCTGCAATAGTTCCGGTCTGAATTACGGTAAAAACAGTCCAGCCGTATAAAAACGAAATTAATTTTCCATAAGCTCTTTGAATATAGACATATTGTCCACCGGCATTGGGCATCATTCCGGCTAACTCGCCATAACTTAAGGCAGCCGACATGGTCAATAATCCTGTGACCAACCAAATTACTAATATCCATGCGGCTGAGCCAACATCTCTTGCCATGGCTGCGGTAACTAAAAAAATCCCAGAACCTATCATGGAACCTGCCACTAAACTTGTGGCATCTATTAAACCTAATGAACGTTGTAAATGTTGCTTTTCTTGAGACATATTTTGATTAATTGGTTGGTTAGTTTGATTCAAATATAATTAAATAGAGAGAAAAGAAAATAGAATATAGATGTTATTTCTGCAAACTGAGACTGAAAACCTGCAAGCAGGCTGAATACTATAATTTTTAGCTTCGTTCAAATTTAGGCATTTGAAATTCATAGATTTTCTAATTCCAATTTTTAGGGAAGCCGCTTCGCTTCCTCCCAAATTTAGGTATTTGAAATTCATAGATTTTCTAATTCCAATTTTTAGGGAAGCCGCTTCGCTTCTTCCCAAATTTAGGTATTTGAAATTCATAGATTTTCTAATTCCAATTTTTAGAGAAGCCGCTTCGCTTCTTCCCAAATTTAGGTATTTGAAATTCATAGATTTTCTAATTCCAATTTTTAGGGAAGCCGCTTCGCTTCTTCCCAAAAAACATCCATTTCTGCCAAAGTCATATCCATTAATGGTTTTCCGAGTTCTCCAGCTTTACTTTCGAGATACATGAATCGTTTCATGAATTTTTTATTAGTGCGTTCTAAAGCATCTTCTGGATTTACTTTTAGAAATCGGGCATAATTAATCATCGAGAATAGCACATCGCCAAATTCAGCTTCTATTTTATCTGGATTACCAGCATTGACTTCCTTTTGCAATTCTTGCAATTCCTCTTGTACTTTATCCCAAACTTGATGCGGTTCTTCCCAATCAAATCCGACACCTTTTACTTTATCTTGAATTCGACTTGCTTTTACCAATGCGGGTAAACTTTTAGGAACACCTTCAAGTACTGATTTTTTTCCTTCTTTAAGTTTTAGCTTTTCCCAGTTTTGCTTAACTTCTTCTTCATCAGCAACGACAACATCGCCGTAAATATGTGGATGACGATGGATTAATTTTTCGCAAATCTCATTACACACATCAGCAATATCAAAACCAGTAGTGAGCGATGATGAACTATCGGTGGTTTCGCTCCCGATTTTAGCATAAAAAACAATATGCAATAACAAGTCACCCAACTCTTTTTTGATTTCTTGGAAATCATTATTTAAAATAGCATCCCCTAATTCATAGGTTTCTTCAATGGTAAGATGACGTAGGCTTTCAATAGTTTGTTTTTTATCCCACGGACATTTGGCACGCAAATCGTCCATGATATCGAGTAATCTATTAAAAGCTTCGAGTTGCTGTTGGCGTGTGTTCATAGTTTCGTATTTATGTAAAAATAAAAAATCCTATCACTGAATTCGGCAATAGGATTTATATTTATTAGAAAGTAATTAACTATTTTTTTGTTTTTTGCTTAGCTTCATTTTTTTTCTTCATATCTATTACCACTTGTTCTTTTATTGCTTCTGCATTTTCGACCGGAGCATCTGT
>CANJWG010000115.1 GCA_947478365.1 Flavobacteriaceae bacterium | reverse complement strand
TACGAGCAAAAAGCTCTTTCTTGGGGATTTCATCTTTTCCTTCTTCTATCGATTCGATAATCGCCAAAAACCAATAATACTTATAAGTTGCACTTGTATTTCGAAAGCAGGAACTTAATTTGCTAACTGAAACTTTTAGATCGTGTGGTAGATTCATTTGGATAAAAATAGTCTTTTTCTAAAATTTCTAAAATATAAAAGTAGATTAAGTGTTATTAGCATTTGAGAGTTATTGAATGCACGAATGTTCAAGGACAAACAACCAAGCCCATCACATCCTCCGCCAAATTTTCAGAGAGCATTTCATCCTTTAAAACACTTACCATTGCTATTTTACAATGGTGAAAATCAGTCTCGTGATCATTGAGATCATTGTCATTCGGATACGATTTATAGCCACTATCATAATATTCTCCTGGATATAAAAGAACTACCTTATTTGTAAGCCAAAATCGAGCGTAAGCATACATTTGACGCAAATCTTCAATACTGGCAGCCTTATTCGTGGGACGCTTCCATTTGGTATCGATGATGATTGTTTCATCGCCTTTTTTCAAAACAATGTCAGGACGTATGGTCCGTTGTGAACCATAGAATGTTTTTGATTCTTGACCTGTTACGCCTAACATTTCTTCTGGATGTTTTTGAGCATGTTTTTTTAAGGCCCTAAGAACGTATTCTTCCCACAACACATTCATATCGAAAAGAAGTGCAATCATTTTTTGTTGTCCGTGATTTATATCTGGCGAATAATTGAGAATAATCAATTTTGCTAGTTCCAATGCTCGTTCATATGGAGCTGTTTTTCGATTGATTTTAATCGATTCTAACAATTGAAGGCTTGGTTTTATTCTATCTACTTCAGGAAAAGCCAACTGCGTCCTTCTGCACTTATCGTTTAATCTTGTTGCTCGTGTAAATAGCCCTACTATATCTAAAGCATGTGACAGTACTTGATGCAATTTATGGTTGGCATCATAAATTTGGTGAGTCGTATAAAACCGTTCTTTGTGAATAAGGTTGTGGCGAATGTTTCCTGCAAAATCGAGTTTGCCTTTCAATGCTTTTACATTACTTGTTTCTGTTCGGTATTTCTTTACTAAACCTGCATGGATGAGTTGATCTACTTCTTTTAAAAAGTATTCGAAATAGATCTCTAATAAGTTAATGTGTTGTTTTTTGAGATTGGCATTACCTGCCGTTTGTGCTTTTACTTTTCCACAAGCCTTAAGCATTTGAAGTAAGACATCTTTCCATTTATCGTTACTATCGTCTTTGTCTGCTTTTGGATGAATGTGCACCAACAAACCATCTACTTGGATTACACCAACATATTGTTTGAATCGTAAACCGTCGTACAAAACATCAAAATACTCATTATTGTGAACAGTATTTAATTTGACAAAGGCATCCCAATGGCTTTGTTTAAAACCTTGTTCACCGATAGATAAGCGGCCATGTTCAAAGACATCAATTGACTTCAACTTCGATTACTTTTCGATTTAATAATCTGTTTATTGCCGAATCGAAATTAAATGTTGGTTCTAAAATATTCATCAATTCAAAATTACCAGTTGAAATTTCAACATCCTCGTTTTGAATGGCAAATGCTACTTTTTTCTTGCGTTTTTCGCTGTTAAAGAAATCTGGACCAATAACCATCTCCATTTTTGCATAATCGCCATAGAAATATTCTTGCAACAAAGGAATTACTTTGTTTGCAAATACGTTTCTTAAAGTATCCAACGAATCTACCTCCATAAAAAAGGCATGACCAATGGTGTGGTCTCTATCTACTAATGCTTCTATGCGTTCGTTGATGGTAATTAATAATTCTTCTAAAACAATTTTGCCAACTTTCCCACTTCCGTTTTCTCCTTTGTCTTTTAATAACTCAGGTTTCGGTAACATTTCTTCGAAGGAAAAACGTCTGCGAAGTGCTGTATCTAATGCTTCAACAGAGCGGTCGGCAGTGTTCATCGTGCCTATAATATATAAGTTCTTAGGAACTGAGAATGGTATTTTACTATACGGTAAAATGGCACTCAATTCTTCAGCTTCTCCTTTTCTTTTATCAGGTTCGATTAGCGTAATTAATTCACCAAAAATGGCGGAAATATTCCCTCTATTTATCTCATCAATAATTAAGACATATTTGTCTGCACCTGTCTTTTTTGGGGTTTTTACAGAAAAAAAAGATTGATTGATTTGTTTTTGATCTATTTGATAAATAGTCTGTTGAGAGAATTTTTTACCATATATTTCTTCAATTGGCAAAGCTAAATCTTTATAAAGCCATTTTACTTTTCTGAACTGAGCATATCTTATAGGCGAAGATGGATCGCAGTAATAATCTCCTGTGACTTCTCCTATAGCTTTTAATTTAGACATGCCATCGGAGACAAAAACCAATTGACCTAACTCCATCCATAATACAAATCTCTCAATTGCCGAAATATTAAAATCCATTGAGGTTGTAGTTTCTATTCCGTTGTCTTGAAAACGCTTTCTAATTTCAATTCTATTCTTAACACCTGTAAAATCAATATCTTCCCCGAATCCAATAACGATACAATCATTATTCATGCAATATTCATATATGACATCATCTTTTGAATCTTGGGAATTTCCAAGCGAAATTTTATTAACGTTTTTACTAAATTTTAATGGGTCAATGTAAATTTCCTTTTGGGCGGATTCAAAGAATTGTTGAGCATTATCAATACGCTCGACTAAATCCTTAAACACCCCATTTTCAACTGTGTATTTTAAATCTCCCTCTATAGTTGATTCATTAGAATCAACAACTGGTTTTATACCCTCTATAAAATCTTCGTATGAAAAACTTTGATGAAAAGTTGTGAAAACAATTTGACCCTCTAGAACTTTTAATTTAAAAAGTTTAACAATGTCTGCTCTTTTCATATTATAAGTATCCACTTCTAAAATGTCCAAAGCTTTATTGATTGTATTATAAGTCTTACCAGTTCCTGGAGGCCCATAAAGTATTTGATTTAATGGTATTTGTGACATGGCTATGTTTGTTAATTTTTCATTATTATAATTATTACTTGATTCACCCAAAATATCTTTTGCAAATTCAGAATTTGAATGGCTTTTAAAATTACAAATATGATTTCTTGATAATTCTTTAGTTAATCCATCATTTATGTATTTCAACATTTGATCTGCCTGTGAATCATCGTAAAAATTCCTGAACGCTTCACTTTCGCCTTTACTATTAGTAAAAGAATTGTTTTTATCCCCATTATAATTGTTAGGGGAAATAAAAGACAATACTGTTTCATTTTTAATTTTTTCAATTCGAAGGGTATATCTTTTACCAATTAAAAACACAAGTCGATTTTTGCTTTCTCTAATATTAAAACTAATTCGAGGGTCACTTTCTATGAGAATGTTTTCCTTTACAAAATTTCGCAATATGGACAAAAAGACTTCCATTTTATCTTTAGCCAACTGTTTTTTAATTTTAGTATAAGCATCAGGATAACCTGAATTTATAATATCTTCAATGCATTCATATTGTTCTTTAGTAGCAGTAAAATTCGTGCCTTGGTTACCAACATTAAGGCTAACAAGTTCCTCTGTTATATCAGCTTGTTCTTTTAAAATTGGATTCGACGAGCAATTGTGAGATATTTTAACCCCAACTTTCCATTCCGATTTATCCTCTTCTTTCCAAAATTCATCTTTAGGTTCAAAATTTTTAAAAGGATCACTTGTTATTTCTCCTAAAGCATAGCAACCTGAATTAGTTCCAGTAAGCCAAAAAACAACTCTATCACCAATTCTCATTTTATCTCGATGAGCACTTGCTGTCCATTGATCAATGGTCCCTTCGTTTATCGCACTTGAAAAATCATATACTTTAGGATTCCCTTGAAAGATCCAATAGGAAGGTTCATATGTACTGACTGAGAGTATAAAATCTTGAACTAATAAATGCAAATAGGGATCTTCATAAAAATTTTCACCCTTCAAAAAATCTTTGTAATTTGTTATAAAACCCTTATCAGATCTAATAAATTCTCTAATTCCATTACAGATATCTAAATATTCTGTATAATTTGAAGTTTTTCCAGTTTTTACTTTGGGCATCTCCAATATTTCTGAAAATGTTTTATACATAGTATGCTTGTATAAAAAATACTTTTCTGGATATTGTAAGGTTAGATAAATTGAGATTGCTCTTAAATCTCCATGATAATGTTGATTGATTGGTTTTTCAGTAATTAATTTTGCTAATTCAGGTAGTTTATTATCTAAGATTGCTGTAAATGAATCAATTCTATTAGAAAGTTCCTTCGACTCATCCAATAAAAGGATCATTGCATTTTCTGTTTCTTCTGGGAAATTTTTTAACATCAAATTAAGCATGCCTATTGGAAAAAAGTTTCCACTTAACCATAGATTTTTATGACCATCTACGTTAAATGTATTTTCATACATTTCTATATTCGGCTCTCCTTTTTTCCATTTCCAAATCGGATACATCTGCTTGAATAAAGACCATTTGTATAACTCGTTTTTTTTGAAGTTATCTGTTCCAAATTCAGCTTTGTATTTATTCCAATATTCTTGTAAAAGTGTTTTATTCATAATTTTTTTTATTTCAATCACTCTTCATTAACCTTCACCTGCCCATTCATCAAAATTGGAAATAGCCAATCTCGGAGTTCGGTATTGTTGGGTTTTTTATGCAACCTCCTCTTGATACAAATACTTCTGGAACTCTATAAAAAGTTTTCGGATATCTCCTCCGTCGCCCAGAATTTCCTTTGCATCCTCCAACGATTGGTATTTGTTAATCAGTAATTGTGGTAGTTTTTCTTGATCCAATTCATCAACACCAGATTCAACATATTTGCTTAAAACAAATGCGATGAACTCCTTTTGTTTTTCGTTAAGGATAGCGTAAATAGTTTCTTCTGCAATCTGAACACGCTCTTCTCTGGTTTTGCTCTTAAAATCGCCATTAAAGACATATTCTAAGACATCGTACAAATCACTATTGTCCATATTAACTAACTTTTGTAGCATTTGTAAATCCTCTTTGCTAAAACCTGACTCATCTAACTTGGCTAAAAGCACTTTACGAGTTAATGGACTACTCCACAAAGTACGTAATTCTTGTTCATCCTTGAATAATTCTGGCAGTTTGCCAAAAAGACTTTCCATAAATTCTGTTGCCGAAACTGGATGACCGTCAGCACTCCAGAAAGAAGTAGAAATCATAAAATTAATTTCTCTCTCCTTACCATCATTCAATTTAACCTTGATTTTCGTTTTCTTTTCTTTTTCAATTGGTTC
>CANJWG010000114.1 GCA_947478365.1 Flavobacteriaceae bacterium | reverse complement strand
GAAACCTTTGAATATTTTAAAAAGTATTTTAGGAACTTCTGATGCAGATGTGACAATTGAATACAACGATTCTAATGCCACTTTCTCTTTTGATAGTTATATTTTAACTTGTCGTTTGATAGATGGAAAATATCCAAACTATGAAGCGGTAATTCCAAAAGAGAATCCGAACAAATTAATGATCAACAGAGTTTTATTATTGAATTCTGTTCGTCGTGTTGCGATTTTCTCTAACAAAACTACACACCAGATTCGCTTGAAAATTGCGGGTGCCGAATTGAATATTTCTGCCGAAGATATTGACTACTCAAACAAAGCAGAAGAAAGATTGACTTGTGATTATCAAGGTGATGATATGCAAATTGGATTTAATTCTCGTTTCTTATCTGAAATGTTGACTAATTTAACTTCTGACGAAATTATGTTAGAAATGTCAATGCCTAACAGAGCCGGAATTTTAACCCCAATTGATGGCTTAGATGAAGGCGAAACCGTTACCATGCTAGTAATGCCGGTAATGTTAAATAACTAAATATAAACTAATCTTTATACCGAGAAACCGTCCGATTGAAAAATTAGGACGGTTTTTTTATTTATAAAGTTTTACCTTTGCTCAAATTCAAAAAATGATTTCACAAGAAACTATTATTGCTTTAGCATCGCCTTCGGGTGCTGGTGCCATTGCTGTTATCCGACTTTCGGGTACAGGAGCTTTGACTATTGCTGAGCAAGTATTTCAATCGGTATCTGGGAAATCATTATCTAAACAAAAAACACACACTATTCATCTTGGCCATATTGTGGATGATGGGAAAGTTCTTGACCAAGTATTACTCTCTATATTCAAGAATCCACATTCCTATACCGGTGAAGACGTTGTTGAGATTTCCTGTCACGGTTCGACATACATTCAGCAACAAATTATTCAATTACTATTGCGAAAAGGATGCCGAATGGCCCAAGCAGGAGAATTTACTTTGAGGGCTTTTTTAAACGGAAAACTAGACTTGTCTCAAGCGGAAGCGGTGGCCGATTTAATTTCTTCCGATAATGAAGCTAGTCACCAAATTGCGTTGCAGCAAATGCGTGGTGGATTCTCAAATGAAATAGCCAAACTAAGAGAAGAACTTTTGAATTTTGCTTCATTAATCGAGCTCGAATTAGACTTTGCCGAAGAAGATGTTGAATTTGCCGACAGAACTCAGTTTAGCGAATTATTGACCCGAATTGAATTTGTGTTGAAGCGTTTAATCGATTCATTTGCTGTTGGGAATGTCATTAAAAACGGTATTCCGGTGGCCATTGTTGGAGAGCCTAATGTTGGAAAATCTACCTTATTGAATGCTTTATTAAATGAGGAAAGAGCCATAGTTTCTGAAATTGCCGGAACGACGCGTGACACCATTGAAGACGAATTAGTTATTGGCGGCATCGGATTTCGATTTATTGACACGGCAGGAATTCGGGAAACTAAGGATGTAGTTGAAAGCATTGGAATCAAAAAGACTTTTGAAAAGATAGAGCAAGCGCAGGTTGTGTTGTATTTGATTGACGGTTGTCAGTTGTCGATTGTCGGGAAACTAGAAAATCTAATTATAGAAATTAATAAAACCAAAAATCAGTTTCCTCAAAAACCAATTATAATTGTTATTAATAAAAAAGATTTAATTTCTGATGACGTTGTTTCAACTATAAATAAAAAACTGACAACCGTCAACGGAGAACCGACAACTATATTCATTTCCGCCAAAAACAATATAGGAATTGACGAACTCAAAAACCAACTCCTTTCTTTTGTCAACACAGGTGCTTTGCGCAATAACGAAACGATAGTAACCAACACACGTCATTATGATTCGCTTTTAAAAGCTTTGGAAGAAATTCAAAAAGTAAAATTTGGTTTGCAATCTAACGTGTCTTCTGATTTAATGGCAATTGATATCAAACAAGCGTTGTATTACTTTGGTGAAATAACCGGAGAAGTTACTAATGATGAACTTTTAGGGAATATTTTTGCGAATTTCTGTATCGGGAAGTAATTACATTTGTTTACTGATGGAATTGTTTTATATTTTGATATGGATGATGGGTTTACGAATGTTGATTATACAATTACACAAAAGGAAAACCAATAACTGAAAGCTTTTGTTGGTATAAATTCATTTTTTAAAACCAAATTTGACAAAGCTGATTATGTTAATTCCCTTTTCAATTTTGTGATTGACGAAACAGAAACATCCTCTAAACCAAACTTCTAAAGCAAAAACTATTCTTCTTAACTTAAAGAATATATCAATTCGTAGCTAGAAGTGGATTGTTTTCTCAACTTAACCAAAAAATTATTTTCTAAAATTTCTAACTCGGCTATTTATTTTAGTCTTTAGGTGAATAGCTTGTTTCCTCCCCCTGACAACCTTCACTCAAAAAATACAATAGGAGTACTCTCCCTCTTTGTTTTTTCTATAAAATAATCCATCAACTTGAAAAGAAAGAAAAATAGAATTATATTCGCCACTATAAAAAATACATGACAATGAAACAGTTAGCACTCTTTTTGTTAGTAACCACCATAGGCTACTCACAAACTATTTCCAAGCAAGTGATAGGCACAGCTGGAAAAACACAATCCAACAGCAATCTTAAAGTTTCCTGGACCACAGGTGAGCCTGTTATAGGTTTAATGACTGCTGGAGGAAATCAATTAGGTAATGGTTATTATCCAGCTTTAGATTTACAAGCGCTAAGCGTTGAAGATAATGTCTTGGATGTTCAATTAAGAGTTTATCCCAACCCAACCTCACAATCGTTGTGTGTATCACATCCTGATATGAGCTCCTTTGGAATTACAATTGTGGATTTGAATGGCAAACAGTTGTATTCAGGAATCATCAACAAAGACGAGCCTTTGGATGTTTCTAATTACACACAAGGGATGTACATGGTAACGATTGAAAACACAACAAGCAACAAAAAGAACACGTATAAAATTATCAAAAAATAATTATGAAAAAACTAATTACCCTATTAGCACTTATTGTACTAACAACAATAAATGCTCAAGCTCCTCAAGGCTTCAATTACCAAGCAACCGTGCGCAATAGTGCTGGTGCATTGATTGTGAACCAAAATGTACTGTTTAAATTCAACATCATGTTGAATTCACAAACCAGTTTGCCAGTTTACAGTGAAACCCACCAAGCGCCAACAGATGATTTAGGACAAGTAAATCTAGTAATAGGAACAGGTACTGCTACAACAGGAACTTTTTCAACCATTAACTGGGGAACTGGAAATTATTATTTAGGCATTGAATTGAATACAGGAGGAAACTTTGTGGCTATGGGAACTACGCAGTTGTTAAGTGTGCCTTATGCTTTGTATGCCAACAGTGCTGGAAACTCTCAATCAGCAACGCCTAACTTAGCAGATGTTTTGGCAGTTAGTAATGTAGCAAATAATTTGCAAATAAAAAACTTGGCAGACCCAATTGATGCTCAAGATGCAGTTACCAATAGTTTTCTAACAGCCCAAATAGCAAACTTACAAGCGCAAATTACTGCTTTGCAAAACCCATTACAAAGCGTTACCATAGGAACGCAAATATGGAGTAGTACCAATTTGGATTTAACAACCTATAGAGATGGGACACCAATACCTCAAGTAATCGACCAAACTCAGTGGACGGGATTAACCACAGGTGCTTGGTGCTATTACAACAATGACCCATCCAATAATGCCACTTATGGCAAACTATACAATTGGTATGCCGTTGCAGGGATATATGATGATAACTCATTGAACAATACGTCATTACGAAAACAATTTGCTCCTACTGGTTGGCATGTTCCTTCAGATTCGGAATGGAGCACTTTGATAAATTATATCGACCCAAATGCTAATGGTGGAACAATAGTAAATGGAACAAATATTATAAATGTTGCAGGAGGAAAAATGAAAGAAGCAGGCACCACAAATTGGTTAACCCCTAATACAAGCGCTACAAACTCTAGCGGTTTTTTTGGTCTTCCTGGAGGTGTTCGTAACAGCAGTACATTCAATCTTATTGGCACAGGCGGTCTTTGGTGGAGTTCTTCAGAGTACTCACCCACTGGAGGTTCATATCGCTCCCTTCTATATAATAGTGGAAGTGTATATACCTCAACGGGCAGCGCTAATGTACAAGGTATGTCTGTACGTTGTGTTAAGGATTAGAACCTTTTGAAAATTTAAAGGTCTATATATCTATTTGTCAAAACCATCTTAATTTTAAAAAATTATCAATTTATAATAAATGAAAAAACTATATAAATTCATAGCACTAATTGTAATAACAGCAATAAATGCCCAAGCTCCACAAGGCTTTAACTACCAAGCAACAGTTCGTAACAGTTCTGGCGCTTTGATAATCAATCAAAATGTAACTTTCAAATTCAACATCATGTTGAACTCACAAACGAGTTTACCAGTGTATTCTGAAACTCACCAAGCGCCAACAGATGATTTGGGTCAAGTAAATCTAACTGTTGGAACTGGCACAGCTACTATTGGAACTTTTGCAGGGATTAACTGGGGAAGCGGAACATATTATTTAGGCATTGAATTGAATACAGGAGCAAACTTTGTGGCTATGGGAACCACACAATTGTTAAGTGTGCCTTATGCATTATATGCTAATACAGCTGGTTCTACTTCTAGTAATAATACAGGTTTAATATCACCAACAATAACAACAAATCCAGTTACCAATATTACAGGAACAAGTGCTTTCTTTAGTGCGACAATAAGCAATGTTAATACAAACCAATTAAGTACAAGAGCAGGATTTGTATATTCTATTAATCCTAATCCTATATATGATTTTGCATCATCTAATAGTAGTAATGATTTAGGAGTTAATTTAAGTTCAAACACTTTTACTTTTGATTCTGCATTTCAAGGATGGCCAATTTTTTTACCAAACGTATTGTACTACACTAGAGCTTTTGTTTTTACTGAAAATAACACTATAGCATATGGTAATGAAGTAACTTTCACAACACAGAATGTGCCCGCCTCACTTCCAAGTGTGACAATTGGAACACAAGTTTGGCAAAATACCAACTTGAATGTATTTAACTACAGAGATGGAACTCCAATACCACAAGTAACTGACCCAACACAATGGGCTAATTTAACCACAGGGGCATGGTGTTTTGGCGATTCTAGTGATTATGGTATATTATACAATTGGTATGCTGTAGCTGGAATATATGATTCGGCATCGTTAAATGACCCAACATTAAGAAAGCAGTTGGCTCCACTTGGTTGGCATGTCCCATCTGATTTAGAATGGAGTACT
>CANJWG010000113.1 GCA_947478365.1 Flavobacteriaceae bacterium | reverse complement strand
CAAGTGATATGGTTGAACAACAAATCGGAGATCGTTATCCAAGTGGTGTTTACAATATCGTTGTAACCCAAGGAGAAGAAGTGAAAACACTTCGAGTGATTAAACGATAAGTAATTAATTAATAAAGCAAAAAGACCTTCGAGAAATCGAGGGTCTTTTTGTATTGTTAAAATGCCGTAATTCAATAATATATCAACACGAAAAAGTTTGCGATTGTTGTATTAATTTAAAGTTCATTTTTTTTAGGTTCATTTTTGAATAAAATTTTCAAGAAAGCTGATTGTTTGATTTGAAAATAAGCCTATAGCCTTCAAATCAAAAACCATAGACAAATTAATGTTTTTTTGTTTTATATACTTCTCTTAAATTTACTTTTAAAAAAAATCCCAATCTTTCGAATGGGATTATTATATATTTAGAATTTGATTTTACAAATGTATTACTTCTCCATAAGCATCAGCCACAGCTTCCATAACAGCTTCGCTCATGGTTGGATGCGGATGTATTGATTTAAGTATTTCGTGGCCAGTAGTTTCCAGTTTACGAGCTACAACTGCTTCTGCAATCATGTCGGTAACTCCGGCACCAATCATGTGGCAACCTAACCATTCGCCATATTTCGCATCAAAAATCACTTTTACAAAACCATCAGGTGTTCCGGCAGCTTTTGCTTTTCCTGATGCTGAGAAAGGAAATTTTCCAATTTTTAGTTCGTATCCTTTTTCTTTGGCTTGTTTTTCGGTTAATCCAACAGAAGCAATTTCCGGATTAGCATACGTACAACCTGGTACATTTCCATAATCGATTGGCTCAACATGCAAACCTGCGATTTTCTCCACACAATTAATTCCTTCTGCCGAAGCAACATGAGCCAAAGCTTGACCTGGAGTTACATCACCAATGGCATAATACCCTGGAACATTAGTTTGAGAATAATCATTTACCAAAATCTTATCTTTATCGGTTGCAATACCAACTTCTTCTAAACCGATGTTTTCGATATTGGTTTTGATTCCAACTGCCGAAAGTAAAATGTCTGCTTCCAGGATTTCTTCGCCTTTAGCGGTTTTTACAAATGCTTTAATCCCTTTTCCAGAAGTATCAATTTTTTCTACAGATGAATTTGTCATTATCGTAATTCCAGCTTTTTTCATCGAACGTTCCATTTGTTTGGATATATCTTCATCTTCCACAGGAACAATATTTGGCATAAACTCAACAATCGTAACTTCTGTTCCCATCGCGTTATAAAAATGAGCAAACTCAACTCCGATGGCACCTGAACCAACCACTATCATTTTTTTTGGCTGAGTTGGCAACGTCATCGCCTGACGGTACCCAATTACTTTTACACCATCTTGAGGTAAGTTAGGCAATTCACGTGAACGCGCGCCTGTGGCAATTATAATGTGGTCAGCTGAATATTCGGTAACTTTACCGTCTGCCGCCGCAACTTCAACTTTTTTTCCTGATTTCAGTTTTCCGAAACCATCAATAACATCGATTTTATTTTTTTTCATTAAGAATTGGACACCTTTGCTCATTCCGTCGGCAACATCTCTTGAACGTTTTACAACCGCTGAGAAATCTTTATCAAATTCTTTTATAGTCAATCCATAATCAGAAGCATGTTTTAAGTAATCAAAAACCTGAGCCGATTTCAGTAATGCTTTGGTTGGAATGCAACCCCAATTAAGACAAACTCCGCCAAGGCTTTCTTTTTCGATTACGGCTACTTTAAAGCCCAATTGTGAGGCACGAATAGCAGTAACATAACCGCCAGGACCACTTCCTAAAACAATAATATCGTATTTCATTTTCTACTTGTTTATTTGTTATTAGAACAAAATGCAGTCGCTTTCGCTCGTGCCATTTCATATAAATTTCTTTGATTATTTCAGACAGCGAATTTATGGAATTATTTTGAATGTTTAACTTTCAACTGCAAACTGTGAGTCATATAATTTTTTATAATAACCTTCTACTTTGTTTACTAATTCCTGATGTGTTCCTTCTTCAACAATCCTACCTCTGTCCATTACGATAATTTTATCAGCTTTTATAATAGTAGCTAATCGATGTGCAATAACAATCGAAGTTCTACCTTTTGTAATAGTTTCGGTAGCTTTTTGAATTAATTCTTCGCTGTATGAATCAATTGAAGAAGTGGCTTCGTCCAAAATCAAAATACTCGGATTGCTTACATAAGCACGAAGAAACGCAATGAGTTGGCGCTGACCTGACGAAAGCATAACGCCTCTTTCTTTTACATCATAATCATATCCTCCGGGCAGACTTTTAATGAATTTATGTATACCTATTTTCTTTGCCGATTCAATCACTTCCTCACGGGTAATACTAGGATTGTTAAGGGTAATATTGTTATGTATAGTGTCGGCAAATAAAAATACATCTTGAAGGACTATTGCAATTTGAGAGCGCAAACTTTCTAGTTTAAAATCATTAATGTTTTGGTCATCAATATATATACTGCCCGAATTGATTTCGTAAAAACGATTTAATAAATTAATAATAGTCGATTTTCCTGCTCCAGTAGCACCAACAATGGCGATGGTTTGGCCAGCATTTACTTTAAGATTGATGCCTTTTAACACTTCTTCATTATCAATATATCTAAAACGAACGTTTTCAAAACGAATGTAACCATGAAAGTGATTAGCTATTTTTGTACCATCATTCTGAATATCACTATCGCTGTCTAAAATATCAAAAACACGATTTGCGGCAATCATTCCCATTTGCATTTCGTTAAATTTATCAGCTATTTGTCGCAACGGATTGAATAGCATACTGATGAACATGGTATAAGAAAACAAATCGCCAAAAGTGGTAAATTTATCTCCGTCTAAAATATGGAAGCCGCCATAGAGAACTACTGCGCCAAGGGTTAATGACGAAATAATATCGGCAATAGGGAAGAAGATAGAGTTATAAAAAATGGTTTTTATCCAGGCCTTATTATGTTTGTTGTTGATTTCTTTAAACTTTTCAAATTCAATATCTTCCCGATTAAAAAGCTGAACAATCTTCATTCCGGTGACGCGTTCTTGTACAAAAACATTCAAATTGTTGACTTGAGTTCGAACTTCTTCAAAAGCAACCTGCATTTTACGCTGAAAAATCCGTGTGATGTAAACTAAAATAGGCATGGCAATTATCACTATCCATGTCAATCGCCAGTTCATGTAAAACATAAACAATAGTACTACTATCATTTTCAATAAATCACTAAAAATCATAAACAATCCCTGGCTAAAAATCCTAGCGATTTGCTCAATATCAGAAACAGATCGGGTTACTAACATCCCCACAGGAGAATTGTCAAAGTATTTCATTCTGAAAGTAAGGATATGTTTGAATAGTTTTGTTCGAATGTCTTTAATTATATCTTGGCCCAACCAATTGGCCCAATACACAAAATAGAACTGTGAAATCGATTCCAAAAGCATGACTATACCCATTAAGCTTATATAAAAAATCAGACCATGTTCGTCTTTTGGTTTTAAATATTCATCTACAGTTTGTTTCAATAAATAAGGACGGAGTGCGGCAAAAACTGAAAGTGATATTGCAAACAAAATAACCCCATAATATCTAAATTTATAGGGTTTGGTGTATTTTAAAATCCGTTTAAATAAATTTGTGTCGAATGCTTTTGCTTGCATGTTTTTTTCTTTTGCCTATTGCCTGTTGGCTAATGCCTCGAATTTGTATTCAATTTTGGTTAAATATAATCCATGTGCCGGTACAGAAAATCCTGCTTGACTGCGGTCTTTACTTTCAATTATTTTTTCAAAATCAGCTAAACTTATTTTTCCTGTTCCGATGTTTATCATGGTTCCCACAATGGCACGAACCATATTTCGCAAAAACCTATCGGCCGCAATAGTAAAAACCAGTTTATTTCCGTTTTGTTTAGCTCCGACTTGAGTCCAGTTGGCTTCAAAAATCACGCAGTTGAATGTATGTACATCCGTATTTACTTTTGAAAAACACTCAAAATCATTATATTTAAATAAGATTTGACACGCTTCATTCATTTTATCAATATCCAATGGTAATTGAAACTGATAACTACCTTCATTTTCAAATGCATCTTTTATGGAATGAATATGGTATTCATAAGTCCGTTTAGTTGCATCAAATCGGGCATGAGCATCATGAGCAACTTTTATAATAGTAAATACAACAATGTCTTTGGGTAAAAATGAATTAAGTTTATGAATTAATTTGGGAGCGTCAATTTCAGTATCATAATCAAAATGAGCATACATTTGTTTGGCATGCACACCAGTGTCAGTTCTGCCGGCACCAACAATATCAATTTCTGTTTTTAACAGTAATGATAATGCCTTATTAAGAGTTTCCTGAACAGTGTCAGCATCGGGTTGGTATTGCCAACCTTTATAGTTTGTTCCTTTATAAGCTAATTCAATAAAATATCTCAATTGTAGTGATCAGTGTTCAGTGTTCAGAAATTTGCTGAAAAGTGCCATTGAACTAATTATAGTTGACAAATTTACAAATAATTTATCTTGGGAAAAGCTTAAAGAAATAATATAAATTTGCCATTATAATTTCATCTGATGAAAAAAATACTTCTTCTTTCCGATACCCACAGTCATATTGATGATACTATATTGAAATATGTTCATCAAGCCGATGAAGTTTGGCATGCAGGAGATATTGGAGATTTGATAGTTGCAGATACTATAAAAACCTTGAAGCCTTTACGTGCAGTTTATGGCAATATCGATGATGATAAGGCCCGAATGGAATTTCCGTTAAACAATCGTTTTCTTTGTGAAGAAGTCGATGTTTGGATTACGCATATTGGTGGTTATCCAGGAAAATACAATCAAAATATTCGAACAGAGATTCAAAATAATCCTCCTAAGCTTTTCATTTGTGGGCATTCGCATATACTAAAAGTTCAATTTGATAAGAATTTAAATCTTTTACATATGAATCCTGGAGCTTGTGGTATTTATGGTTTCCATCAAGTTCGTACAATGCTGCAGTTTCAAATAGATGGCGATAAAATTCAGAATTTAGAGATTGTTGAAATAGGGAAGAAATAAATGAGAATCTCAAACGAGTTCAGATTAAATAAAAAACCCGAATTAGTTAAAATTCGGGCTTTTCGCAGCACTAAAAACTAAGTTTATAGGTTTATCGCAAACGATCCACAGATTTTACGAGATCTTCGTCCTTTTTAATGGCTTTGTTTGCCAAAACCAAGAATACGATAGAAAAAATAGGTAAGAACATCCCAACACCTTTCTCAGAAATAGCTGTTTCTCCAGATGAAGTAAGTGTTCGATACACAAATAATCCTAATAAAATTAAATTCAATATTATATTCAATCT
>CANJWG010000112.1 GCA_947478365.1 Flavobacteriaceae bacterium | reverse complement strand
ATTTTCCAAAAACTAAAGTTATCGTTTTTAGTAGCTTATCTGAACACATCTATGCCCCAAATGCTATAAAAGCAGGTTGCGCAGGTTATGTTCATAAAACATCAAAACTTGAAAATTTAGGAATTACAATTGTCAAAGTTAGTCAAGGGCAAATCATCCTAAATGATGAAATCAAGAAAAGTTTAGCATTGATTGCTAAACAAAACAAATCAGAACGTTTGTATCGCAAACTTTCAAATCGAGAAATCGAAGTACTACGCTTCCTTAGCGATGGCAAAAAAAACAATGAGATTGCTAAAATTTTAGCGCTTAATGAGAAAACCATCAGTACCTACAAGCTTCGCCTGTTGACAAAGCTAAATGTTACGAACTTGGTTGATCTTGTAAATAAAGCTAAAACATTGGAAATTGTTTAAAAAATGAACCCTGCAAAAGCAGGGTTTTTTTTATAAGTAAGTTGAGCGAATTCTTCCTATTTTATTGGTCAAATTAACTTTCAGTTTGTTATAATCGTTGATAGTCGATTTCAATTCTTCCAAATCATTTTCTTCTTCACTGCTATAACTGTTCATCAAATCCATAATCAATTTATTGATAAGATATTCCCGAAGTGAAACAATCGTTTCGGTAACATATTGACTCACATTTTGATTTTTTGTTTTCACATAAATGTGTTTGGTTTCCCAATTGTGAAGTAATTCTTTTTCTTCCAACATCAATATATCTGTAACTATTTGCGAATGTTCGACAGACAATTGCATTAAATATTGCTCAATATTGAATTGTTCATTTTGGTTGTAGTAAGCAATTAAATCACTGTAGATTTGTTTAAACAAAGGATTTGCCAATTCAACTTCATCTTCCTGCAAACTCAAATAAATGCGTTGGTGAACTTTAACTTTGCTCGTTTCTTTTTCCTCGATCATTTCTCCTTCCTCATTAGCTTTTAAAATAAAATCATCAAAGTCGGCTTCCTGAGAACCATAAAGCAGCAACATTTCAATAATCTTGCGTTCCAATTCATAAACAATATTGACTTTTTCGTGTTGAACCAACGGTTCATTTTTTACAACTTCAAATGCTTTTTGTTCTTGTTTAAGCTTTTTCCCGGCTTCTGAAATATCTTTCTGAACCAACTGAGCTAAAGTATTCAATAATACCTGCTCCGAAATATCCATAATTCGGGAACATTCCTGAATGTAGATTTCTCTTTTAATTCTATCCGGAATTTTAGAAATGCTCACAACCATATCGCGAATCAAGTCAGCTTTCTTGATCGGGTCGTTATTTGCCTCAACCATCAAAAGCGATGCTTTGAACTGGATAAAGTCTTTGGCGTTATTTTCTAAATATGAAACTAAATCTTCATAAGAATTTTTTCTAGCAAAACTATCCGGGTCATCACCATCAGGAAACGTGCAAACTTTCACATTCATTCCTTCTTCGAGAATCAAATCAATTCCACGAACTGAAGCACGAAGTCCGGCAGCATCACCATCAAAAAGAACAGTGATATTTTTGGTTAATCTATTGATTAATCGAATTTGGTCCGGAGTTAAAGCCGTTCCAGAGGAAGCTACTACATTTTCAATTCCGGCTTGATGCATTTGAATTACATCGGTATAGCCTTCTACTAAATAGCAATTGTTTTGTTTGGCAATCGCTTGTTTGGCATGAAAAATTCCGTAAAGTACTTTACTCTTGTGATAAATTTCACTTTCGGGCGAGTTTAGATATTTGGCTGCTTTTTTATCATTGTTTAAAATCCTTCCGCCAAAACCTAAATTTCTTCCAGATAAACTTTGAATTGGAAACATCACTCTTCCTTTAAATCTATCGAAATATTTTCCGTCTTCTCTGAGAATAGTCAAACCAACTTTTTCAAGGTAATCCAATTGATAGCCTTTTGACAAAGCTTCTTTGGTAAAAGCATCCCAAGTTTCGGGTGAATAGCCCAAACCAAATTTAGCAATCGTTTCATTGGTAAAACCTCTTTCTTTAAAATACGATAATCCAATAGCTTTTCCTTCTTCAGTATTTAAAAGTGTGTCATGAAAATAGGTTTTGGCAAACTCAGAAACCAAGTACATGCTTTCTTTTTCATTGGCTTCTATTTTATCTTCTTGAGAAGTTTCAGTTTCTTCAATTTCGATGTTGTATTTGTTGGCTAAGAAACGAATCGCTTCAGGATAAGTAAAATGCTCATGCTCCATAAGGAAAGTCACGACACTTCCGCCTTTTCCTGAGCTGAAATCTTTCCAAATTTGTTTCACCGGAGAAACCATGAACGATGGCGAGCGTTCATCCGAAAACGGACTCAATCCTTTGTAGTTGCTACCGGCACGTTTGAGTTGAACAAAGTCGCCAATGACTTCTTCCACACGTGCGGTTTCAAAAACTTTATCTATGGTTTCGCGGGTAATCAAAATAAATTGAAAGATTTAAAATTGAAAGATGGTAAATTTACATAAATTAAATTGAGATGGAAATAAATTAGATTAAATCGGATTTCCTAAAATAATTAATAAAAAAATTATTTTTTTCGGTCAATTACGTAATTTACCATAAGAGAAAGCGAGTCTCTATAATCTGATTGTGGAAATTTTTCCAGAATTTGAAGAGCTTCCTGTTGGAATTCAACCATTTTTTTTTCGGCGTAAGCCAAACCATTTTTGTCTTTTACAAATTGGATAACATCTTTAACGCGCTTTTTGTCTTTGTTGTGATTTTTTATTGAATTGATGCACCAAATTTTTTCTTTGGCAGTACAATTATTCAAAGCATAGATTAAAGGCAAGGTCATTTTTTGCTCTTTAATATCTATTCCAGTTGGTTTGCCAATAGCATCATCAGTATAATCAAACAAATCGTCTTTAATTTGAAATGCCATTCCTATGAATTCCCCAAATTTCCGCATGGCTTCCACCTTATCTTCATCTTCTGAAACTGATTTTGCTCCAAGTGCACAACAAGAGGCAATTAAAGTAGCTGTTTTTTTTCGGATGATTTCATAATAAACATCCTCAACAATATCTAATCTACGTGCTTTTTCAATTTGAAGTAATTCACCTTCACTCATTTCTCGCACGGCAACTGAAATTATTCGGAGCAAATCAAAATCGCCATTATCTATGGAAAGCAACAATCCTTTGGATAGCAAATAATCCCCAACAAGAACAGCTATTTTGTTTTTCCATAACGCATTGATGGAGAAAAAACCACGACGACGGTTACTATCATCTACCACATCATCATGAACTAACGTTGCTGTGTGAATCAATTCGATTACACTGGCACCACGGTAGGTTCTTTCATTTACTTCATCCTTTTCGGAAAGCATTTTGGCCACTAGAAAAACAAACATTGGTCGCATTTGTTTTCCTTTTCGGTTCACTATATAATAGGTAATTCTGTTTAGTAAAGCAATTTTGGAAGTCATCGATTCATAGAACTTTTTTTCAAAAAGTTCCATTTCCTCCTGAATGGGTTTTTTTATTTGTGAGGTAATATTCATAGCACTCAAAGATACAATATTGCTATTGTTTGAAAAAAATTTTTACCTTTGATTAAACCTTTTTAAAGAAAGAAACTCTTACCTAGCAAACCATTAAAAAATAAAATATGAAAACAAAGAATTTATTTAGTATTATAGCACTCGTTACTATTTTTACATTAGGAAGTTGTTCAAAAGACAACAACTCGTCTGACACAAGTCTAACTAGTGCTGATGCAACAGCCAATAGCAAAATGGATCAAGCATCAAATGACATTTCTGACCTTGTTGAAGAACAAGAAGGAAATACTTATTTAAATGCTTCTACAGGAAAAACGACTGATTCCGCAAACTCAATGCTTTCAGATTGTGCTCATGTAACAAGAGTACCTGCTTTTGGAACAGCCCCAACTGTTGGTCAAACCGTTACAAAAACTATTGATTTTAGCTTCAACAATCCTGCTGGATGTACATTAGCAAACGGGACTGTTTTGAAAGGAAAAATAATAATCTCTTTCGTTTTTGAACCAGATGCTACCTCACATACCATTAACTATAGTTTTGATAATTTCTATCACAATGGAAATCTAATTGAAGGAAATAGAACTATCACTAGAACTTGGGGAACTAGTTCACTTTTAACGGCTGCTCATCCAATTCACACTATGAGTGTTGATATGACAGTAACTTTTGCTAATGGAGGAACATATCATAGAGTTGGAACGAGAACTAGAGAATGTGTTGCAAATTTTGGTAATAACGATCTTAGTGACAATGTTTATAAACTATACCAATCCATAACTACAACTAGACCAAATGGTGCTCAACATGTATATAGTGTTTTAATTGCATCACCATTAACTATCGATTTGAGTTGTCAATACAGAGTTATAAGTGGAATTCTTTCTATTACAGGCCCAAACCATACAGCAGAAATTGATTATGGATCTGGTACTTGTGACAACAATGCTACCATAGCTATTGATAGTGGAGCCCCAACAGCCTTTACTTTCGGAAATTAAAAATTGATTTTTATAAAAGAAGAAAGTCCCGATACTGAATTTAGTATCGGGACTTTTTTTATGCTTTATTCGCTAATTGACCGCAGGCAGCATCAATATCTTTACCGCGACTTCTGCGAACTTTAGCTATGATATCATTTTTTTCCAAAGCATCGATATAGTTGTTAATTGCTTCATCCGACGCTTGTTGAAACTCACCATCATCAATTGGGTTGTATTCAATCAAATTGACTTTACACGGAACATATTTGCAGAATTTTACCAAAGCATCAATAGAAGCTTTTTCATCATTAATGCCTTTCCAAACCACATATTCATAGGTAACTTTACTTTTAGTTTTTTGATACCAATACTGTAAAGCTTCTTTCAGTTCGGGCAACTGGAAGTTCTTGGTAAAAGGCATAATCTGATTTCTGGTTTCTTCAATAGCCGAATGTAGCGAAACTGCTAATTTAAATTTTACCTCATCATCAGCCATTTTTTTAATCATCTTAGAAACTCCAGATGTAGAAACAGTAATCCGTTTTGGAGACATTCCCAAACCTTCTTCCGAAGTAATCATAGCAATCGCTTTCATGACATTATTGTAATTCATCAAAGGTTCTCCCATTCCCATAAAAACAATATTAGAAAGCGGTCGGTTGTAATACAAACGACTTTCTCTGTCAATTGCAACCACTTGGTCATAAATTTCTCCTGGTTCAAGGTTTCGCATTCTTTTTAAACGTGCTGTGGCACAAAAATTACAATCCAAACTGCAACCAACCTGGCTCGAAACACAAGCTGTAGTTCTAGTTTCTGTAGGAATCAAAACACTTTCAACGATTAAACCATCATGTAAACGAACTGCATTTTTAACAG
Organism: Flavobacteriaceae bacterium; assembly: GCA_947478365.1. Classification (GTDB taxonomy): domain Bacteria; phylum Bacteroidota; class Bacteroidia; order Flavobacteriales; family Flavobacteriaceae; genus Flavobacterium. The sequence goes on along the minus strand of CANJWG010000112.1, from coordinate 57 downwards.
TGCCATCTTCGCTTCGTTGCATTTGGTCAACATTGATGTGATTTATCACAAAGTTAT
>CANJWG010000111.1 GCA_947478365.1 Flavobacteriaceae bacterium | reverse complement strand
CTAATCCTATTGACAGTAATTCCGATTTTACTTTATTATAAAAATGAATACATCCTTTTGGCATTTTTAAAGTTGAGAAAACAAGATTTCCCGGGCGCCAAAGTGTGGTTGGATAAAATCAAAAACCCGGAAACTGCTTTGGTTAGAAAGCAGCAAGGCTATTACAATTACCTTCACGGTTTAATGATGTCTCAGACAAATTTACACCAATCGGAGAAGTTCTTTAAAAAGGCAATTGAATTAGGATTGAGTATGGATATGGATTTGGCAGTAGCCAAATTAAATTTAGCCGGAATTGCAATGTCAAGAAGACGTAAGCTGGAAGCTACAGCATTATTAAACGAAGCAAAAAAGCTTGACAAACAAAATATGTTAAACGATCAGATTAAAATGATGAAAGAGCAAATGAAGAAGATTTAATTGCATTTTCGGGTTTCAAGTTACGAGTTATGAGTTTCTTTGAATAGAAAAAAGTTCGCAAAAATTGCGAACTTTTTTTTATAAATTCTATTTTAACTCGAAATCCGAAACTCGAAACTTTCTAATAACCTTCCGTTGGAATTTCAATTTCGTATTTTTTCTTAGTTGGATTTAGTAACTTTTTATCCCGTAACCAAGGATTATGAATTTTAAGGATTTTATAGTTGATACCTTGCGTTTTGGCAAAATCTGCTAAATCATTAATACTGCTGTCGATTTCAATTTTTTTGGAAGGAATTTGAGAATACAAATCGCTGGAAAATATACTAAAACCATAGTTGCCCGGATTTCTCATAATTTCTTTTAAAGCTAAAATTCTAAAAACATAACGCGATGTTTCTTCTGTTAGAGCCAAATCATAGTAATTGAAAACTTTTTGTTCTTCTATTTTTTTTCCAACTCCAGTCATCCCTCCGTTGTAAGAGGCGGCAGCCAATGTCCATGAACCGAATTTTTCTTTGGCAGACAACAAATATTTACAAGCCGCTTCGGTAGCTTTTTCCAAATGATAGCGTTCATCAACAATATCATTGACTTCCATTCCTTTTTCTTTAGCAGTATCAGGCATAAACTGCCAAACACCTTTTGCGCCTGAAACTGAAACTACATTAGTCAAACCACTTTCGATTACGGCTAAATATTTGAAATCATCAGGAACGTTGTACTTTTGAAGGATAGGCTCAATGACAGGAAAAGCTCTGTTAGCTCGCTTAATTATGAGCACAGTTGTAGCATGCAAATTGGCATTTATAAGTAATTCTCTGTCTAATCGTTCTTTTACATCAGTAATTTGTAATGGTGTTGTTTCACCTGCAAAATCAACAGCATTTGGGAAATACATTGCTGTTCCTTCATGTAGTAATTTATCTTTGCTATCACCAGAAACTCCAAAGACCAGAATTCCTGCGATTAAAATTACTCCAATGGTAGATAAAAGGGCTTTATTCGTTTTCATTTTCATTTCATTTTATACTGGTAAAACTACAAAAACATGATCTAATTTCGATAATTGTCTAACATAATTTTAGGTAAATTTTCGTTAAGCCAACGATATTTTGTAATAATCATAATATGTGTCCCACCTTTAACAGGGATGCAATTTCTAATATATTTTATAGGAAAAACTTCATCAGCATCGCCATGAATATGAATAATTTCATTATCTATTTCTATTCGGTCCCAATTGATTATTTCTTCTATTGCCCAATCTAAATAATTCTTATCTCGAATGGAAAGAAACTTTTCATAAAGCTTTATTTTTTGTTTTAATATAGTGGAGCCAAAAGTGAATTTAGCTAAAAGTTCCATATTTTGAAATAGTTTCGTCGGAATAAGTTTGTATGCTTTTGTGGTATTTGCTATTTTCATTCGTTTTGGAAATTCAGCATTTGATTTCACACTTGAAATGATAATTACCATTTTAGGATTTACAAATGGTTTCATTTCTTGAACCAAAATACCCCCAAAAGAAACACCAACTAAGATTACATTTTGATGCTTAATATTTTCTGCCATTCGCTTGGCATATTCTTTCAAAGATTCATTTTTCTTAGGCGAAATCCATTCTAAAAAATGCATTTCATAAGTTTCAGCAGGTAATTTAATTCGCTCAAAAATTAAAGAACTTGCCGCCATTCCAGGCATAAAATAAACATGTATTTTAGTCATTATTTAACGCTAAAGTGTTTAATTATTAGTAGCTTTGCATAAAAATAATCCTTTTTGTTTATAATCACATGGAAGCAACTGCATTTTTAGAAAAAATCGAGATTAAAGACAATACTTTTGCTCGACAGTATGAAACTTTAGTAGACGGAAAATTAATTGCAGTTGAATATTCATTTCAAGAAAAGAAGATATTCTTAACTAGAATTAATGTGTTTGACGGCTTTGAAAACGAAGAATTTATCAATGAGTTATTAAAAAACATCATGGAAATTGCTTATGAACGCAAATTAAAAGTGGTTCCTATTTTACCTAAAATTGCACTATTCTTTAGAAAAAACAGTTGTTACAGAGATTTACTTCCACCTGGAATTAAAATATAATAAAAGGAAAACGTCCCGAATTGGGACGTTTTTTTATACTTCAACATTTATACTCTAGTCTGAAAGGCGAACTGGCGGAGTAAACTCTAATCTGACACTTCCGTCTTTGTCTATTTTCGACAAATTAATTTCATGTAAAGTATTAGCCAATTCCGGATTCCAAGGGGTTTTGACTTTTACGTAATTTTCGGTAAAACCGTGAATGTAACCTTCTTTGTTTTCGCTTTCGAAAAGTACAGTTCGATTCGTCCCTATTTGACTTTCATAAAAAGCACGACGCTTTTTTACAGACAAGCCACGAAGCATTTTGCTTCTTTTGTTTCTCACATTCATCGGAACAACATCAGGCATTTCTGCAGCTTCGGTATTATCTCTTTCAGAATAAGTAAAAACATGTAAATAAGAAATTTCCATTTCATTTAAGAAATTATAAGTCTCTAAGAAATTTTCATCTGTTTCACCAGGAAAACCAACAATAACATCTACGCCAATACACGCATGAGGCATTACTTCACGGATTTTATTTACTCGTTCAATATAAACTTCACGTAAATAACGACGTTTCATTTTCTTCAAAATTTCGTTGCTTCCGGATTGTAATGGAATATGAAAATGCGGCACAAAGGTTCGGCTACTTGATACAAATTTAATAGTTTCATTTTTAAGAAGATTTGGCTCAATAGAGGATATTCGTAATCTTTCAATCCCTTCAACTTTGTCTAGCGCCTGAACTAAATCCAAGAAAGTATGCTCGTGTTTTTTATTTCCGAATTCACCTTTACCATAATCACCAATATTTACTCCAGTTAACACAATTTCTTTTATTCCTTGTTTCGAAATGTCGTAAGCATTTTTCAATACATTATCCAAAGCATCACTTCTTGAAATTCCGCGTGCTAATGGAATCGTGCAATACGTACATTTATAGTCGCAACCATCCTGAACTTTTAAAAATGCGCGCGTTCTATCGCCTATAGAATAACTTCCAACGTAGAAATCGGCATCTTCAATTTCGCAGGAATGCACTTCGCCCATATCATTTTTAGACAAATCGTTTATATAATCGGTGATTTTAAATTTTTCGGTGGCGCCCAAAACCAAATCAACGCCATCAATAGCAGCTAATTCTTCCGGTTTTAATTGCGCATAACAACCAACAGCTGCAACGAAAGCTTTGTCGTTGATTTTCATGGCTTTCTTTACTACTTGTTTGAATTGTTTATCGGCATTTTCAGTAACAGAACAGGTATTGATGACATAAATGTCAGCAACTTCTTCAAAATCGACGCGGTCAAAACCTTCGTCCTGAAAATTTCTCGCAATGGTAGAAGTTTCGGAGAAATTGAGTTTGCAACCTAGAGTATAAAAGGCAACTTTCTTTTTTAGTTCCATAAGTATTCTAAATTAATGAAACCTGCCTGCCGGCAGGCAGGTCGATGACAAAAATTGAGATGGCAAAGATAATCTAATTTGAAGATTAAACAATTTGAAGATTTGAAAATTAATCGTTTAAGGAAAATTTTCAAATCCTCAAATTTTCAAATTAATCTATTCTTTTCTGTATTTTTTAGTGATTTCAAAAACGTGTTCCAAAATCTTAGCATCTTGTTCAGAAAATTCAACCTGTCGTCTTGCCATTACAATTTTGGCTGTTTGAAATGCTTTGGAAGTTAAATAAGTTGTAAAACCTGCAGCACCTCCCCAGGAAAAACTGGGTACAAAATTCCGGGAAAAACCAGATCCAAAAATATTGGCAGAAACACCAACCACAGTTCCAGTATTGAACATCGTATTGATGCCACATTTACTATGATCACCCATCATTAATCCGCAGAATTGAAGTCCGGTTTTTGCAAAACCTTCGGTTTCATAACTCCACAAACGCACCTCTTCGTAGTTATTTTTTAGATTTGAATTATTGCTATCCGCACCAATATTACACCATTCTCCTAAAACTGAATTTCCTAAAAATCCATCGTGTCCTTTATTAGAATAACCCATCAAAACGGAATTGCTTACTTCACCTCCTATTACAGAATGTGGTCCAACGGTTGTAGCTCCATAAACTTTGGAAGCCAACTTGACTCTGCCCGATTCGCACAAAGCAAATGGGCCTCTAATTACGGAACCCTCCATGATTTCGGCATTTTTCCCAATATAGATTGGTCCGGTTGATGCGTTTAAAGTCACAAACTCCAGCCTCGCTCCTTCTTCAATAAAAATATTTTCGGGCGAAATTACGTTTACACTTTTTGGAATTGGTTGTGAATGTCTGCTTTCAGTAATTAGTTCAAAATCTTCACGTAACGCTGCATCATTTTTGGCAAAAATATCCCAAGTATGCTGCACTTTTATACATTCTTCGTTAAATTCAATTATTTCATAACTATCAAAATCGACTTCTTCCTGGGTATCATTCGTGTAAAAAGCAATGACTTCTTCGCCTTGAAAAATGGCTTGATTTTTTTCTAAACTTTTTACCATTTCGGAAAGAATATCATTTGGCAAAAACGATGCATTAATCATAACATTGTCTTCCATTTCAACCATTGGAAACTTTTCTGAAAGGTATTCTTCGGTCAAAGTGGTGGTTGTATAACCTAAATATTTTTCCCATTTTTCACGAATAGTCAAAATTCCGATGCGGATATCGGCTACTGGTCTTGTGAAAGTAAATGGTAAAAGTGCGTTACGAACTGTTCCGTCAAAAAGTATGTAGTTCATTTTTTAAGTATCAAAGTTGCAAAGTGCCAAAGTTACAAAGTTTATCGCATAAAAAAACCACTCACTTTTATGAATGGTTTTGATTTAATTGAAACACTAAAATTATTATTTTGAATGCTTAGCGTATTTAGTTTTGAATTTATCAATACGTCCTGCAGTATCAATAAGTTTAGATTTACCTGTGTAAAAAGGAT
>CANJWG010000110.1 GCA_947478365.1 Flavobacteriaceae bacterium | reverse complement strand
CTTTGAATGAAAATGATTTGCCAATACACCGACCTTATATAGATGGAATTACTTCGGCAAACGGAATTACTGTTAAGGCAAAATCGAAATGGTTAAATTGCCTTCACATTCAAGGTAGCGTTGATGATATTATTGCATTAACTTTACTGCCCTATGTGGATCATGTTCAATTTGTAGATGCTTCTTTGAATTCAAAAAGGCCAACTCCAAGAACCATTAGTCCAGTAAATAAACAGATGGATGTCCAGACTAGTTTTAATTATGGGAATTCCAATAATCAAATCCAAATGCTAAATGGGCAGCTACTTCATGAGGCGAATTATACAGGAACGGGTAAAATAATAGCAGTTTTGGATTCCGGATTTATAAATGTTAATTCAACTACTCCTTTCCAAAGATTATTCGATAATAATTTGATACTGGGAGGCTATAATTTTGTTAGTAGAGATTTGAATATATATTCTTTACACGATCATGGAACTATGACGCTATCCTGTATGGGAGGTTATGTTGAGGGCGAACTTGTTGGAACTGCACCTGATGCGCAATATTATTTATTTGTAACCGAAGATGTGACTCAAGAAAGCCCTGTAGAAGAAAGTTATTGGGTTGAAGCAGCTGAAGAAGCAGATAGACTTGGTGCAGATGTTATTTCTTCCTCATTGGGTTATTATGAGTTTGACAATCCAAATTATGGACATTATTATGATGAATTTACCGGAAACTCAGCTTTCGCTTCAAAAGGTGCTAATATTGCTTTTAGTAAAGGAATCGTAGTTGTTGCCAGTGCCGGTAATTCGGCAGGTAGTCCTGAACCATACAATCATATTGGTGTTCCGGCTGAAGCACTAAATGTTTTAGCTGTTGGAGCTGTTAAAGCTGATGAATCATATGCAACTTTTAGTTCAATCGGACTGTCATTTGATCGAAGAACAAAGCCAGATGTTATGGCACAAGGAGAGGCCGCAGTCGTTGCAAATACAAGTGGGACTATTCAAACTGCAAGTGGGACTTCCTTTTCTTGTCCGATTATGGCTGGAATGATAGCTAGTTTTTGGCAAGCAATTCCGTGGGCAACGAATCAACAGGTTATAGATTTTGTCAAGCAATCAGCCGATAGATATGCTAATCCAACGAACCAATTTGGTTATGGAATTCCTGATTTTCAGTTGGCATTAAATAGTGCACAGCTATCTGTAAATCAAAATGAAATAGGTAGATTTTTAGTATACCCAAATCCAGTTTCTGATGAACTTTTTATTTCATTTCCGCCTAATTTTAGTGAAGCAAAAATTTGTTTACACAATACTTTAGGACAAATTATTTTTGAAAAAAGTATTCAAAACACAAATACATTACTTTCATTGCAAAATATCAATTCGGGAATTTATTTTTATAAAATAAAAAGTAATTCATTTACTCAAACAGGAAAAATTATTAAAAATTAAAACTGTACACAATTCAGCATAAATGAATAAAATCACACAACTTTTCAATATAAAATACCCAATTGTTCAAGGCGGAATGATTTGGAACAGTGGATATAAATTAGCCAGTGCCGTCAGTAATGCAGGAGGTTTAGGGTTAATAGGTGCGGGTTCAATGTATCCGGATGTTTTGCGTGAGCATATCCAAAAATGTAAAAAAGCAACGGATAAACCTTTTGGTATTAATGTTCCGATGTTGTATCCAAATATTGAAGATATTATCCAGATTATTATTGAAGAACAGGTGAAAATTGTATTTACTTCGGCAGGAAATCCAAAAATATGGACGACTTATTTGAAGGAAAGAGGCATTACCGTTGTTCATGTTGTGAGTAGTTCAAAGTTTGCTTTAAAAGCACAAGAAGCTGGAGTTGATGCCGTTGTTGCTGAAGGCTTTGAGGCTGGTGGTCATAATGGGAGAGAGGAGACTACTACTTTTACTTTAATTCCTATGGTAAAAGAACAAATTAATATTCCACTTATTGCTGCTGGCGGAATCGCTTCTGGAAGAGGAATGCTTGCCGCAATGGTTCTTGGTGCTGATGGAGTTCAAATGGGTTCCCGATTCGCAGCTTCTTTTGAAAGTTCGGCTCATGAAAATTTCAAGAAAACAATAATAGATACGCAGGAAGGTGATACGCAATTAACTTTAAAAGAATTAGCCCCGGTGCGATTGATAAAGAATAAATTTTACAACGACATACAAGATTTGTATTCAAAATGTTCTTCCCCCGAGGATTTAAAAGTATTATTAGGTAGGGCAAGGGCCAAAAAAGGAATGTTCGAAGGAGATTTAGTTGAAGGTGAATTAGAAATAGGTCAAATAGCAGGATTAATACACGAGATTAAATCGGTTAAGACCATTATTAACGAGGTAATTCAGGAATTTGAAACTGTTTCAAATAACATTCAAAGGTTTAAATTTTAATACATTTTAAGCTATAAACTATTCACCCCGAATCTGTATTTTTGTAATTCACAATAAAAGCTGATGAAAAAATTTCTTCCTTTCGTATTCTTATTTATTATTTCAAATCTAACAGCCCAACAGCGACCAAAATTGGTAGTTGGTATTGTGGTGGACCAAATGAAAATGGAATATTTATACCGCTTTCAAAATGATTTTTCTGAAAACGGTTTTAAACGATTGATGAATGATGGCTATACGTTTTACAATATGCACTACAATTATATGCCAACCTATACCGCACCTGGACATGCCTCAATTTATACAGGAACAACACCGGCAATTCATGGAATCGTGAGTAATGAATGGTTCAGCAGAAACGCAGGAAAGGAAGTATATTGTACGGATGATGCTTCGGTAAAAACGCTAGGCGATGGTACCAAAGAAGAAGGAGAAATGTCGCCTAAAAATTTGCAAACTACAACTGTTACAGACGAACTTCGGCTCTCAACCAATTTTAAAGGAAAGGTAATCGGCATCAGTATCAAAGACAGAGGAGCGATTCTCCCTGCCGGGCATTTTGCCAACTGGGCATTTTGGTATAGCAAAACGGGAAGCTTTATTTCGAGTACTTTCTATGGCGAAAAACTGCCGGATTGGGCAACCGATTTTAATGCACAAAAAGGCTACATGAAATATATTAATCAAGGTTGGAATTTATTAAAACCAATCGCAACTTATGATGAAAGTCTGGCGGATGATAATTCATACGAAGGGAAATTATACAAAGTAGATAAACCTGTTTTTCCTTATAACTTAAAATTGATATATGAGAAGAACGATGCTAGTATTTTAAGAGCAACGCCTTTTGGAAATGATTATGTGGCCGATTTTGCTAAAGTAGCTATCGAAAAAGTAGGTTTAGGAAAAGACAATGTAACCGATTTTCTAGCAGTTAGTTTTTCTTCCACCGATTATGTTGGACATATACTTGGTCCGCGTTCTATGGAATTACAAGATACCTATTTGCGTTTGGATTTGACTATTGCTGACTTTCTGAATTATTTGGATAAAACGGTTGGCAAAGGAAATTATTTGGTTTTCCTTACAGCAGATCATGCCGGAGCAGAAAATGCACAATATTTAAAAGACAACAATTATAATGTTACCAATGTAGAACCTAAGGAAATTAGAAAAGCACTATCTAAATTTGCTATCGATACTTTTGGTGAAGACTTAGTGCTGAACTATTCCAATTTTAATCTTTTTCTAAACAAAGAAACCATCAAGAATAAAGGATTAGAAATAGCCAAAGTGAAACAAGCATTTGTAACATTTCTGATGACACAACCCCAAGTAAAAAGAGTCTATACCGAAGAAGAGATTTTAGCCAATTCAGGAGCCGAATATCATTTAAATTGTATTTCCAAAGGCTATGACATAACTCAAAATGGCGATATGATTGTTTTGGATAAACCGGGTTATATTGAATATGGTCCAACCGGAACTTCACATGGGACAACCTATAGTTACGATACACATGTGCCGTTATTGTTTTATGGATGGAACATAAAGAAAGGAGAATGCCATGAGAAAAAAGAAATTACACAGATTGCACCAACCTTATCGCAGAAACTTAGTATTACGTTTCCTAATGGAACCGAAGCAGAAGTCTTAATAGAAGTTTTAGGAAATTAATATTGAAGATCACCACAATCTGATTTTGCAGTAAATCATCAAAGGTTTCGCGTTCTCTTATTAAATGACCTTTACCATTTTTGCAAAGCACATAGACAGCTTTGAAGCGCTAATTTTAGTTGGATACCATAGAAAAAATAGGCCCCTGCGGGTTGCATGTTTTTTTTGGTGTTAATACAAACTCGGAAATCTATCTGGTTTCGCTTCGTGCATAATGGCATATACTTTCTCAAAGACATCTTCTGCAGAAGGTTTTGAGAAATAATCACCATCGGTTCCGTAGGCAGGACGATGAGCTTTAGAAGTGAGTGTTTGTGGTTGGCTGTCAAGATAGTTATATCCTTTTTGTTCGTCAATTATTTGTTGCAGAATATAGGCAGAGGCACCCCCGGGAACGTCTTCATCTATTACCAACAAGCGGTTTGTTTTCATAACCGATTTTAAACAATCATGATTGATGTCGAATGGTAACAAAGATTGGGCGTCAATAATTTCTATATCGATACCTACTTCTAATAATTCTTTCGCAGCTTGTTCTATAATTCGTAGCGTTGAACCATAGGAAACAATCGTAATATCGGTTCCTGTTTTGATGGTTTCCACCACGCCAATCGGAGTTTTGAATTCACCCAAATTGGTTGGCATTTTTTCTTTTAAACGGTATCCATTTAGGCATTCAATAACCAAAGCAGGTTCGTCTGCCTCTAACAATGTGTTATAAAAACCAGCGGCTTTGGTCATATTCCTCGGCACCAAAACATGTATCCCACGAATGGCATTTATTATCATTCCCATTGGCGAACCCGAGTGCCAGATTCCTTCCAATCGATGTCCACGCGTTCTAATTATCAAAGGCGCTTTTTGTCTGCCTTGTGTTCTGTATTGTAAGGTTGCCAAATCATCACTCATGATTTGAATGGCATATAATAAGTAATCTAAATATTGGATTTCAGCAATGGGTCGTAAACCCCTCATGGCCATTCCGATGCCTTGTCCGAGTATGGTTGCTTCTCGAATGCCAACATCGGCCACACGAAGTTCTCCATATTTCTCCTGCATGCCTTCTAAACCTTGGTTTACATCACCAATGTTTCCGGAATCTTCACCAAAAACTAACACTTCAGGATATTTATTAAATATAGCGTCAAAATTGTCTCGTAATATTAAACGGGCGTCTACTTCTTCGGCTGAATCATCATAAGTAGCAGCTGCTTCAGTAGCTTTTAAAACATTTTTTTCCGATTGTGAAAATAAATGCGAACTAAATTTTGGCTGAATTTTGTTAGTATAATTCGTTATCCAATTCGCTAATTCCTGTCTACCGCTTTCATTGACAATTATTCGCAATACTTTTCG
>CANJWG010000109.1 GCA_947478365.1 Flavobacteriaceae bacterium | reverse complement strand
TCTAACTCCAATTTCGCGCGTTCTTTCAGTTACTGAAACAATCATAATGTTCATCAAAGCAATCGAAGAACCTAGAATAGTAATTATTCCAATTAACCAAGCAGAAACACCTAAGAAATCAGTAATACCAGCTATTTTATTGACTAAATCATCACTTCGGGAAATACCAAAATTTTCTTCTTCAACCGGATTTAGCTTTCTAATTTTTCGCATAGTAAGAATTGCATTTTCAACCGCATCATCGAGCAATTCTGTCTTTTGAATCATCGTACTCAAGGAATAATTTATATTTGGGGCAGAAAACAGAGAACGCGCAACTTGAATTGGAATCATAACTCTCAAATCTTTTCTATTGCCAAAAGTGGAGCCTTTTTCTTTTAAAACACCAATAACTTTAAATTTGGAGCCACGAATAGAAAGGAGCTTGTTGATTGGATTAACATCTTTCAATAAACCTTTTGTTACAAAGTCAGAACCAACGATGCAACAATACACATTATTTGAAATGTCAAAAGAGTTAAAATTTCTACCTTGGGTAACTTCCAAACCAGAGTTTGTTAAAAAATAGTCATCGATTCCAAGTACTGAAATTTCCGGGTCTGTTTTTTGATTTTCAAATTTGACTTCAGCACTAGATGTTGCAATAAAAGACAACGAAGTCTGGGTCATGGGATAGCTGTATTTTTCTTTAAATGCTTTAGCTTCGGGATAGGTAATGATTGGATTTATTTTCTCAACTTCATTACCACCATTCTCCCGTATGGTGTTCTCATATTGATTAATGTTGAACGTATTAGAACCCATTGAGGCAAAAGTGGTGTTCAAATTGTTTTCGAATGCAGAAACTACCGTTAGTATTGCAACCAAAGCTGTAATCCCAATGGCAATGATAACAATGGTTAAAATGGTACGAAGTAATTGCGTTCGGATGGAACCCAATGCGATTTTTACATTTTCTTTAAATAGTCCTATTCCAATCATAACGCAAATTTGACACTAAAATAAATGATTTGTTACAAGAAAATTTCTATTCAGACATAAAATATTGATATTTGCAAAACAATTAACAATTGATAATTAACAATTGATAATTTATAATTCTTTCAAATGGCATCAAAACCAAGTATTCCAAAGGGCACAAGAGATTTTTCACCGGCAGAGGTTGCTAAACGTAACTATATTATTTCGGTAATGAGACTTCATTTTGAGAACTTTGGATATCAGCCTATAGAAACGCCTTCGTTTGAAAACTCAGAAACCTTGATGGGGAAATATGGGGAAGAAGGTGATCGTTTGATTTTTAAGATATTAAATTCGGGAGATTATTTGGATAAAGTCTCCGCTGAACAATTACAATCCAAGAACTATAAACAATTGACGGGCAAAATCTCTGAAAAAGCGTTGCGTTATGACTTAACTGTTCCGTTTGCGAGATATGTTGTGCAACACCAAAGCGAGATTGAGTTTCCGTTTAAGCGTTACCAAATCCAGCCAGTATGGCGTGCAGATCGTCCACAAAAAGGAAGATTCAGAGAGTTTTATCAATGTGATGCCGATGTGGTTGGTTCCAAATCGTTGTGGCAGGAAGTAGAGTTAGTACAATTATATGATTCGGTTTTTGCATCGCTTGGGTTAAATGGTGTTACTGTAAAAATCAATAACCGAAAAGTATTATCTGGAATTGCAGAAGTGATAGGCGCTTCGGATAAATTAATTGATTTTACGGTGGCTTTAGACAAGCTTGACAAAATAGGCGAGGATGGCGTTAAAAAGGAAATGATTGAAAAGGGAATTTCTGAAACTGCTTTGCAAAAAGTGCAACCATTGTTCAACTTTTCTGGAACGATTCAAGAAAAATTAGAAAAATTATCACAATTACTTTCTTCATCTGAAGAAGGCAAAAGAGGAATTGAAGAATTGCGTTTCATTTGTGACAATGTTACTAATTTAGGTTTACAGTCAGCGATTTTAGATTTAGATGTGACTTTGGCTCGAGGATTAAATTATTACACCGGAGCTATTTTTGAAGTTACTGCGCCAAAAGATGTTGATATGGGTTCCATCGGGGGTGGTGGGCGCTATGATGATTTGACCGGAATTTTCGGTTTGGCAGCTATGAGTGGTGTTGGAATTTCGTTTGGTTTGGATAGAATTTATTTGGTTTTGGAAGAATTGAATTTGTTTCCGGAAACAGTAACGACATCGACTAAAGTACTATTTCTGAATTTCGGCGAAAGCCACACTTTTGCGGCTATGAAAACTATTACTACACTTCGCAATCAAAATATTAAAGCGGAAATGTATCCCGATTCAGCTAAGATTGACAAACAATTTAAACATGCTGAGCGTAGAGGAATTCCTTTTGTGATTAAAGAAATTGAGGATTCTAACTTTACTTTAAAAGATATTCAATCAGGAGAACAACTTCAATTAAATCTTGAAGATCTTATTAAAAAACTATCTTGATGATTACAATCCAGTTCAAGTATCTGATTAGTAGTTGTTTAATATAATTTGCATATCCAATATATTATAATTATGTTCGTTGTATAATTCTTCTAGAGAAGAATACATTTTACAATAACATAAATTGGGAATAATCCGAAAAGCCAATTCAATTCTGAAGTAGGAGTTAAATTAAAAATAGAAAAATGAAAAAAATTATTTTATGTGGCTTCTTGTTTTTGTGTATAGGAGTAAAATCACAAACATTTAAGTACAGGATTGTTACAACTATTGAATCTATTGTTCCTGGGGGTGTTGGTAGGTCTAGAATTATTGAAAATGGCACAGAAGTAGATTATACTCAATTTACAACTGTAAGGACTAAAGAAGGAAAAGAAAAGACCGATAAAGACAGAAGTGATGTTAAAATTGACAATTTAAAAGAATCTACTTTGGTTAATTTTTATAGTTTCGTTGGGATTAATTTTCAGAATATTGCTTCTAATGATGCTATGATTACGTCGATGTTAGATAAATACAGTAAAGATGGATGGGATTTATTCAACATCGTCAGTGGCGTAGAGAGTGATTCGGGTAAAGGAGATGGTGACGGTATTTTTATTACACGCTTTTTTTTCAGAAAAAAATAGTTTTGGAATATTTCCATAAAAAAAACCTAACATTTTATTGTTAGGTTTTTTTGTAGCGAGAGGGAGATTTGAACTCCCGACCTCAGGGTTATGAATCCTGCGCTCTAACCGACTGAGCTACCTCGCCTAATATTACATTAACTGAATACTTCACTGGCATCTATTTGTTATAAGAGTTCAGTGATACGCCTTCAGCTTTATTGCGGGTGCAAATATAAAATTAATATCAATGGTTACAAACTTAAAGGTCTTATTTTTTTTATTTTTAGAAAAGGTTTTTTTTTTGATTTTATATTCTATATATTTCCAAAAAATTTGTTCAAATCATGAATAATAAAATACGTTATGAACTTGAGTTTCCATTAAACTCATCTCCTCAATTACTATATCAATATATTTCTACACCATCTGGTTTACAGGAATGGTTTGCTGATAATGTTAATTCAAGAGGAGAGTTTTTTACTTTCACTTGGGATCATGTTGATGAAAATGCACGTTTAGCTTCCAAAAAAACAGGAGAGAAAGTAAAGTTTAAATGGGTTAATGAAGAAAAAAAAGATACTGAGTACTATTTTGAATTAAGAATTTTAGAAGATGAAATCACTAAAGATGTTTCTTTAATGGTTGTTGATTTTGCAGAAGAAGATGAATTAGATGAATCAAGATTATTATGGGAAAATCAAATATCCGATTTAAAACACGTCATAGGTTCTGTTTAAAATCAATTTTTTAAAAGTTATATTTGTCCCGTCTCGTTCTAAAACCGAGACGGGATTTTTTTATGATTAATTTTAATGGTGTAATTCAAGATTCGGATTTGCAGTTAACGGTCTCTAATAGGTCATTCCTATATGGAGATGCCATTTTTGAAACTTTAAAAATAGTAAACAATAAAATTTTATTTTTCGAAGATCATTATTTTCGATTAATGTCTTCTATGAGAATTGTGAGAATGGAAATTCCAATGACATTTACCATGGAATATCTTGAGGAACAAATCTTAAAACTTCTTGACGCATTGAATTTCAGAAATGCTGCGCGGGTACGATTTACTGTTTTTAGAAACGAAGGTGGATTTTATTTGCCTTCCGATAATTCTATTTCCTTTGTGATTCAGGCAACTGAATTGGAAAACATAAGGTATAAAATTCCTAAGATTCAATTTGAAGTTGATTTATATAAAGACTTTATAGTTCCAAGTCAATTACTTTCAACGCTCAAAACAGCTAATAAAATTACACATGTAATGGCAAGTATTTTCGCCAAAGAAAATCAACTGGATTCAGCATTACTTATTAATGAAACCAAAAATGTAATCGAAGCAGCAAACGGAAATTTGTTTATGTTCACGGGAAACAAATTGATAACGCCACCAATTTCAGAAGGTTGCTTGAATGGAATAATGCGAAAACAAATTATGGCGATAGCCAATCAGCTCGATTTGATTGAAGTAATTGAAGCAGCTATTTCTCCTTTTGATTTACAGAAAGCGGATGAATTATTTATTACCAATGTTATCATTGGAATACAACCGATTACAAAATACCGTAAAAAAGAATTTGAAGTTCGTTTAGCGAATCAGCTGTTAGAAAAAATGAATACTTTAATAGATACCTAATTCATTATCGGATTTTCGGGAGCGTTAGACCAAATTAAATAATCTCCTCCAAGTTCCAAAATTTTCTCTTTCCAAAAATGGACAGATGCTTTACCGAGAATTTTGTTCTGATAAGTATTCTTTATTAAAATCCAAGAGTTGGCCTGCATTTCATTTTCTAATTGCTCTGAATCCCATCCCGTGTAACCTAAAAAGAAACGAATATTTTTTTTCTTAATAACACCTGTATTGATTAATTCTTTGGTGAATTCAAAATCGCCCCCCCAAAATATCCCATTAGAGATTTCAATACTATTCGGAATCAAATCAGGAATATTATGAATAAAATATAAATTGTCTTGTTCTACTGGGCCGCCATTATAGATTTTAAAATTCGATTCAATCTCGGGAAGTAAATCTTTAATGGTGTATTTAAGTGGTTTGTTTAAAATGAATCCAACAGATCCTTCTGAAGTATGATCAGCTAACAAAATGACAGATCTATTAAAAGACAGGTCGCCAATAATAGAAGGCTCGGCTATTAACAAATGTCCCTTTTCTAATTTTTCTGCAATCATCTTGGATTAATTTTTATTAAAGTTGCTAAAAAAATAATTAGTAACCAAATTTCTGAGACCTAAAAACAAAAAAAACCATCCTAAATTAATGGGATGGTTTATATACTATTTAAGTAAAATTCTTAGTTTACTGATCCGTCTAAATCTGCACCAGCTTTGAATTTAACTACATTTTTAGCAGCAATTTTGATAGTTTTTCCTGTTTGAGGATTTCTTCCATCTCTTGCAGCTCTTTTAGATACTGACCAAGATCCGAATCCTACTAAAGATACTCTTCCACCTTTTTTCAAAGTACTTCCTACATTTCCTAAAAATGATTCTAAAGCTAATTTAGCTGCTGCTTTTGTTACTCCAGCGTCAGCTGCGATTGCATCGATTAATTCTGATTTGTTCATAATGTTAGTTATTAATTATTGGTTAAACATTTTGTTAATGAAAACAAATTTAATAGGAATTCCTTATCGCACAAGCGTTTTCTGTTTTTTTTCAAATATTTGTTGATA
>CANJWG010000108.1 GCA_947478365.1 Flavobacteriaceae bacterium | reverse complement strand
GACGTTTCTTTGGATAATTTTACAGTTAAATCTACCACAGAAACGTCAACAGTAGGAACACGAAAAGACATTCCAGTTAATTTTCCATTCAATGAAGGAATAACTTTTCCAACAGCTTTTGCTGCTCCAGTAGAAGATGGAATTATATTTACACTAGCAGCACGTCCTCCTCTCCAATCTTTTCTAGATGGTCCATCAGCAGTAATTTGTGTTGATGTAGTAGCGTGAACGGTTGTCATCAAACCTTCAACAATTCCGAAGTTGTCATTTATTACTTTAGCTAATGGAGCTAAACAGTTTGTAGTACAGGAAGCATTAGAAACTATAGTATCAGTAGTTTTTGCTTCGAGGTGATTTACACCCATAACAAACATCGGAGCGTCAGCTGAAGGCGCTGAAATGATTACTTTTTTGGCACCACCATCAATGTGAGCTTTTGCAGTATCAATTGTTGTAAAGAAACCGGTGCATTCAGCAACAACATCAACTTCGACAGCCGCGTCGTCCCATTTAACTAATTTTGGTTCTCTCTCTGACGTTACTCTGATGTATTTATCGTTTATGTAAAGTTTTCCATCACTTACTTCTACTTTTCCATTAAAACGACCGTGAACGGAATCATATTTTAATAAATAAGCCAAATGATCTACATCTAATAAATCATTAATGGCTACAACTTCTACATTATCTCTATTATAGGTTTCTCTGAATACAATTCTTCCAATTCTTCCAAAACCGTTTATTCCTAATTTTACTTTTGACATTTTTTTTATTTATATTTTTATTCGATATAAGGTTACAAATAACCAAATTCACGAATAACCGAATACACATTTTATGTTGACATAATATCAGATACTCTCAATAATTCTCTATCTATTTCTGAATTTCCTTTTATAGCCTGCTCTAGTGGTGTTAGCGCAACTTTATCACATAGCGTTCCGACCATGAAATTTGATTTTCCTTCCAATAAAGATTCTACTGCTTTTACACCTAGACGAGATGCTAAAACTCTGTCAAAACAAGATGGAGATCCACCACGTTGCATATGACCCAAAACAGAAACACGAATATCATACTCTGGAAAATTTTCTTCGATGTAGTCTTTTAATTCAAATACGTTTTTACCTATTTTATCGCCTTCGGCAATAACTACTATACTTGAAGATTTTCCGGATACTTTACTTTTGCGCAACGATTCTAAAAGACGCTCTAATCCTAAATCTTCTTCTGGGATTAAAATTTCTTCTGCTCCAGCACCAATTCCTGCATTCAAAGCAATATGACCTGCATCTCTTCCCATAACCTCGACAAGAAAAAGGCGATTGTGTGAACTAGCTGTATCACGAATTTTGTCGATACAATCAACAACTGTATTCAAAGCTGTATCAAATCCAAGTGTGTGACTTGTTCCAAAAATATCATTATCAATCGTTCCTGGAATTCCCATTACAGGATAACCAAATTCGTTATTGAAAATTTCTGCACCAGTAAATGTTCCATCTCCACCGATAACTACTAAAGCATCAATATTGGCATTCACTAATTTATTATGTGCTTTTTGTCTGCCTTCAATAGTCATAAATTCTTTTGAACGTGCAGATTTTAGAATGGTTCCGCCTTTGTTTACAATATTGTTAACACTTCTTGGACCCATTTCTTTAAAATCGCCTTCAATCATTCCCTGATAACCTCTATAAATACCAACACATTCAATGTTATAATAGGCACAAGTTCTAACAACTGAACGGATTGCAGCATTCATTCCAGGTGAATCACCCCCTGAAGTTAGAACCCCTATTTTCTTTATGTTTTTTGACATTTTTTTTGTATTAAAATGTAAAATTAACAAACAAGAACCATTGTATAGCCCATATTTTATCTATATTCATAAAACAGGTATAATTCAATCGATTTCGTTGATTAGTTTTTTAGTTATTATCAATATTTAGGTAGAATTATAATGCTAATCGTCTGTCGGAATTGCTTCTTGGTTTGGCTTTGAATCAGTTTTTTTCTTGTCTTTTTTATCTTTGATTTGTATATCATCCGGAGACAAACTAGAGTCATGAACCTCGTTGGTATTAGAACTAGCTCTATCTATTTTTGCATTTTTGAATATCTTGTTTACTAATTCTTTAAAAGTATCAAAGTCGACTTCATATGACATTCCTAATCCTTGTGTGTAGCCAATACCTTGACCAATATAAGTAATATCGTTCTCTTTATTGAAAACTCTTAGATTAAGCGTACCATCTTTATTTACACGATATTGAACTTCTAGATCTCCAACTATTGCAGTTTCAGTAATTCCTCCTACTGGTACTCCAACTTTACCGTTAACTGTAATTCTGTCATTTATTTTAGATGAAACGGTAACACCAAATCGTCCGTCGGTTTGTTGTCCTGGTGTTCTATCGGCAACAATATATTCAGGAGCTATTGAAATTTTATCATTATCCCCAGAAAATATATCGCTAAAAAGACTGCTAGCTTTTTCAAATAAATTATTAGATAATTGATTTTGGTTTACACCATCCTGACTTAAAAAACCACCAGTAGAAAGCAAATATAAAGCTTGAGTTTGTCTGGTATCTTTATCATCCAGTTTATATTGAATTTCAGATTTTAATGAGCTTGTGACATTTGGAAAATTGATATTAAAATCAGGTTCAGGGCTGCTCAAATTTCCTTTTACACCAATTATAACTTCAAGATCAACTTTTTTATTAAAAGATGGATTATTAATTAAGACGGCAGGATTAGCAGTTGTTTTATAAACCGCATCCAGATTTAATACCGCAGCCATTGGATCTCCATTCCAAATGATGGACCCGCCTTTTTTTACATCAAATTTTTTATCAATTAATCCACCATATTTAAAATTATAGAAACCGGAAACGACAGAAAAATCGCCAAACATTTCAAATTTACCTAGAGTGTTAATTCTAAAAAGAAGTGTTCCGTTTCCTTTGCCTTTCATACCGTGACCACTTTCTCTATTGAGAATTACTTCAATATTAGCAATTTCGGTAATGTCAAAATTAAATTCTAACTCAAGACCGTTGTAATTGTTTCTCTGTGTATTGGAGTCTTTTGCTTTCTTTTTCTTTTCCTCTGGAGTTTTTAAATGTATGTATTTACTATCTTCAACTGCTTGCGCATCGTTTATAGGAATTTTAATGTCGGTACCTTTTGCAGATTCGGCCTCCACTTTTATCATCAAATTTTCTGTTGATCCTTTTATGCTAGCAGAGCCATTCATAAAGGCATTTCCATAATAAGCAGCATCTTCATGATCAAAAGTATTTAGCGCCAAAAGTCGTTTTGCATAAATAGATAAATCCAACTGCCAATCACCAAATTGTTTGTGCTTTATAAATCCGCTTAAACTTCCTTTGGTATTAAATTTAGTATCGGTAATATTTGTTTCCCTGATTATAAATTTATTTTCTGTAACATCTACAATAGTATTATTGTCAAACACATAATCGGTATTTAGATAAGGAATTTTTAATCCGGCAGCGTTGACAAATAACCTTCCGTTGTAATCTAAATTATTGAAATCGCCATCAATTCTAGCATTCCCAGAAGCATATCCTCTAATGTTGTTAATTACGTCCCCCCCTATTCTTCCTAAAACCCCTAGGTTAAATTTATCAAAATTTAAATCAATATCTAACATGGTTTTGTCGCCTATAATTTGGATGTCACCATAGGCACTAAAAGCTTCTATATTTTGATTTTCTATATTGGAACTCAAATGAAATTTACGCAGCGTTTCATCGCCTTTAATATCCAAATTCATTTTCCCGAGGGCAATATCATTTACTTTCAAACTATCAATCCGTAAGGTCGACGTAGGTTGAAAAATGGTATTGCTTTGTTTGAAATTAATCTTTCCGTTAAGATTTCCATCGAACTTAAATTTTTCGACATCGGGCGTGACTTTATTCAGATTAACATTGTCGAATGTGAGCTGGAAATCCTTATTTTGCTTACCATCCCAAAGACCAATGAAATTTAGACTCTGGTTTCCGTGAGAAATAATTAAATTATCGAAAGAGAAATTACTAAGCTTTTTGTCAAAGATAATTTTGTTGTTTTCAGGATTTTCTTTTTCATTTAAAAACCATAAATAATCCTTGAATTGAAGTTCTGATTTGTTAAATCCGACTACATTTTTATTCTCTTTATTTATCGTGTGATAAAAATTCAAATTGTAATAATCATTACCTTGTTTTCCACCTTTAAACTCAGTTCTAAAATGAAGCGTATCTTTTGAAAACGTATTAATCATGCTGAAATCCCTAATTTTATAACGCTTCGTTTTTATCGAATCTAATTGAAAATAAGCATTATACAATTTATTTCTGTTATCTACCTGAACCAAAATGTTATCGAAAATATTGTCAAAAGCAATTACTTGGGGTGAACTAAAATCAAGTTTAAAATTTTTACTATCTGAGCTAATATTTCCTTTTAGTTTGGTGTTTTTGGCAAGCGAAATATCAGGATTAAAAATTTCTATAAGCTTGCTATTTATATCAAAATCAAACTTCAGATATTGGTTGGGCAACACTTTATTAGGTTTGTAATTGGAATAAAAACTTCCCAAAGAATTTTCCGCCATTTTCTGTAATTGGTTAAATTTATATTTTCCAACTACTGAACCTTCAATGGCGTCATGCGAATCAATCGTAATCGCTCTTTCTCCACTAGAATCAAAACTCGAATTAACATTCAGATAATCCACAAAATATATATCTTTTTTATTTTGATATGAGGAATTAGTAAGCAACAAATTTCCTTTAAGATTATCAAAGGAATTTCCGGTTGCTTTTACCACAATATCTCCTCTAAAAACAGAAATTGAGTCTTTTATAAAATTCAGTTTTACTAAATTAGCATAATCAATTTTGGAATGAAAATCATAGATATTTTCCTTTTTGGATAAATCTAAGATTCCGCTAAAATCCATAAATAAATTTGGATCATTTATATAGAATTTCCCCTTAAATATAGGCTGTTTAAAGCTGCCATCAACTATGATTTTGGTATAATTATAACCGTTATATTTTAATTGAAAGACATCGCCGGCAAAAGAGGTATTTGTATATTTTTTTGTAAATCCTTTACCTTCAACATCGAGATTCATAGTCACTTCCCCAATAGTCTTGTCATTCAAAATGGCTCCTACATCAAAGTGGTCCAAAATAATGTTTCCATTGTATTTAGCGTTGTCTATGTTATCTATATCCGACATGTGCAAATCGGATTCAATTATTCCTAATGCTGTATTCATTACAAAATCAGCGTTGATATATTTTTGGGTAACTTCAACTTTACCAGCAAAATCAAATTGACCTAATTTTTGTAAAGATGTTGGTAATTTTTTACCTAAAATATTTGGCAAAAGCTTTGTCAAATCTGCATAATTAGAAGAAATCCTTTTAAGATTTCCTTTTATATAAAACTTTCCAGGAGCACGTGGAAACAAGTTTTTAAAATTGATATCACCTTTTATTGTTGAAAATTTATAATCTTTTAAATACAATTTAGTTGCATAAAAATCATTGAGCGTTCCTGTTATTTTTGATTTTAGATAAAACTTATGGTTTTTATCCAACTCCTTGTAGAAATGACGAATATCATTAGTAGCTAATGTTGAGCTATCTAGAGTTACATCAAACTTTACTTTATTATTAAAATCACTAAAATCATGATTTTCTTTACTATATTTTAAAACAACATTGCCTTTTAAAAATGATTCTTTGGTAGTAACTTCTAACTTATTTAGAATTATATTTTTCTTAGTATAAGTGAAATCTGCAGCTAAATTTTCAACTTGAACTCCACGATGGTCGTGTAAATTCATT
>CANJWG010000107.1 GCA_947478365.1 Flavobacteriaceae bacterium | reverse complement strand
TCCATTATTCCTGGGCCACCTCCTGTAATAACGCCATAACCGGCTTTACTAATTTTATAAGCAATTTTTTCGGCTAATAAATAGTATTTATTATCGGGTTTTGTTCTTGCTGAACCAAAAATAGAAACACAAGGTCCAATTCGAGCCATGGTTTCATAACCATTAACAAACTCAGACATAATTTTAAAAATCCCCCAAGAATCGTTCGTTCTTATTTCATTCCAAGTTTTTTGCTTTAATTTTTCCTGGATTTTATCATCTTCATTTTCAAAATCTTCTTTCTTCATGTTGTATTTATTTATTCGTTTTTTATGTTAAATCAAACCAGCTAAAGTAATTCTTTTTTCAAAAACTGCGCTGTATAACTTTTCTTGTTCTTTATAATTTCTTCTGGTGTTCCTTTGGCTACGACTTCGCCACCGGCTTTTCCACCTTCGGGACCAATGTCGATAATGTAATCGGCTAATTTAATTACATCCATATTATGTTCAATGATCAAAACGGAATTTCCTTTATCAACTAATTTATTAATCACATCCATTAACACCCGAATATCTTCAAAATGCAATCCCGTTGTAGGTTCATCCATTATATAAAATGTATTTCCAGTATCTTTTTTGGATAATTCGGTAGCGAGTTTAATACGCTGAGCTTCACCGCCCGAAAGTGTGGTGCTTTGTTGACCTAGAGTGATGTAACCCAGTCCAACATCCTGAATCGTTTTTACTTTACGGTAAATTTTCGGAATGTTTTCAAAGAACGGAACCGCTTCATCTACAGTCATATTCAACACATCCGAAATAGATTTTCCTTTGTATCTAATTTCCAAAGTTTCTCTATTGAAACGTTTACCTTGACAGGTTTCGCATTCCACATAAACATCAGGAAGGAAACTCATTTCAATAGTTCTAACACCCGATCCTTCGCAGGTTTCACATCTTCCACCGGAAACATTAAAACTAAAACGCCCGGCTTTATAACCGCGAATCATGGCTTCAGGTGTCAAGGTATACAAACTTCTGATTTCCGAAAACACATCGGTATAAGTCGCCGGATTACTTCTAGGGGTTCTTCCAATCGGACTTTGGTCGATATCGATTACCTTGTCGATATTATCTAACCCTTCAATTTTTTTATAGGGTTGTGGTTTTTTGAAGCCATTAAAATAATAGGCATTCAAAATAGGATATAGTGTTTCATTAATCAAAGTTGATTTCCCGCTTCCTGAAACTCCAGTTACGCAAATCAGTTTTCCTAATGGCAATTCTATGGAAACATTTTTTAGGTTATTTCCCGTTGCGCCTGTTAGTTTTAGAAATTTTCCATTGCCTTCGCGACGTTTTTTTGGCACTTCAATTTTCATTTCACCATTTAAGTACATTGCTGTCATGGTGTGTTCTTTGAGCAATTCGGCGGGAGTGCCTTTGCTGATAATTTCACCGCCAAACTTTCCGGCTTTTGGCCCAATATCAATCACATAATCAGCACGTTCAATCATGTCTTTGTCGTGTTCTACCACCAAAACAGAATTCCCAATATCGCGCAATTGTTCTAAAGAATAGATTAATTTACCATTGTCTCTTTGATGTAAACCAATACTTGGTTCGTCCAAAATATAAAGTACACCAACGAGTTGAGAACCAATTTGTGTTGCCAAACGAATGCGTTGGGCTTCGCCACCCGAAAGCGATTTGGAACTTCGATTAATTGATAAATAATTCAAACCAACATTCACTAAAAATCGCAATCGGTCTTTTATTTCTTTGACGATTTCTGTCGCAATAATTTTTTGTTTTTCATTCAAATGAATGTCTAAATCCTCAAACCAATTTGACAATTCTGAAATATCCATAGTAGATAAATCAAAAATGTTTTTCTCATAAATGCGGAAATACATGGCTTCTTTTTTCAATCTAGAGCCATGACATTCAGGACATTCTACTTCATCCATGAATTCTTTTGCCCAACGTTTGATAGAAGTTGATTGACTCTCATCAAATTGATTTTTAATGAAATGAGATATGCCTTCAAACTCAATTTTGTATTCTTTAGTAATGCCCAATGTTTTCGATTCTACCGAGAATTTTTCTTTTCCGCCGTGCAAAATAACTTCCATCGCTTCAACAGAAATTTTCTCTATGGCGTCAGTTAAAGTGAATTCGAATTTTTCGCCAATGATTTCCAATTGCTTGAAAATCCAAGAACTTTTATATTCACCAAGCGGAGCAAAGCCACCATTTTTGATAGATAGTTTTGGATTTGGAATTATCTTTTTTAGATTGACTTCATGAACGTTTCCTAATCCTTTACAAACTTCGCAAGCGCCTTTGGGAGAATTGAACGAAAATAAATTTGGCTCCGGATTTTGATAGGATATTCCAGATGTTGGACACATTAAATTCCGACTGAAATAACGCACTTCATTGGTGTCCTGATCTAAAATCATCAATACATTTTCGCCATGATACATAGCAGTTTTGATACTTTCGGCTAGGCGTTTTTCATTCTCATCACTTTTTTCAATTACAATTCTGTCGATAACAATTTCAATATCGTGTGTTTTGTATCGGTCGAGTTTCATTCCGGGCAACAAATCCTGTACTTCGCCATTCACGCGAACCTTTACAAAACCTTGTTTAGTAATCTGCTGAAACAATTCGGCGTAATGCCCTTTTCGGGCACGAATAATTGGGGCCAAAATGTTGATGCGTTTTCCTGTAAAATTTTTGATTATCAATTCCTTAATTTGCTCATCTGAATAGGAAACCATTTTTTCGCCGGTCACATAACTGTATGCTTCACCGGCACGGGCATATAACAAACGTAGGAAATCGTATATTTCGGTTATTGTTCCAACAGTGGAACGTGGACTTTTACTCGTGGTTTTTTGTTCAATCGCTATTACAGGAGATAATCCGTCAATTTTATCTACATCTGGCCTTTCCAATCCGCCTAGAAATTGACGTGCATAAGCCGAAAAAGTTTCGATATAACGACGCTGTCCTTCTGCATAAATGGTATCAAAAGCTAAAGACGATTTTCCCGAACCCGAAAGCCCAGTAATTACGACCAGTTTTTCTCTTGGAATCGATATGTCAATATTCTTTAAATTGTGAACTCTAGCGCCGAGAACTTCAATTGTATTTTCAGTATTTAGCATAACATTTTTTGCAAAACGCAAAGGTAGTGTTTTGGCTTGAAAATTTTAGTTCTCAGTTAAGAAGTTATTGTTAGAAAATTAATCAATAATCATCTCTTTTAAACGTAGTCGATAATTTTCTAAAATATCAATTTTAGAAAGGAACCCAAAGTATTTTCCTTTATGGATTACAGGTAAAATATATGCATTTGTAGTTTCAAATTGTTTTATCACTTTTTCTACTTTGTCTTCCAAAATAATAATCGTTTTTGGTTGACTAATGACCTCACGCATTGAGGAAAACTTCACATGATAAGGATTAAAAATAAAGGATTTAACGTCATCATAATCTACTATTCCGACAAAAGATTTGTTTTCATCAATAATTGGAATAATTTTTTGATCCGTTGTCGAAAATATTTCTACAACGCTTTCTACAGAGTTTTCAAGAGTAAGAGTTTTGAAATTTTGCTGAACGAGTTTATAAATATCAATACTTTGCAAAATATTTTTGTCTTTATCACTAGTAAATACATCGCCTTTATCTGCCAAAGTTTTTACATCCATCGAATGTTTTTCGAATTGTTTAGAAACAGCATAACTTACAGAAGAAACTATCATTAACGGCACCATCAAATCATAACCACCTGTAATTTCACCGATAAGGAAAATAGCAGTTAATGGTGCGTGAAACAAACCACTCAAGATTCCTGCCATACCCACAATGGTAAAATTCGCAATTGGTAAATGATGTGTAAAATTGAGTAGATTTACCGTTTTAGCAACAAAAAAACCAAGATATGAACCCACAAAAAGAGAAGGTGCAAAGTTGCCTCCATTTCCACCGCTTCCCAATGTTAGTCCTGTTGCAAAAGCTTTTAGCAACATTGTTACTCCAATAAATGCCAATAAAATCCATTCGCTGCTTTTGAATGGTTCAAGCATGGTGTTGTCTAACAAAATGTTTGGGTTTTTGGAAGCCAATGTTTTAATGCTTTCATAGCCTTCTCCAAACAATGTTGGAAAAAAGAAAATTAAAATAGCCAAAATCATAGCGCCAAAGAGCGCTTTTCTATATCCTTTATTTCTAAAAGTTCCAAAAAACTTTTCTACTTTTTGAAAATTTCGAGCATGATAAATAGAGGCAAATCCGGCTAAAACTCCAAGTAAAATGTAGAAAGGGGTATTGTGATAATCAAATTTTAAGGTTTGATCAAAATTTAAAATAGTATCGCTACTTAAAGAAATTTTTGAAATCAAAGCACCTGTTGCAGCGGAAATAATTATCGGAATAAAAGCGGAAATAGTAACATCCGTCAGGACCACTTCGATAGCAAATAATACTCCGGCGATAGGCGCATTAAATGCTGCTCCTATTCCGGCCGCAACACCGCAAGCTAAAAGTAAAATTCTATCTTTTTGTGATAGATGGTATTTCTGCGCAAAGTTAGAACCAAAGGCTGCTCCCGTAATCACAATTGGACTTTCTAATCCGGCAGAACCACCAAGTCCAACGGTTAAGGAACTCGTTACAATTTGGGCATACATTTGTTTTTTTGGAACAATTCCTCCTTTTTTGGCAACAGCATAGAGTATTTTAGAACTCCCTTTTTCTAAACTATTGCCTAAAAAATTCCGAATCACAAAAACGGTAAGCAGAATTCCAGCAATGGGAAGTAAACTGTTTATGTAAGGTAATTTCAGAAACCCATTAATATCATTTGCCCAAAGAAAAATATTGTGGGCAAAACTTTTAAGAATAATTACTGCCAACGAACATGTAATAGCCACAAGCACACTGGCCACATAGATAAAATTACGCTCGCTTAGCTTGTCTTTTAAAAGGAAAATTAAACTCTCGGCTCTTCTGAAAATACTTCTGAATATAATTTTAAAATTGGAAGCTTTAGTCGTCGCCATTTATTCAAATCTTTAATTTGCTAAAATACTTTATAAAATCTGTATGGTGCAATTTTTATAAAAGATAAATTAACTAATAAAAGAATTAATAAAATCATTTGTTGTTTCTGGTTTTAACCATTAAGTTCTTTTAATTTATCAGCACAATGCTGATGCAATTCTTCAAAAAATAAGGTGAATTCATTTTCAAACTCGATATAGTTTTCAAGTAGTTCAACAATTGATTCGTGCATATCGACACGGTTCAAGGTGCGATGATCCATATGAAACATAATCATTTGCAAACCTTCAATGGAGGCATAACTTACTAACCAATTTCTAGCAAACATATACGGAATCATGCTTTTGACTTTTTCTGTCAGGATTTCATAATTATCTTTAAGAAGATGGTAAAAATTTTCGGCAAAGTCTTCCAGTTTTTCATTGGAATAGGTGCTCCAGTTTTTGGCTAGGAAATGGTCGTAAAAAATATCCATAATCACACCAGAATAATGCCCGTATTTTTCGTGTAAACGGTGTTTACTTTGTCTATATATGGGATGCATATCTGTAAAACTATCTATCGAACGATGCAAAAGAATTCCTTTTTGGATTTCCTCAGGATATACATCATAACTATGTCCACGAATACTATCCGCCATAAAGTTCCCGATTTTTATCAAATCGTTGTCTCCAGAAAGATAAATGTGCGCTAAGAAGTTCATGTTACTAATTTAGGTATTTTAAATTATAAATTTTGAATTTTATATTAGAATTAGAAAATCGCAATTCAATATATTTGTAACTCATAATTCATAACTAATAACTCATAATTCAAAATGACTTTAATAAAATCTATATCTGGAATTCGTGGCACCATTGGCGGAAAAGTTGGGGAAAATCTAAC
>CANJWG010000106.1 GCA_947478365.1 Flavobacteriaceae bacterium | reverse complement strand
TAATCCAAATGTGAGGACCAAAATAACCAAATTACAAATGATCAATACCCAATAACCATCATCAGTTGAAGCTAATGAATTAATCATTCCGAGGGCAACACAGACAAAGAAATACCCCATATCTTTTATGGAGATGGCAATTGTTCTGTACCTGATAATAGAAAACATAGCAAATAATCCAAAGGCAAATCCCACTTTGATTTTAACAGCTCCTAACAAACTGCAAATCATAAAATTTACAACATTGAACAATACGAAATTGAATAAAAAATCTTTGTTTTTATGTTTAGGATAATAGATTAATCCAACTAAAAGCAATATAGAAATAAAGTCTATTATGGCTCTATAAGTGAACGAATTGATATCAAAAACGGCAACTAATGCTTCTTCTTTTTCCATTATTTATTTAGGTTATTTATTTTTTTAATTATTGGTAGAAAATCATTTTTTTTAATTGTTGGGATTAATAACATTACCCCATAAATGTATTTGCTTATACTTTGTTCTCTTATATGATTTTCTTTTAAGAAAGTAGTAAGAGCCGATTTATTGCTGCTTTTAGATTTCTTAATTTCTAGGATGGCAATGTTGCCAAAGCTGCATTCTTGATGATCGTCAATAAAGGTTAAATTAGTATCAATAGTTACACGCTCTGTAAAATCCTTGTTGACTAAAGTTATTCTTTGGAAATTATTTTGCAACACTAGATTTAATGTCTCAATTTTTTTTCGCGTGTAATCTTGAATTATATTTTTTCTCTCCTCATTCAAACTGGTTAAAATTTCAGGAATTACTTCTCTGTATTTGTTAGTTCTGGTGATTCTTTCTTTCTTTTTTATTTCGAAAAAGCTCAAATTAGCCTCAACGTATTTTCGACTTCTGACCTTTAATCGATTGGCATATCCATTATGATGATCCTTATAAAATAAAAAATCGGGAGTATCAAAATAATTATTCTCATATGAAAATGCTCTTATACCGTCAATTTCTAAAACAAGATAATTTGATTTTAAACATTGAAAAATAAAATCTAATTGAGAAAGCGTAACTACATACTTGCTATCTACTCTGTTTAATAATGAAACAGTTTCTAGCTCATTTAATCCTATCGAATTTAATGAGTCAATTTTTGATTTTAATTTTAAAAACATGATTAAAATGTCACCACTAAATCTTCACTGGTCACGGTTTGTTTTGTAGAGGAAATTCTAATTGTTTTTTTAACAAAAGTTTGTTCCCAAGTACAAGTATCGCAATCACCAAAAACCCATATATCATAAGTTCCTTTGTGTAAAAATTTAAAAGTAAATGAGCCATCATAGGCAGAATCTACTTTGTCAAAATAATTGGTGCTGCCACTTTTACTAATATATACTGAAATATCTCCAAGATAGCCTTCACCAACTAAATACCCACTGGAATTAAAATCTTTACCGTATACTTTCCCTTTAATTGTAGCTAATCCACCATAACCTTCTTCCTTTGAACATGATAAAAAGGAAATGGCGAACAAAAGAATTATAATTTTCTTCATTTTTTTAATTTTTAATGATTTTTATACTGATTTGGTTGTTAATATGTACTAAATACATTCCATTAGAATAGTTAGAGAAATCTAAAGTTGTTGAATGTAAGTTTAAATTATTGTTTTTATATAAAATTTGTCCTTGTAAATTAACTATTGCAATACTTTCAATAGAATACTCGTCATTGGTTAAGGTTAAAATGTTATCTGTTGGATTAGGATAAAATTTTAAATTATTATTAAAATCTTCAAAAGCACTAACGCTTAACGATTCATTATTAGCATTGAATGTAGGCGATTGAATTACAAAGTTTCCGCTTCCATTTGGAATTCTTGCATAACCCATGTCTGAGGTTTGCACGCCAAAAGTTACATTTTCAATAATAGTTCCGTTAGGATATGATAAAATACAGTTTTCACCACCAGAAGAAAACTTAAAATCAGCATGATAGCCTTCTTGTGTCAAATCTTGGTCTGCCCAAATGATTAAATAACTGTGGGGTTGCATAGTAATACCTGAAGGGAAAGCCCATTTTAATAAACTCGTTTGAGAATCTGAAGCATATAAATTGTCCAGACTTATTGCATTATCACTATTGTTGTACAATTCAAACCAATCTGAAAAATCACCTGCCGGATCAGTTACAGTACTTGTATTTTGGGCCATTATTTCATTAACAACCAGTATTCCGGGAGTTAGAGTAGGGTAAGTACCGGTAACGGAATAGAACTCATGTTCTGCTCTTGCGGGTGAAAATATACCAATGTTTGCGTTTTCAGCATAAAAATAATATTGAGTAGATACTGTTGTTATTGGCATACTCGCGCCAAAAACACCATCACCAGAAGCACCGTCATTATGTGCGCCATCATCATACATTTGGATTTTTGTGAATTTTTCAAATTTATTAGCCCTGTATCCTAAATATACATAGTTGGTATTGGTAACAGTTGCAACAACATGTAAAGGTGTTCCAATAGGTGGTGCATTATTGGCTAAAACGATGTTTGAAATTATCGGTTGCGTGTTAGTAAAGTCGGCTAAAGCTGATAAATACGTGTTTCTGCCCGACATTAATCCCGTGATGCCGGGAGCTGTAAGTCCGCCTCCTCCTGTCATTGAAATATCAGTTGAATTGAGATTATTAGTAACATTGGCTGTGGTTTGGTAACTAAATTTATTTGGATCAGCTGCAACAGAAGTACTAATTGTAGATTGAATGGCTTGGGCAGTAGTAAGATAATAATCACTTCCGCTGGCAGAAACTGCTTCAGTTAAAATGGTTTTATAATGTGCTAAATACCGCTTTTTGTATGTAGGTATTGCTAATAATTTATTTATCAAAGGCCATGCAGTTTCAGCGGAATGCAATGTATGTGACATATTTTTTTTAGCAGTAGTCGTAGTAAGATTTCCGCCTAAAGAACCCGTATCACTAAAAACGCCAAAACTCATATTCAAATCCCATACAATAGGCATGAACTGTCCATTATTAGATTTATATAAATAATAATTTTGTTTAAATTTACCGATATAGCTATCAAGATTTACAAAAACATTATCAAAAGCTAACATCCATAAAGCTCTGTCTACATCTAAAATGGCTTCAATATTTGCGGTATTTGTGGTGGTAGTCGTTGATAATGTACTCGTCAAGGCAATTAAATCATCCCAACCGGCTAATGACTTCATATCATAAGCTGATGTATAAGAAGCACTACTCGTACCTAAATAGGCTAAATTGGGCAAGTTGGTGGTTGCTGGTCCGGCTCCTGCTGGTGGACTGCAATCAAAAAAAGCATTAGTTTTTGAACCAAATCTATCTTCTACAAACTTTTTTGAAATAGATTCAACATTAGTGTATAAACCAATAAGAGCTCCGTTTACATAAACTTTAGCATAATTTGCTTTTGGGGCATCCATGTAATTTCCTAATATTTTAAATCCTAATGCTTCTCTAACAAAGGATGGATCAAAATACACGTTACTTAATTTAATATCGGTATAACCTTGATAATTTTGATCAACATAAGTGTCTAATTCGATGTGCCAAGGGTTTTTAACATTACTTGCATTATAAGAACTGTTTCCTTTGTATTTTACGCCAACTGTATTATATGTCGCACCATTAATGGTCACCGATTGCGCTTCAATATATGCGTCTGTAGCTTCAGCAGCATCTAGCAAAGCATCCCAATTGCTTTGAGCAAAAGTGATTTCAATAGTTTGAATGGTATTTAAATCATAAAATGTCTGAGCATTTGAGTAAAACACACTTAACAGGGTTAACAAAACAAGTAATTTGGTTTTCATAAGTTTAAATTAAATTTACAATTTCTTAACAACATAGGATTAGACGAAAAAAAAATATAATCCTTGTGAAGAATATATTCTTTTGTTTTTTTATTGGATTTATACTAACTCAATGCTACAAATATCTAATAATATAAGAGCAACTTTATTATAGTTTAATTTTTTTTATGCTTAAATAAAGTAAGACATCTAAAAATCATTTCATTTTAAACCTGTTTATTCAACTTTCGGATAATAAAAACGTGAATTAAACAAAAACTCTTTATCTGTTAAGGTTTGTAAAAAGACAACTAAATCTACTCTGTCGTTATCAGAAAGTTCCATCGGCTTATCTAACTCTTTGGGCAAATTTTTGTCATGTCCTAAAGAATTGTAATGCTTTATCACTTCACTTAACGTTTTAAATCGACCATCATGCATATAAGGAAAAGTAAACTGGATGTTTCTTAATGTCGGGACTTTAAAACGCAAATAGTCTTCCTCCCGATGGGTAATTTTTATCCGACCTTCATCATTTAAAGTTTCATCAATAGCCAATCCGTTTCGTTCAAACTTATCGCTGCTGAAAAGCGGTTCAATATGACAGGAAGCACAATTGTTTTTGAATAACACGTATCCTTTTTGCTCTTGTTCGCTGAACACGGTTTCCTTTCGCATCACTTTGTCGTATTTCGAATTCGTCGATTTTAAGGATACAGTAAATTGCGCTAAGGCTTTCAAAATTCGTTGGCTTGTGATTTTTTCATCTCCAAAAGCTTTGGCAAACAAGTTTCTGTATTTGTCACTTCGCTGTAATTTGGCCACTACGTTTTCGAGTTTTTCATCCATCTCAAACGGACTTTCAATCGGATTGATAGGTTGTACTTCAAGGCTATTCACACCTCCATCCCAATGGAAATTTTTGTTCCAAGCCAAGTTAATGAGGGCTAAGGAATTTCTGGTCCCAATTCGACCTTCAATGCCATGACTCAAATCGTGGTCGACATGGGTAAATCCGGTTTGTTGTAAATGACAACTTGAACAAGAAATAGTGTTATTTCTAGATAATATAGGATCGTAGAATAAATGTCGCCCAAGTTGAAATACTTCTTCTGATAATGGGTTTTTTGTGAAATCGTAAATTGGTTTTGGCCAACCCTTGGGAACTTCAAAATATAAAGGCGTGGTAAATTGCTTGGAGAATGCCAAACAAATTAAGATTAGAAATCCTAATACTGAATAGTATTTCCAATGTATTCTCATTTTATATAAAATAATGATTTACTGTAATCAGCTAATTCCATTGCTAGTGTTCCGGGTATCATGACACTATTTGTTTTAGCTAAGTTAAGGTTGGCAAAAAAATTATATAAGTCTATACCAATATTTATTTGTGTTACTTTCTTATCGTAAGTCAGTGCTACTTTTCGCATGGCATAATAGGGTGAAAGATAGCCACCAATATGAAACTGAAATTCATTTTTTCTGCTCCTGCAGCTTGAACTTTTGCCTTCTATTTTCATATTTATATATCCACTTTGCCAAGCCCAATACATTCCTTTTATAGGATCTAAATCGCCAGCCATTGCTCCGGAAGTATTCGTTAAACTGTCTATGCCAATATTGAACGTAACTTTGGAAATTATCTTATCATTGTTTTTGGTTAGATGAAATTGAAAGGAATCGGGATTGTCAGAATCGAGAAGGTGATAACTATCTTTTTGTGTAAAGACAGATTGGTCTGCGTAATGAATCTGAATGTTTGAAATATAACATCTAAAGGTTTCAACAGTCAAAGTGTCTTTTTTTGATGAAACATATTTTTTGTTTACTTCAAACGGAAGTTTGTTATATTCTAACCTAAAATTTAGGGCAAGCGAATCACTTTTACTTTGAGAATTAATCTGAAAGCAAAAGAAAAAAAGGAAAACAATATGTATTCCTTTTTTAGTCATGTCTCGGTCTTGGTGGTTTGTTGGGTGCAAATATTCTGGATAAATCTTCCGTCAACTCATTAAAGTCTTCCATTTGATCTTTATGACATAGATTTTTAATAGCTGTAAAATGTTTGAAATGAGTTTCCTCAATTTGTTTTTGATTAGCGTTGATTACTGCTATCAAACTATCCTTAATTTTAACATCAGCTTGAGGTTGTTTTA
>CANJWG010000105.1 GCA_947478365.1 Flavobacteriaceae bacterium | reverse complement strand
TGACGGAATTCAAGATATAGATGAAGCCGGGTTTAATGTAACAGATGCGGATAGCAATGGTGTAATAGATGGTGCAAATTTTGGCGTTAACGGATTATATAATCCATTAGAAACTGCTGCTGATAGTGGCATTATTAAACCTATTTATGTTCTTGCTGATACTGATGCTGATGGAATATATAATGCCATAGAACTCGACAGTGATAATGATTTGTGCAATGACGTAATCGAAGCGGGTTATTTAGATAGCAATCTTGACGGATTAGTAGGCGGAACAACTCCGCCAACAGTTAATAGCAACGGACTTGTAACAAGCGGAATTGGTTATGGGAATCCAAATCTCAATTACATAACAGCAGCTCCAATAATTATAAACACTCAACCACAAAATAGTTCAGCCTGCGAGCTGCAAAGCGTTACTTTTATAATCAGAACGAATACAATAAACACTTATCAATGGCAATTATCTACTGATAGCGGAGTAACCTGGTCTGTTATTTTAAATAATGCCACTTATTCCGGTGCGGGTACTAATACATTGACAGTTTCTAATGTTATTCCATCAATGGTTGGGTATCAATATCGTTGTTTCTTAATGAAAAATGGAAATGCTTGTGGGCTGTATTCGTCGACAGCCATACTTACAACATATCCTTTACCCATAGTCACAACTCCAATCTCTTTAAAGCAATGTGATGATGATACAGATGGTATTTCCACTTTCAATTTAACTCAAAAAAATGATGTCATCTCGGCCAATTATTTGAGTGAGACATTTACATACTATACAACACTTGCAGCTGCTAATACTCAAAATAATACCTTTTTAATTGCTAATCCAATAGCTTATATTTCAGGTGCTGGAAGCGTTTATGTACGAGTTGAAAACAGTAATGGATGTTTTAGGGTATCACGAATTGATTTATTAGTCTCGGTAACACAAATACCGGCAAGTTATGTTATTCCAAATCAATATCTATGTGATGATTATTTGGATGCCATTAATAATGATAGAGACGGAATTTCGGGTCCGTATAATTTTACCAGCATTACTAACAATCTACTAGGATTCCTGCCTGGACCAACTGCTAATTACAGTATAAAATATTATAAAACCGAAGCCGATTTTCTTGCTGAAACAGACGCTTTAGGAAATTCAGTTGAAATAACTAATACTTCTACTTATCGAAATATTGGTTTTCCAAATTCACAAACGATTTGGGTTCGTGTCGAAAGCACTTTAGACAATTCCTGCTATGGATTCAAAACATTTAATGTTGTTGTGGAAGCATTGCCAACTGCCAATCCGATAAATGCTAACAATCTTGTTCGTCATTGCGATGACAATCAAGACAGCATTTATGGTTTCGACACCTCAGCAATTCAAGCTACAGTTCTAAATGGTCAGACAGATGTAAACGTGAAGTATTTTAGAGCCAATGGCAATCAGCTTTCAACTCCATTGCCAAATCCATTCCAAGTAAACGGTTTGGAAACCATTACTATAAGAGTTTCAAATAATTCAACACAAACTGGTGGACAACCTTGTTATGATGAAGAAACCCTAGAATTTATCGTAGATGATTTACCTGAAGCATTTGCAATTTCATCAAACCTTACCTCAATTTGTGATGAAGAAGTTAATCCTGTTGACCAAAATGGAGTTCATGATTTTGATACTTCAACTTTTCAATCGACCATTCTTGGGGGCCAAACAAGAGTAAATGTGTATTATTTTGACTCAAATAATAATCCGCTACCTAGTCCGTTACCAAATCCTTTTACAACAGGAACACAAAATGTAAGAGTAGTTGTTGAAAATCCAATCAATACAACTTGTACAGCACAATTAATCATTCCATTTGTTGTTCATCCAACTCCAAAAATAGATTTAGAAGAAAATATTATAATTTGTTTACCGGCAACACAAGCTTTAATTGATTCAGGAATTCTTGATGGGTCGCCAATAACTGACTATCAATTTCAATGGTATACAAATAACGTTTTAATGCCAGGTATAACAAGTCCAGCAATTACAATAAATACACCCGGAACTTATAGTGTTGATGTTACCAATAATTTTGGTTGTACTAAAACCAGAGTAATCACTGTTACCGGTTCCGAAATTGCCACTATTCAATCCATTGATGTAGTCGATTTAGCTGATGTTAATTCTATAACTGTCAATGTAACAGGTTTAGGCGATTACGAATTTGCGCTTGATGATATCAGTGGACCTTATCGCGACAGCAATTTATTTGAAAATGTTCCTATGGGACTTCATGATATTTATGTTAGAGATAAAAATGGCTGTGGTTCTCTCGGGCCAGTTACTGTTGCTGTGCTTGGAATTCCGCATTATTTTACACCAAATGGCGATGGTTACAACGATTATTGGAATGTTAAAGGCGTAAGTGCTCAATTTAATTATTTATCTACTATATACATTTTTGACCGTTTTGGAAAATTATTAAAACAAATTGGTACTACCGGTTTGGGTTGGGACGGAACATTTAATGGACATGTAATGCCTGCTGATGATTATTGGTATAACATCAAGTTTGAAGATGGAAGAAGTGCCAGAGGGCATTTTACTTTAAAACGTTAATCACTATCAAAATTAGTTTAGTAGTTACACTACTTTTTTCTAGTTTAATTTATTGCTAGATATCTGAAGTGACTAGTGGCAAAATAGAACATTTTGATAATTTAAAATCAAGTTTTGTAGATGCGCGAAATATTGATGTTTGGCTACCCGATGGCTATTCTGAAGAAGAAAAATATGCTGATTTATACAAGAGGACAATACGGTTCCAGCTACTTTTTTTGATTATATGAGAACCTATTTACCTGACTCAAGAACACATCGGATTTATTTTGATTATGGCGACCAGACTTTGGACCAACTCTACTTTTCGTTGCAATTAACTGCAAATGATATTGTGAGAGAATAAGGATTTAACAATGTCAATTGGAAAACCTTTTTATTTCCTGGAAAAGATCATTCAGAGAAATCCTGGGCAGAACGTTTGCCGATTCCGTTAGAGTTCTTGTTGATTCAATAGTCATAGCCCGGATTAGCTCCTAATAAAAAACCCATTCTGTTACGAATGGGTTATATTACATGAGATTCCTCCTTTGTCGGAATGACAAGTTTATTATATTTTATTACGTTTTCTATCGTTTTCTGTCAAATAGATTTTACGCAAACGAATAGATTTAGGTGTAACCTCAACATATTCATCTTTTTGAATGTATTCTAAAGCTTCTTCTAATGAGAAAATAATCGGAGGAATAATCCTTGCTTTTTCATCATTACCTGAGGAACGAACGTTGGACTGTTTCTTGGCCTTAGTAACATTGATACTCATATCATCGCTACGAGAGTTTTCTCCAATAACCTGTCCTTCGTATATTTCATCATTTGGATTGACAAAGAATTTACCACGATCTTGTAATTTATCGATAGAATAAGGAATTGCTTTTCCGTTTTCCATAGAAATTAAAGAACCGTTGTTTCTTCCAGGAATTTCACCTTTGAATGGTTCGTATCCAATATAACGGTGTGACATAATCGCTTCTCCTGCAGTAGCTGTAAGCAAAAGATTTCTCAATCCAATAATTCCACGTGATGGAATGTTAAATTTCACAATCATACGTTCGCCTTTAGCTTCCATGCTTAACATTTCACCTTTACGGATAGAAACGAATTCTACTGCTCTTCCAGATAAATGTTCTGGTAAGTCGATTGTTAACTCTTCAATAGGTTCGCATTTTTTACCGTCAATTTCCTTGATGATAACTTGTGGCTGTCCAATTTGCAATTCATAACCTTCTCTTCTCATGGTTTCAATAAGAACTGACAAGTGAAGAACGCCACGACCAAAAACCATGAATTTATCAGCTGAATCGGTTTCGCCTAATTTCATCGCTAGGTTTTTCTCGAGCTCTTTAGTCAAACGATCTCTAATATGACGAGAAGTCACAAATTTTCCTTCTTTACCAAAGAAAGGCGAATCGTTAATAGTAAACAACATGCTCATTGTAGGCTCGTCGATTGCTATGGTTTGCAATGCTTCTGGGTTTTCAAAATCGGCAATAGTATCACCAATTTCAAAACCTTCGATTCCAACAATAGCACAAATATCTCCGGCAATTACGCTTTCTACTTTTTTACGTCCAAGACCTTCAAATGTGTGCAATTCTTTAATTCTTGATTTTAATATTTTACCATCTCTTTTTACCAAAGAAATTGGCATTCCTTCTTTTAATTCACCTCTTTCCAATCGGCCAATTGCGATACGACCGGTAAATGAAGAGAAATCTAAAGAGGTAATTAACATTTGAGGGGTTCCTTTGGAAACTTTTGGAGGAGGTACGTGAGCAACAACCATATCCAAAAGAGGTTCTATGTTTGATGTTATATTTCTAAAATCATCAGACATCCAGTTGTTTTTAGCAGAACCATAAACTGTTGGAAAATCTAACTGCCATTCTTCTGCACCTAATTCAAACATCAAATCGAAAACTTTTTCATGGACTTCTTCGGGAGTACAGTTTTCTTTGTCTACTTTATTGATAACCACGCAAGGTTTCAGTCCTAAGTCGATTGCTTTTTGCAACACAAAACGCGTTTGCGGCATTGGTCCTTCGAAAGCATCTACTAAAAGACACACTCCGTCAGCCATATTTAATACACGTTCAACTTCTCCACCAAAATCAGCGTGACCGGGAGTGTCAATAATATTGATTTTTGTTCCTTTATATACAACAGAAACGTTTTTAGAAGTAATCGTAATTCCTCTTTCTCGCTCCAAATCGTTGTTATCAAGTATCAAATCACCTGTGTTTTCGTTTTCACGAAATAACTGACAGTGATACATAATTTTGTCAACTAACGTAGTCTTTCCGTGGTCAACGTGAGCAATAATAGCAATGTTTCTGATAGATTCCATCTTTGTTTTTTTGAAGGTGCAAAGGTACACTTTATTTTTAGATAAAAAACCAATAAACAATTAGTTTACTTTTTAGTAATAAGGGAAGTTCCGTTTATAAAATCTTTAATAAGTTTTTGGTTAAATTATAAAACTCATTTGAAATTATATATATTTGAGTAATGAAAAATAATTCTAATAAAATTACAATAATATACATCCTTATTCTGATGTTTATGGCAATAATTGGCCATAAATTATTTGCTTTTTATTTGCCAGACTCTACTAACGAATCCCTATTAAAATACAGTTTTACAAAAGATTTAGTCTATATTATTTTTTCTGGGTTAATTCTAAAATTCATTTTATATCAAAATGAAATTAGGAATAAATCGGTTTTTAAAAAATTACAACTTACCAATATTGAAATTAAAGAATCAAACGAGCGATATGATATTGTAGCTAAAGCAACAAGCGACACCATTTGGGATTGGAAAATAGAAGACGATAGTTTAATTTGGAATAAAGGAATTTATGGTGTTTTTGGATACCAAAAAGAAGATGTCGGTTCAACATCTAAATGGTGGTTTGACCGAATTCATCCAGAAGACAGTTTAAAAATGTCTGTCAAACTGTATTCGTTTTTAGAGCAAAAGACTGAAAAATGGCAAGATGAATATCGTTTTCAGTGTGCTGATGGTAGTTATAAGTATGTTTTTGACAGAGGTTTTTTGGTTAAAGATGCCAATGGAAAACCTATAAGAATGATTGGAGCTATTCAAGACGTTACCAAACAAAAAGAAGAAGAACAAAGACTTAGATTACTCGAAACTGTAATTACACAGTCAAAGGACGCCGTAATGATTACGGATATTGATACATCAAAAAGTGTTATTCCAAATATAATATTTGTCAATTCAGCTTTTACGGACATGACCGGATATCCAGCTGATGAAGTTATTGGAAAATCTCCAGAAATATTATTCGGGAAAAAATCAGATATTCTAGAATTTGACAAACTCAGAACAGCCGTTCAAGAATATAGAGAATGTTTTGTTGAAACTATAAGTTACAAAAAGAGCGGTGAAGAATTTTGGATTAACTTCTCGATGA
>CANJWG010000104.1 GCA_947478365.1 Flavobacteriaceae bacterium | reverse complement strand
AAATAGCT
This sequence comes from Flavobacteriaceae bacterium, assembly GCA_947478365.1. Lineage (GTDB taxonomy): Bacteria > Bacteroidota > Bacteroidia > Flavobacteriales > Flavobacteriaceae > Flavobacterium. The sequence goes on along the minus strand of CANJWG010000104.1, from coordinate 6,090 downwards.
TCACGAGAAATGTCTTCATCATGTGAGCCATTATCAGCTTTAGTTGTTGGAGTAATAATTGGTGTTGGAAATTTATCATTCTCTTCTAGACCTCCTGACATATTTACTCCACAAATTTTTCTTTTCCCTAAAGCATATTCTCGGGCTGCATGACCTGAAAGATAACCTCTAATTACCATTTCAACTTTAAAAGGTTCGCACAAATGGCCAACAGCAACATTTGGGTCTGGTGAAGCAATTAGCCAATTAGGGACAATATCTTGCGTCAAATGCATAAACTTGGTGGCGATTTGATTTAGAATTTGTCCTTTATAAGGAATACCTCTTGGCATTACAACATCAAAAGCTGACAATCTATCGGTGGCAATCATCACTAACAATTTGTCGTTGATGTTATAGACTTCACGGACTTTGCCTCGATATACAGATTTTTGTCCGGGAAACTGGAAATGGGTTGTAGTTATTGTATTCATTATGTTGTGTGCTGTTGTCTTCCTACCGACAATTAGATGGATGCAAAAATAGGAATTTGTGATTTATGATTTGTTGTTTTTAAAATACTTTTTAATCCAAAAAATAACCCTATCAATCTTTAATTTGATAGGGTTGAGATTCTTCCTTCGTCATAATGTCTATCTAGTTATACTAGTCATTATTCTCAATACTCTTATAGGCATCGATTACTTTTTTAACTAATCTGTGACGAACAATATCTTTGTCATCGAGATAGATTATTCCGATACCTTCTATGTCTTTCAATACTAACAAAGCTTCTTTCAATCCCGAAATAGTTCTTCTTGGCAAATCAACTTGACCAGGATCTCCGGTGATAATAAACTTAGCACTTTTTCCCATTCTGGTTAAAAACATTTTCATTTGTGAGTGGGTTGTATTCTGTGCTTCATCTAAAATAACGAAAGCATTATCTAGAGTTCTTCCACGCATAAAAGCTAGGGGTGCAATTTGAATAATTCCTTTTAGAATATAATCTTCTAAAGTTTGTGGTGGCAACATATCGCGTAATGCATCATATAAAGGCTGCATATATGGATCTAGTTTTTCTTTCATATCACCAGGCAGAAACCCTAAATTTTCACCAGCTTCCACCGCAGGACGCGTTAAAATAATTCTTTTTACTTGTTTTTCTTTAAGCGCTTTTACGGCCAAAGCTACACCTGTATAAGTTTTTCCAGTTCCAGCAGGTCCAACTGCAAAAACCATATCATTCTTAGCAACATAATCTACCAGCTTTTGTTGATTAGGTGTCATTGCTTTGATAAGCTTTCCTCCTATTCCATGCACCAAGATTTTATCACTATTAGGCATGCGTTGTTCTTCATGTGAATTACTATGTATTACTCTATCTATAACATTATCATCAATATTATTATAACGCGTGAAATGCAACATCAAGCGATTGAAACGATTTTCGAACTCATCGAGTTCTTCTTTCTCTCCAAATGCTTTGAGAGTTGTACCTCGAGCGACAATTTTGAGTTTTGGATAATACCTTTTGATAGTTTCAAGATGAGCATCTTGAGCGCCCCAAAATTCTTTTGGAGCGATGTCGTGTAATTCAATGATACGTTCGTTCAAATGCGGCTGTATTAAATTAAAATAATTCGCTATATATTATTAGCTTTGTATCCAAATTTAATCAAATAAAAGAATAGCTTTTACTATTTTTGGAACCGATTTCAACCAAGTTATAAACAATTTATGTCAATAATAACCTTAACAACCGATTACGGATTAAAAGACCACTTTGTAGGGGCTTTGAAAGGTAAGTTGTTATCCGAGTTTCGTGAAGTTACGATTATTGATATTTCCCACGATATTGATGCCTTTAATGTAGCAGAAGCTGCTTATATTGTTGGTTCGGCTTACAGCAGTTTCCCTAAAGGAACCGTTCATTTAATTGGTGTTGACATTGAATTGAATGCTGAAAATCAACATATTGCCGTGCAATGGAACGACCAGTATTTTGTTAGTGCTGATAATGGAATTTTGAGTATGCTGATACATAAAATTGTTCCTCAAAAGTTAGTTGCCATTAATATACATGACCGTTTACCAAATGACGCCACCGATCTAGATGTGTTTGTAAAAGTGGCTTGTCATTTAGCTAAAGGAGGTTTACTTAACGTTATTGGCAAAGAAATAAAAGCCATCAAAGAAGTTAACGAGTTACAAGCTATTGTTCAGGAAAATCACATTAAAGGATATGTTATCTATATAGACCATTTGGGTAATGCGGTAACCAATATTTCTAAAAAAATGTTTTTGGAAATGGGCAAAGCACGACCATATGAAATTAAGTTTAAGAATAAAACTATCAAGACCATTTTGCCTAAATACTCCGATATTGGTATTTCTGAAAAATATCCGTTGAAATATTATGAAGGTGAAAAACTGGCGATTTTTAATGAAGCTGGTTTTTTAGAAATTGCTATTTTTAGAAGCAATCCTGATACCGTAGGTTCGGCTTCTAGTTTATTAGGGCTGAGTTATAGAGATGTGGTTTCGATTGAGTTTAGGAATTAGAGAAAAGAAAATAGAATATAGAGAAAAGACGAAACGATTATGTTCATTAGAATAGTAAAAATGAGTTTTCACGAAGAGAATATTCCAAAGTTTTTGGCCAATTTTGATTTGATGAAAAACAAAATACGTGGCGCAGCAGGCAATCGTTTTTTGGAATTGTATCAAGATAAAAATAACCCCTGCATTTTCTTTACGTATAGCTTTTGGGAAACAGAAGATGATCTGGAGAATTACCGTCGTTCCGAATTGTTTTATGACGTTTGGACGTTTACAAAAAAACTATTCAACGAAAAACCGGAAGCTTGGAGTGTTGATAAAGTGGTAAGTTTAACTTAAAAAAGTTGTCAGTTGTCAGTTAAAAACAGATAACGGATAACAGAAAACAAAAAATATGAAATCAATAGCGTTACGCGAAATAAAATCCTTCTTTGGTTCTCCAATTGGTTATCTTGTGATTGGATTATTTCTATTGCTCAATGGCTTGTTCCTTTGGGTTTTTGATGGCGAATACAACATACTTCAAAGCGGTTTTGCAGATTTGAGTCCGTTTTTTACTTTGGCACCATGGATATTCATTTTCCTAATTCCTGCAGTGACCATGCGTAGTTTTTCGGATGAAAAAAAACAAGGCACAATTGAATTGTTACTGACCAAACCCTTATCACTTTGGCAAATTGTAAACGGAAAATTCCTTGGTTCGTTTTTACTTATTGTTATTGCGCTACTCCCAACCCTAGTCTATGTTTATGTTGTCAATAGTTTAGGCATGCCCGAAGGGAATATAGACATGGGGAGAACCATGGGTTCTTATTTCGGGTTATTATTTTTAGTTGCAGCGTATACTTCTATCGGAATTTTTACTTCAACCGTTTCAGAAAATCAGATTGTGGCCTTTTTACTTTCGGTATTTTTATGCTTTGTATTTTACTTTGGTTTTGAAGGGATTTCAACTTATGCTAAAGGTTTTGAAGATGCTGTTTCCCGAATTGGGATGGATTATCATTTCAAAAGTATGTCACGCGGCGTTATAGACACTAGAGATATTCTGTATTTTGTTAGTGTTGCCTTTTTATTTTTATCGTTTACCGTTTTTAAACTTAAATCCTTAAAATCGTAATGAAAACAGCAAACAATAATTTGAAAAAAATCCTTTTTACTTTTGGGATACTAGTAATACTTAACTTAGCTGGGCATTTCGTTTTTAAACGTTTTGACCTAACCGCAGACAAACGCTATACACTTTCGCAAACGTCATTAAACATTGTTGCCCAAGTCAAAGAACCATTATATATTGATGTGTTTCTGGAAGGAGATTTTCCTGGCGAATTCAAAAAACTACAAACCGAAACCCAACAATTATTAGAAGAATTTAAATCCCAAAATTCTAATATAATATTCCAATTTGTCAATCCATTGGAAGACGAAGATGCAAAGGAAAAAACTATGCAGTCGTTTTTAGAACGCGGTATGACTCCAGTAAATGTTACCGTAAACGATAAAGGCCAACAAACCCAAGAAGTAGTTTTTCCATGGGCTGTGGCTACCTGTGGGAACCGTTCGGTAAAAGTGCCTTTACTAAAAAATATGATGGGCGCCTCAACTGCCGAAAAAGTAGTGAGTTCTGTTCAGCATTTAGAATACGCTTTTGCCAATGCTATTAACTCAGTTTCAAAAGCCAAGCAAAAGAAAGTTGCCGTAATTCAAGGAAACGGAGAATTGCATGATGTTTTGATGGCCGATTTTATCAAATCGGTTAAAGACAATTACTACATCGGGCCTTTTACTTTAGATTCGGTTGCCAAAAGTCCTATTGAAAGTTTAAAATATTTAAAAAAATATGATTTAGCTATTATTGCTAAACCAACAGAAGCGTTTTCAGACGAAGAAAAACAAGTATTAGACCAATTTGTAATTACTGGTGGCAAAACGATTTGGCTTATAGATCAAGTTAATATGGAGATAGATAGCTTGTACAATCAATCGGGTTCTAACTTGGCATTTTCTAGAGATTTGAATCTGAATGATATGTTCTTTAAATATGGTATCCGAATCCGCCCAGACTTAATTTTTGATTTACAAAATACTCCAATTGCTTTGGCAACTGGTGGCCAAGGAAGCGCAACCCAATATACTCAATATCCTTGGTTTTATTCACCTTTGATTTATCCCACATTAAAAAATCCGATTGTGAGTAATTTAGACGGTATAAAATTTCAGTTTACTAGCCCGATTGAACCATTAAATAATTCAATTAACAAAACCGTTCTACTTCAATCATCACAATATTCAAAACTTGTTGGAACTCCTGCAGAAATTAATTTAAAAATCGTTTCGGAACGACCAGACCAAAAAGATTTTGTTGGAAATGGGAATTATCCTGTAGCCGTTTTACTTGAAGGAAATTTTCATTCGGTTTACGAAAACAGAGTATTGCCTTTTAAAGATGCTAGTTTTAAAAACACTGGAAAAGAAGGAAAAATGATTATCATTTCGGATGGAGATGTTGTTAGGAATCAATTGGATAAAAACTTCCAACCGTTGGAATTGGGTTATGACAAATGGACTAATAATTTATACGCCAACAAGGAATTTATGATGAATTGCGTCAATTATTTACTAGATGACAACGGACTTATTAACATTCGAAGCAAGGAAGTGAATTTACCTATTTTGGATAAAGAAAAAGTATATGCATCCTATACACAATCGCAAGTCATAACTGTAGCAGTTCCAATCATTATTCTCTTGTTGTTTGGAGTTGCATTTACCTTTCTGCGCAAGCGAAAATATAGTAAGTAATGTTAATAAAAAACTTTTTGAAATCTATTAGTTTAAGATATATTTGTAAAAATTAAATAAAAAATTCAGATGAAATTTATAGTATCGAGTTCATACTTATTAAAACAACTACAAGTTTTAGGTAGTGTTATCAATAGCAGTAACACCTTGCCTATTTTAGATAATTTTCTTTTTGAATTAGACCATAAAAATCTAAGCGTTTCAGCTTCTGATTTGGAGACAACCATGTCGGCTACTCTAGAAATTGATTCCACCAGTAAAGGAAGCGTTGCTGTTCCAGCGAAATTGTTATTAGATATTCTAAAAACATTTCCGGAGCAACCATTAACTTTTACTGTTGAAGAAAACAGCACTATAGAAATTAGTTCAAATTCCGGAAAATATGCTATTGCTTATGCACCAGGAGAAGAATTTCCAAAATCAGTAAGTCTAGATAACCCATCTTCAACGGTTGTTCCTTCAGAGGTTTTAGCAACTGCCATAAGTAAAACTATTTTTGCTGCCGGAAATGATGATTTACGTCCTGTAATGAGCGGAGTGTTTTTCCAATTTTCTCCAGAAGGGCTAATTTTTGTGGCTACTGACGCTCATAAATTAGTAAAATATGCTCGTGCCGATGTGAAAGCTTCGCAAGTAGCAGACTTCATTATGCCAAAGAAACCTTTGAATATTTTAAAAAGTATTTTAGGAACTTCTGATGCCGATGTGACAATTGAATACAACGATTCTAATGCCACTTTCTCTTTT
>CANJWG010000103.1 GCA_947478365.1 Flavobacteriaceae bacterium | reverse complement strand
TTAAAAATTTTTCTGAATTTTCAGAACTTTTTTTGTCAAACTCAAGATAAATCTTTTTAATGTTGTCTTTATTTTTACCTAGTAAATGACTAAGTATTTCGCCTTTTTTTGTTGCACTTATACTGCTCCAGTCTTTTATGTTTATGATTTCCTCAAGTAGAAAAATTTGTAAAGAAGTATCAACCAATCCTGATTTCTGTTTAGTGTTTTTTAGTTTATTAATTTGCTCTTTACAAAAATCAATTTGTGCCTTTATGGTATAATATTTTACCCACATACTTAAAATCTCTTTGGGAACATCTGACATTTCAATATCTGATGTTAAATACTTCTGGATAAAAGCACTTTCACCATTGAGACTATCAATAATTAATTCCTCCCAATTTTTATATCCATTAAACTCTTTTATTTCGGCATAGATAAGATACTCTGGTTCATTTTTAACTTGGGAGTATAAATCTTTATGTTTCTTTTCTAAATATTTTATTTTTTCAATATTTTCAATCCGCCCCTCTAAATTGGTTAAAATCTTATTTAAATCAAATTGCGTGTCCGTTGCTACAACTTCAACAAAAAAAAGAATGGAAGTATATATTTCTTTTAAAATATCTGGATTTATATGATACTCTTTTGATCCTAATGTTATCATAGTATCAAATTCTATTGAATCAGTTTTCACATTATCAATAAAAATTTCATCTTCAATAAAAACATTTTGCAAAACAAGGTTTTCAATATTTGAAAGTATTAATTCTTCGAGCTTAAATTTGTTTGCAAATTTTCTGTTCTCTATATCTTCGTAATCCATTATTAATTTTTATGTAGATTATTTTAGTGTATATTTTGTTCTTTTCAACCCAAAAATAAACTTTTAGATTTTCAATTTTATAAAACTAAAATTAATCAAGCTTACTATTTGACTGAATTAATCATTATCGGACAATAATAGAAAAAGAAATCAAAAAACTGAATATTTTTTTTGAAATTGGGACAACCGTCGGACAAGAAGCGAATAAAAAAACCGTAAACACTTATTTATAAGTCGTTTACGGTTTAGTGTTGCGGAGAAAGAGGCTCCGTAACCCTTGTATTTTTGTCAATGTTTTCAAGGCTTCACAAAGTTGAGTTTCAATAGGTACACCTATAGGGTAACTGATTTTGGACTACTTTATTTTAAGCAAGGTAAACATACGGAAATTAGTAATAGGTTGTTTACTTTTTTATCGATATTTTTTATTATAAATAATGTTTTTTAGTATAAAGATTAATTTATAGTATAAATGATATTTTTTTAGGTGCTTGGGCAAACAATGGTAATGGTTAGATGAAATCCCCATTTATTAATTAAAAGTGATTAATGTGGTTTTTATTGCTTCTTTCAATTTTGCTTCAATTTTGGTTTCTTCTGCAAAAGACGTCCAGTTTTTTATTACCTCGCTGGTTTGTTGAATAATTTCTTTTGCTTTTTTGATGTTCATCAATTTAGCAACGGTTACTAAATCCTCTTTGGTAATTGCATTTCTTTTACCATTGATGCTTAAAGCATGTTGGCTAACCCATTCGCTTCCGGGCCTGAAGGCATGGCACATATCATAAGCTGGTGTTAGTTCCCAGTTTTGGCCTTTTCTTAAACGGAAGGCAAAGTTTTTGGTGTGGTCATCACAGTTACGTGCCATTACATTAAAGATCATTCTACGGAACATTTGTTCCGCTTGTGGATAAGGAAGTCTCAGCAATCGCATGGTTTGAAATAACTGCTCGTAGCTGTAGCTGTTCACGTTATTGAAGTCAAAATGTTGCATGGCACAAAAAGTTTGGATGTGGTGTTTGATGTCACCATCCTCTCTATCAAATCGTTGTGTCATGAAATGTGCTCTACCATTTTCTTCTAACAATCGGCATTCGGTCATTTCAATTTCACAGGCTTTTGCCATTAGATAGTAAGCCATTTCAACACGCCCGTATCCTGTTGAAGCCCCAAATTGACTATCGCTTACACCGTCTAATTTTATCAACCAATGATTAAAACCTTTGGGCGCTTTTGCCTGACCTGATTTGATTACTCCCGTTTTTTCATTGTAGGCAATAATGGCTTTTGGTCTTGCGCCACCTGCCGAAGTTCCTATTTTTAGAATATCCAATAATGCTTTTTGTTCATCGCCGTTTAGGTTGGTTTCAAAATCCTGTCGATTATTGACTACTTCTTGGGTTATTTTGACCAAGTTGTCCATTTCGATGGTGAAGGCTGTTTGATTGGATTTGAAATTTACAGGTTCAAACTCTAGTGCACCCATCCCTCGTGTTCCAATAAAGCACAACAACTCTACAGGATTTAAACTGTTTTCTGGACGACCATTTTGTGCTAACCAGGCATTTATTAATTGATTACCATACTTATCAGGCAATACGTCGGCGAGTAATCCCGGTAATCCTTTGAAAGTGGAATTTCTAACTAAATCCGGGAAGGAAAAAATTTGGTTTGCTTGGTTAAGCGGCATTTTTAGCGGTGCAACCTCCCAATTGTTTGCTATGAATTTTGGTTCATATTCAAAGCTGGCGGTTTGTGTATTGGTATCCCATGCTACGGCTCCTAATCGGTTACCCCAAAGATTTATATAAGCTGTTGTAATCATTACCAATCGGATTTATTGTCGTTACTATTGTCTTTGTTTCGGACTCTTTGTCTTTTATTTTGTTCCAATTTGGCCAACTGTAATGGACTTATCTGCTGCTGTACTTTGAATACGTCCATGATATAGAGTAAGTTTAATACACGAAGCACTTGCAGTAGCGATTGTAATGTTATTTTCTCTCCTTTTTCTATCTGGGTAATGGTAGAGCGGTTGATTCCCGCCTCTGTAGCGAGTTGCTGTTGGGTTTTGTTTTGTAGTAAACGATGGTGCTTTACAAACGCTCCAATAGTTGCTACTAAAGCCCCATCACTCATAGCTAACCAATTATTGTTGGAAATATCCATCATAAAATAGTTTATTTATACTTAATGCTGATTATTTCCAACAAAAATATAAAATAATATTGTAACTATGCTGCTTTTTTATCATTTTTGATTGTTGGAAAGTTTGCCTAAAGTCCTAAAAGGAATTTTTGATTTGATTTTAACCACTCTTTGTCGTATTCAAAACTAAATGCTTTTTTACCTTTTGCTTGCTGGGCAGATAATATTCCAATGATTTTGGGTTCTGGCATTTCTTCCCAATGTGCGTAAACGTATATATCGGTTTTTGTATTAGACATTTTAGTTTATTATAAGGTTAGATTTTTGGATTTTTTGATTGTTCTCGATACAATTTTCATTCCGTTGCGCTATATGAAAATCACTAGAACTGACAGCTTTCCAATTATTTTAAAAGTTCAAGGTCTTGAAGTTTTCTTCCTAGTTCATCATCTGCGGCTAGTTTTAGAAAATCATTTTGTAGACCTAATACACGCAGAACATTGAAATAGGCTCCCAATGCCACACTTGCTTTTCCTAGCTCAATTAAATACAATGTCGATCTAGAAATATCTGCTCTCTCTGCTACTTGAATCATAGTGAGTTTTCGTCTTTTACGAGCTATCTTGATATTTTCTCCCATTTGTTCTAAAACCTTGTCATACTTTGGAAAAACTATTTGTTTTTTGGTTGCCATTTTCAATATATGTTCGTTATTATATACAAAAATAGCTTTTATGTTTAAAATAACAAACATTTTATGTTATAATATTTCAACTTAAATCTTCACATCGCAAATTGCAATATGTGATATGTGTTCACCTTTTTTGTTTGTTCACGGAACATGAACATGTTTTTTTGTGAACAGTAGAGTAATGGAAAATTTATAACCCAAAGCCTTAGGTTTTTATCGCTGCACTGTTTACCATAAATGGTCCAATTATATTTGCGGTGATTATGCATTATAATCACCGCAAAAATGCGGCGAATGATAGTGTTAGTATATTGCTTTTATAAATAGTATATAATATAGTATCTATTTTTGGATTATTTTACTATATTTGTATAGTATATTATATATTTATGTCAAAATACAGTGCCACAAAAACGCCAACCGCTGTTATGGAAGAACTAGTTCTAAAGGTTCAGCAATTGCGAAAAAAAAACGGAATATCTCAGCTTGAATTGTCTAAACGATGTGGAGTGTCTTTTGGAAGTATTAAGCGTTTTGAAACAACCGGTCAAATTTCGTTGGAATCGCTATTGAAATTGGCTTATTTTTTTAACCGCCTTGATGATTTTACCTCTGTATTCCTGATTGATTCAGATTTAGGAACGGTAGCCAAATTATTCAGCGATAAAACCAGATAATTATGAAATCTATTCAAAAAGTTATCGTTTCCATTGATTTTGGGAGTCAAGAACTGCAAGTTGGAGAATTGATTAAGGAGGGTAGAGGAATTTATTTTAAATACTATACCGAATTTATTAAAACAGGATTTGAACTTTCTCCTTTTCATTTACCATTGAATGATAGTATATATACAGCACCTGCGCAACCTTTTGAAGGGTTGTTTGGAGTGTTTTCTGATTCATTGCCTGATGGATGGGGACGATTATTATTGGACAGAACATTGACTGCTAAAGGTATTTTACTTCAAGACATTACTCCTTTACAGCGATTGTCTTATGTTGGTTTAAAGGGTATGGGTGCATTGCTTTATAGGCCTCAAATTGAAACGACTGCCCAAGAAACATTTCAAGTTGAGTTAGATGCTATTGCCAAAGAAATGGATTTGGTATTGCAAGGAGCCAGTTCTTTAGCGATTGATACTTTATATGAAATGGGAGGTTCATCTGGAGGTGCAAGACCTAAAATACTCGTTGGCTATCATCCGGGAACTCAACACTTGATTCATGGTATTGAACCAATGCCGGAAGGCTATGAACACTGGCTTATTAAATTTCCATCATCTAATGACAGAACTGATATTGCTCAAATAGAATATGCCTATCATAAAATGGCTCTAGCAGCTGGAATTGCTATGAATCCTTGTAAGTTATTTGAAGCCGAATCGGGAAAAGTTTTTTTTGGGACTAAACGATTTGACCGAACTGAGCATGGTCAATTGCATTTGCATTCGGCAGCTGGTATGCTGAATGACAACTTTAGGTATAGCACTATGGATTACGGTAATTTGATGGATGCCACTTTTCGACTGGAGCATGATGTAACCGGACATGAGAAAATACTAAGGATAGCCGCTTTTAATGTTTTTGCACATAACCGTGACGACCACAGTAAAAATATATCCTATCTGATGGATTCCTCAGGAAAATGGCAACTGGCGCCCGCTTATGATTTGACTTATTCCAATTCGTCACACGGAATGCACAGTACTACTATAGCCAGAGAAGGTAAACAACCTGGAAAAAGCCATTTGCTTGAACTGGCGAATGAATTTCGATTGAAAAATGGCCCTGTAATTATAGCTCAAGTGGCCGATGCGGTCTCTCAATGGAAATGGTATGCCAAAGATGCGTGTGTTACCAAAGAATCTATGGACCTAATTGAAAAGAAAATGCAAGGCACTTTGAATTAATTATTAAACCATTCAATACATCAACTGAATTTTTGATTGATTATTCCAACCCGCTTGGTTTTCATATTTTACAAAGTAGATTTTTAGGTCGGCTTGATTCGCGTATTTAACGAAGTATATTTTTTTATCAGCCTGGTAGAGTAAACTCTTTAAGAATTGATGCGGTGATTAAGTGTTTTATTTACCGCAAAAATGCGGTGATAAAGTTAGAAAATCGCCGCGTAATTTGTTATTTGCGGTAAGGGAAAGAGGGATTTGTACTCATTCTCTAATGCGTTTATATATAAGGATTATATATTTTTTTCCTATTTTAGGGTCTCGCTTTTGCTCCTCATTTTTGAGTAGCAAATTTTGAAATCTTACAATACAAATATAATGAATTAAAAATTACTATCAAAATAGTTTGAAAATTAGATATTCAATGATTGAATTTCTATTATTTAGAACACTTATTTTACTTTTAAAACTTCTAGTAATTTAAAATTCAAATATAACTTTTCCTTACCGACCTGTTCACTTTTTAAGAAACCATGACTTTCCAATTCCTTTAAATAATTTCCAACGGTTTTTAAATTTCCTAATCCTGCTTTTTCTAATTGATTTCTTTTGGTATAAGGTAATCTGAATAACTCTTCCATTAAATCTTTTGAATAAATTTT
>CANJWG010000102.1 GCA_947478365.1 Flavobacteriaceae bacterium | reverse complement strand
CAAATAATTTGGCAAGCGATATTGATGCGCCAATTCAAATTATAGATAAAATTGGGTTCTCTCTTGAAAAGATTATCAACAGTCATAAAAAAGTTACACTTAATGTGCATCCATTTGTGGCAGCATACCTTAAAAAAGGTTTTCCATCATTACGTTCAAAATGGTTTTTTGAACATAAAAAGTGGGTGAAAATCATACCTCGTGACGCTTACACGTATTTGGAATATCATTTCTTTGATGAAAAAGGAAAAGAGATTTCAGAAAAATAAAAGAAACCGTCTTATTACTTTAATAAGACGGTTTTTTTGTACTTACTATTTTCTAAATTTAGTCTAATTCGTACTCTAATCTAACCGTAATCCTAGCTGTTTTATTCTTACTATAAGTATCGTTAATTCCTCCGTAGCTATCATCTTCGGTAGAGCCTTGCCCTGTGATTTGGAAAACACCCATGCTGGCACGTTTTAGTTTTCCTAAACTTCCATCGGCAGTTTTTACAATTTTAGTAGCTCGTTCGTTAGCGTCTTGAGTGGCTTTTTCAATTAAACTTTGCTTTAAACTTGGCAAATTTGAATAAGTATATTGAATTGAATTAGATGATAATTCAATCCCCGAATTGACTAATTCAGACGTTTTACTTGATACACTTTCTATTCTTTTCATTAATTCAGTGTTCTTTTTTGCAGAAAAAGATATAGTTTGTGTCGCTTCATAGCCATCAAAAACTTGTTCATATCGGGTTTGATTATCATTATTCTCACTTCGCACTTCTCTAAATTTCTTTTGAAAATTGACAGCGCCAAAACTGAATTCATTTGGTTTAAATCCTTTATTTATAAAAAAATCAGAAACAATTTTCTGGTCAGATACAATCTTATTGTAGGCTGTTTTAATATCGAAACTGTTTGTCGTAAAACTTCCAGACCAAAGAATTTCATCAGAAACAAAATCCTTTGTTCCTAATCCAATTACTGAAATCGAATCCAAATTTTCATTTCGATTTTGAAAAGACTTGCCCAAAATAAATGCAGTTATAATTATGGCAACGCCTATAATAATTGATGATTTTATTTTTTCCATGTTTGAAATTTATTGGTTTATATAGGAACGTTAGTTAATACATTTTATTGTGTTATAAATAAATTATCCTCTTCTTGATGCAAAAAAACGAAGCATTAAATCCGAACATTCTTTAGCTAAAACCCCCTGAATTACTTGAGTTTTTGGGTGAATTGTGGTGCCCAAATTTTGATAACCTCTTTGGTCGTCTGAAGCACCGAAAACAATTTTTGAAATCTGACTCCAATACAAAGCGCCGGCACACATCTGGCAAGGTTCTAAAGTTACATAAAGTGTGCAGCCTTTTAAGTATTTCCCACTTATAAAATTTGCTGCTGAAGTAATGGCCTGCATTTCGGCATGAGCCGTAACATCATTAAGCATTTCGGTAAGATTATGGGTTCTTGCAATAATTTTATTATCGATTACGATTACAGCGCCAACTGGAATTTCCCCTTTTTCAAAAGCGAGTTCCGCTTCTTGCAAAGCTTTCTTCATAAAATATTCGTCGGTGAAAGGATTTTCCATAAAACAAAAATACAATTTCAATTCGTACATTTGTCTCATGTCAAAAAAATTGCTCGAACATATTGTCAATCCAACTGATTTGCGAAAATTGGATGTTACCCAATTGCCACAACTGGCAAAAGAATTGCGCGAGTTTATCATTGACATCGTTTCGGTAAAAGAAGGACATCTTGGCGCATCACTTGGCGTTGTTGAATTGACGATTGCTTTGCATTATGTTTTTGATACGCCAAATGATTTGTTGGTTTGGGATGTAGGTCATCAGGCATACGGACATAAAATCCTAACCGAACGCAGAAAAAAATTTAACACCAACAGACAACTTGGTGGGATTTCAGGTTTCCCAAAACGTAGCGAAAGTGTTTATGATACTTTTGGTGTTGGGCATTCTTCTACTTCTATTTCTGCCGCTTTGGGAATGGCAATAGCTTCGCAGCTCAAAGGCGAAAACAAGCATCATATTGCAGTAATTGGGGATGCTTCTATTGCCAGCGGAATGGCGTTTGAAGGATTGAATCATGCTGGGGTTACAAACGCAAATTTGTTAATCATTCTAAATGATAACGCTATCGGAATTGATCCAAGTGTTGGGGCTTTGAAAAATTATCTGACAGCAGTCAAAGAAGGAAAAAATCCTAAACAAAATAATATAATTAAGTCGCTTAACATTGCTTATTCGGGACCAATTGACGGTCACGATATTGATGGTATAATCACCGAATTAAAGCGATTGAAAAAAGTAAAAGGGCCAAAATTTTTACACATCGTTACTACTAAAGGCAAAGGTTTGCAACAAGCGGAAGACGACCAAGTAAAATACCACGCTCCGGGAAAATTTGATGCAGCTACTGGTGAAATTCATAAAAAATCTACAGCAAATCTACCTCCAAAATTCCAAGATGTTTTTGGTTTAACCTTAGTACAATTAGCTAAAAACAATCATAAGATTATAGGCATTACTCCTGCTATGCCTTCAGGGAGTTCGATGAAATTTATGATGGAGGCCTTCCCAAAAAGAGCTATAGATGTAGGTATTGCTGAACAACATGCTGTGACACTTTCTGCCGGAATGGCAACACAGGGAATGGTCGTTTTCTGTAATATTTATTCAACGTTTTTACAACGCGCTTATGACCAAGTAATCCACGATGTTGCATTACAAAACTTACCTGTAATTTTCTGTTTGGACCGCGCCGGTTTAGTTGGAGAAGATGGCGCTACACATCACGGTGTTTTTGATTTAGCGTATTTACGCTGCATTCCGAACATGATTATTTATGCTCCAAAGGATGAAATAGAATTACAGAATATATTATACACGGCCTCGTTAGGATTAAAACATCCTATTGCTATTCGTTATCCACGTGGGCGGGGGAAAAATACAGATTGGAAATTTCCTTACGACTTTCAAAAAATTGAAATTGGGAAGGCTCATAAACTTAAAAAAGGAAAAAATGTTGCGGTTTTATCTACAGGAACAATCGCAGAAAACGTAATCCAAGCACTTGCTGGTATTGAAGATGATGGATATTTTGCACATTATCATTTTGGATTTGTTAAGCCATTAGACGAAAAAAAATTGCACAAAATCTGTGAAAAATTTTCAACAATTATTACGGTTGAAGATGGTGTTACTACTGGAGGATTTGGCAGTGCCGTTTTAGAATTTGCCGCTAAGAATGATTACGTCAATGAAATCTTCTTATGTGGTGTGCCAGATTATTTTATCGAACACGGAACCGTTGATGAATTGCAACAGTTTTGCAATATTGATGCGGATGGTTTACGATCTCTTTTCTCAGGACTGCTTGAGGAAGAGGAGGAAGAGGAAGATTAAGCTGTCACTATTTTGTTATAAAGCACTGCTTTCCCATCGGTTAGCATGGAGATGAAATGACAAATGTGTAGTAATCGGTCGTATAAGATTTCCTTATCCAAATGATGTTTTTCCGGAAGAATTTTTAAAAGTAATTTATCGTAATTCGTAGCTTTCCCTTCATGATTATTATTGTAAGCCGTAATGAATTTATCTAGTAAATTATTGATAATTTGGTAACCCGAAAGCTCTTTTTCAATCACTTCTCGACTTTGATAAATGTTCTTTACGCTCAGCTTGATAATGTCATCCATTTGCGCTTTGTACTTGCTTTTATCAGTTAATGCAAAATGGAATTCGCCTTGTAAAATTGCTTCTTCGTTTTCGATAAAAACCCTTACTGCATCGTTGATTAAATTACCTATTGCCAATGCCCGCAGATAACTAATTCGGTCTTCCTTAGTTGTCAAGGTTTGGTATTTGGCAGTGTCAATCGTGTCTTTTACCAATTTGATTAAATACTCCAACGCAAAATCTTCAGAAACCAAACCGAGATTTATTCCGTCTTCAAAATCGATAATCGTATAGCAAATATCATCGGCGGCTTCGACTAAAAATGCCAGAGGATGGCGCACAAAACCAATATCGTTTCCGGATTTATTCGGAATCATCCCCAACTCTTCTGCCACTTCTTTAAAGAAATCCTTGTCTGATTGGAAGAAACCATACTTTTTATCCGAAATGTTTTTGGTTGGTTTTTTGGGCAAACTTTCTTTTGGATATTTCATAAACGCCCCCAAAACAGCATAGGTCAAACGCAGACTCCCTTCAATGCCGGGACGAGAACTAGACAGCACCGAAAAACCATTGGCATTCCCTTCAAAATCGATTAAATCCTGCCATTGTTTGTCGGTTAATTGGTCTTTGTATTGTTGTCCTTTTCCGATGGAGAAATATTCCCCAATCGCTTTTTCTCCAGAATGTCCGAATGGTGGATTTCCAATATCGTGCGCTAAGGATGCTGCTGCTACAATGGCTCCAAAATCGTTCATATGATAGCCGTGGACTTCCTGTAAATGTGGGTACTTTTCAAGGATTTTTTTACCAACCAATCTGCCTATAGAACGCCCAACTACCGAAACTTCCAAACTATGTGTCAAACGCGTGTGAACAAAATCGGTCTTAGAAAGCGGAATTACTTGGGTTTTATCTTGTAAACTTCGGAAAGCAGATGAGAAAATAATACGGTCATAATCTACTTCAAAACCTAAACGCGTGTCGTCTTGTTCTATGCGCAATCTTTTGCTGGTATCGCCTTGGCGTTTTAGTGATAAAAGTTGTTCCCAGGTCATAGTGATTAAGGATTTAGGAATTTGAGAATTAGGATTTAAAAATCAAATATACATTTTTAAATGATTTTCTTCATACAAATACTATTGGCAACACCAATATATTGCCCAAAGTTATCGGTAATTTCATATCCTAGTTTTTGATATAAGCCAATGGCATCAAACTGCAAATATCCGGTTTCGAGAATTGAAGTTGTGTAACCTTCTTCTTTTGCCCAAGTTTCCAGTTCCATTAAAATGGCTTTTGCAATTCCCTTACCACGACTTTCCGGCAAGGTATACATGCGTTTGATTTCGGCAACTTTGGAGTAGAATTCTTTATAAGCACCAATACCAACCGCTTTGTCATCATCATAACAAATGACTGCGTTTTTGAGTAAGCTGGTTTTATTATACTGAGCATAAAATGCATGATCTTCACCATCTAATACTCTTAGATACGCATCCAAAAGTATAACTAAATTACCAAAATCCCCGTTATCTGAAGTAGTTCTCCTAATGGTAATCATAACTTATTTTATAGCATAAAATTGTTTCTTTCTTTCATCTAATAAATTCTTATTGACCACATAGGTTTTCGAAATGCTATCGTGCCAACCTCTGGCCGGCCTTCCGATAAAAGATAGTATTTCAAATGGAATTAATCGACAAAGTGTACGTATCAAAATACTATCGTGATTTGGTTTTTCGCCATTTTTGTCTACTACTATGGTTTGTGTAATAAATTTACCGATAGTTCTGGCGAAGAAAATTTCGAAAATATTGTAATACACCAAAGAGATACAAGCAACGAAAGTGTATTGGGCTATGTCATTTTTTACAAAATTAGTTGCGAACTCTTTATTCCCATTGGTCTCGGCAATGGTGACTGCAATGGTAAATACGATTATAAACAGGAATAATTGCCCTATATAATCCATCAATAAATTTAGGAAACGCTGACTATGCGATGCCAGAATTTCTTCAGTTACCGTAAATTTTTTTTGATTGTTTTCTTCCATAATGGCTATTCCTTTTGGTTGGCCAAAAAGAAATTTCTTGATTTTTTTGGATATTGGTTATAGCTTTTATCACTTGGATTAGCAATTACCGTTTTGATATTTACTTCGTCGCCAAGCTTAAAACCGGCTTCGGTGTATTTATAATCTAAAAGATATTCACCACAGAAATAATTCCCGTCTTTGTCTTTTTCGATGATTCCTGTGTACACTCCTTTTTTATCTTTTGACATGCTTTTGTTTTTAGCCCCGATGGAAGCTGGCTACCATGTAGCGCGAACAGCGGGAAATTCCTGCCTGCCGGCAGGCAGGGCTCCTAAAATTAATAAAAACAGCCATCAATCGACAGCTGTTCTTCCTTTTTTATTTTATTTGCTTATTTTTTTAAGACCCACACATTTCACAATCATCACCACCAGTTCCTGCAACATTTCTTGCTCTTTCTACCATTGCTGCAAAGTCTTCAGCGGTCATTTCACCGTTTTCTACTGGAGCTACAACTTCAACAGCTACAGCTGCTGGTTTATCTGTTAGTGTTGGTTCTGCTTTTTT
>CANJWG010000101.1 GCA_947478365.1 Flavobacteriaceae bacterium | reverse complement strand
GTATCTAACACATAATAATTATGATTATGCTGATTAAGTTCATCTCGTAAATCCTGAATTATTTTCTGAATATCCATAAAAAGAAATTGGCTATTTTAGTTTCAAATTATTTGCACTAAAATAGCCAAAATATTTTTAAAAAAGCGAAAAACTATAATTGAATAATCCCGTTTATTTGAAGGTATAATTGTCCGTCGCTTAAAATGGCACCTTCTTTTATCAAATTAAAAATGGAGGTATTTCGTTCTTCCTGATATTCCTTTTTACCCAAGTGGATTTCAACAGTATCTGTGAATAAATTATCACTCAACCATTGTAAACCTTCTTTACCCATAAAGTCGACTTGTGGTTCTAATGCTTTTAAAACAATAGATTGAATTAATTTATCCTGACAATGAAAAAGGAAAATATGGTTTTTAGAAAAATGTTCCAGATATTTAGCATTGGATAAAACGCCTTCCCATATTAAATCGGAGAAAACATCCAGTTCTTGTTCAGCTACTTCGGGCTTTTCGTTTTTTATTTTATCCCATTCAGCTTTATCAATAGATTGAGTTGCCAGGAAGTTTGTAAATTCCTTGTGAAGAGCCTCAAATTGTTCTTTGGTTAATCTTTTGTATTTCATTTTAAGATTTAGATTTTGTTATTTATCTAAAGCCTAGCCCCGATTGAAGCTAGCTACCATGTAGCGCGAAAAGCGGGAATACCTGCCTGCCGGCAGGCAGGGCTTCAAAAAAAAATCCCGACTTACATCGGGACTTTTATACTATATAGAGAAGTATTACACTTCAGCTACAATTTCATATGGTAATTCAACTATAACATCTCTGTGAAGTCTCACAGTTGCAGTATATTTACCTGTACGTTTTACAACTCCGCTTGTAATGAATTTTCTATCTACAGTTTGACCGGCAGCTTCTAAAGCAGCAGCGATATCAATATTAGAAATAGAACCAAATAATTTTTCACCACCAGCTTTTGCTGTTATTTTAATTTCGATAGCTTTTAAAGCTTCGGCCAATGCTTTTGCATCGTTTACAACTTTAGCTTCTTTGTGTGCTCTTTGTTTTAAATTTTCAGCTAAGACTTTTTTCGCAGATGGAGTTGCTAAAGAAGCAAATCCTTGTGGAATTAAGAAATTACGACCGTATCCGTTTTTTACGTTTACTACATCGTCTTTAAAGCCTAAATTTTGAACGTCTTGTTTTAAGATAAGTTCCATGTTGTTGTCCTTGTTATAGAAGTTAGGTTCCACTGATTGGGAAACCAACAACTGAGTTTATATTATTTTAATAAATCGGCCACGTATGGCATTAAAGCTAAGTGACGCGCTCTTTTTACAGCTACTGACACTTTTCTTTGGTATTTTAAAGAAGTTCCTGTTAAACGACGTGGTAAAATTTTACCTTGCTCGTTTACGAATTTCAACAAGAAATCTGCATCTTTATAATCAATATATTTGATTCCAGATTTTTTGAAACGACAATACTTTTTAGTTTTGTTTGTTTCAATGTTTAAAGGAGTAAGATATCTAATATCTCCGTCTTTTTTTCCTGAAGCTGATTGTTGTAAATTTGCCATGATTAGTTTGCTTTTGCTTCTTTTAATTTAGTTCTTCTTCTTTCTGCCCAAGAGATAGCGTGTTTGTCCATACTTACAGTAAGGAAACGCATAACTCTTTCGTCACGTCTAAACTCAGTTTCAAAAGCAATTAGAGCTTCTCCTGATACTTGGAATTCAAATAAATGGTAAAAACCACTTTTCTTGTTTTGGATTTCGTAAGCTAATTTTTTTAAGCCCCAATCCTCTTTAGATACCATCTTTGCTCCTTTTGTAGTAAGAAAATCTTCAAATTTGCTTACTGTTTCCTTTACCTGAACTTCAGATAAAACGGGATTTAAGATGAAAACAGTTTCGTAATGATTCATAATAATATATGATTAAATTTTAAATTGGGCGCGAAGTTACAATTTGATTTTTAATATACAATGGCAATACCTATTAAATCGTCAAAAAGTAAAAAATGTCGTTTAAAGGCAAAAAAAATCGACAAAACGTTAGGTTGTTCCAAAAAAACTATATACTTTTACAAAACCAAATCTATAAATAAATAATATTATGAAACTAAATTGTGTTGTTGTTGATGACAGTTCCATTCAGAGAATGATCATCGCGAAGTTAGTAAATAATCATCCAAATCTACACTTAGTGGGTGATTTTTCTAATGCAATTGAAGCAAAAAATTGCATGTCGGTGCATACTGTTGACTTAATTTTTCTCGATATCGAGATGCCAATCATCAGTGGTTTTGATTTTCTTGACGGATTAAAAGTAAAACCTCAAATTATTTTTATAACGTCAAAAGCAGAGTATGCTATGAAAGCATTCGATTATGACGCTACGGATTACCTACAAAAACCGATTGCTCTTGATCGTTTTAATGCCTCTGTTAGAAGAGCTATGGATATCCATATGCTTAAAAAAGAAAATCAAGATGAAGAAGGAGAACATATCTTTATTAAGAGCAACCTTAAAAAACTTAAAATTTATACCAATAAAATTAAGTGGATAGAAGCTTATGGAGATTATGTAAAAGTAGTTACTGAAGAAGACAGCAATCTTGTTCTTTCTACGATGAAATCTTTTGAAAACGATTTATCAAAAGAGAAATTTATCCGTGTTCATAAATCTTATATCATTAATATCGATAAAGTGGAACGTTTCAATAGTAAATTCGCTGAAATTGGAGTGACTAAAATTCCGTTGAGTCGTAATAAAAAAGAAGATTTAATTAAAGCTTTAGCTATTGCTTAATAAAAATCTACATTTACAGTTACTTTAATAGTTCTGTATTGTGACACTAAATCAAAACTATTCAGTATTTTCTGGATAGTTTTTTTTGTACCTTGTATAGAAGCATCTCCCGGTATTTTAATCATAATAGTTCGAATATATTCGTTTCGAATTCTTCCAATTGCTGGTTCTTCAGGACCAAGAACTGGAATTAATAAGTTTTGATTTAAAACTTGATACAACCACATTGAACCTTCTTTTAGCTTTTCAAAATCACGATGCTTTAATGTCAATTTTATCAAACGGTAAAATGGTGGATAGTAATAAATCTTTCTTTCATAAAGTTGTTCTTTGTACATTCCTTCATAATCATTATTGGTTACTTGTTGAATAATATTATGCAACGGATTATAAGTCTGGATAATAACTTTTCCGCGTTTTTCTGCTCTGCCAGAACGACCTGCAACCTGCGTCATCATTTGAAAACTTCTTTCAAAAGCCCTGAAATCTGGGTGATATAACATAGTATCAGCATTCATAATTCCAACTAATGAGACATTATCAAAATCTAAACCCTTTGCCAACATTTGAGTACCAACTAAAACATCAATTTCTCTATTCTTGAATCCGTCTATAATTTTTTCGAAACTGTATTTTCCGCGCGTGGTATCTTGGTCCATACGTTTTATATTTTTCTGAGGAAATAATTCGGCTAATTCTAACTCGATTTGTTCTGTACCAAAACCTTTAGTTTCCAAATCAACGCTCGAACAAACATTACAATTCGTTGGCTTTGCCATCGAATAGCCACAGTAATGACAACGCAATTGACTCTTATATTTATGATACGTCAAACTTACATCGCATTGAGGGCATTGTGGCACATGACCACAAGTCATGCATTCTAATACTGGTGAAAAACCACGACGGTTTTGAAAAAGAATTACTTGTTCATTATTAGTAAATGCTTCTGTTATTTCTTCAATTAAAGTTTGACTGAAATGCCCTTTCATCTTTTTACGAAAGTAGCTGTCTTTCAAATCCACCAATTCAATTTCGGGCATTTGAACTTTTCCGAAACGTTCTTTTAAAGTAATTAAACCAAATTTTCCAGAAGTCGCATTATAATATGTCTCAATACTTGGAGTTGCTGAACCTAACAAAACTTTGGCTCCGCCCAGTTCGTCCTTGCCTCGGGTTGCCTGATGCAAGTTTGCCAAAACAATAGCTGCATCTCGAGCGTGATATCTTGGTGCCGGGTCTTGTTGCTTAAACGTTTGCTCGTGCTCTTCATCCACAATAATTAGCCCTAAATTATTAAATGGCAAAAACAAAGCCGATCTTGCTCCTACAACTACTTGTGCTTTTTCAGAAGAATTTAAAACTTGGTTCCAAACTTCTACTCTTTCATTATTACTATACTTCGAATGAAAAACTGCTACTTTATTCCCAAAATGAGCGGTCAACCTTGAAACTAATTGTGTAGTTAAAGCTATTTCAGGAAGTAGATACATGACTTGCTTTCCTAGAGCTATATAATTTTCTATTAGTTTAATATAGATTTCTGTTTTCCCACTTGAGGTAACACCATGCAATAGAGCAACTTCTTTTTTTTCAAAAGATACCTCAATTTCATCGAAAGCTTGTTTTTGAGCCAGACTTAAAGTCAATTCTTTTTCTATTTTATTCTTCTCAAAATTTACACGATCTTCTTGAATATAATACTCTTCAAATATTTGTTTATCTAACAACGCTTTGACTACAGCTGAAGAAGTCTTAGCGGTTTCGGTTAAAAATTTTACTGAAATAGGTTGCCGTTCTTGTGCTTGAAATTGAAAATACTGTAGCAAAAGGTTTTTTCGCTTTTCCGATTTTATACTGTCTAGTAAGGCAATGAGATTTTCTTCCTTTTGATATTGCTCGTGTAAACGAATATATTTAACAAGTTTAGGCTTGTATTCATGCTGAATTTCTTCCTGAAGCGAGATAATATTTTTGTTAATCAGTTTTTGAATGATAGGCAAAACCGATTTCTTATTTACTATATCAATTATGTTTTGAATCTTCAATGAACTTTGATGCTGAAGGGCTTCATAAATAAGAAACTCATCATCGGATAAAGAAACTGCATCCACAAATGTTTCTTGATTTTGAGAAATAATCGTTTCGCTTTCCAGCAATAACGCTGATGGCAATGCCCCTCTATACACATCACCAATATTACACATATAATAGGAAGCAATCCAAAACCAATGATTAATCTGAAATTCGTTTACAATGGGTTTTTCGTCAAGAATTTCATGGATTTCTTTGGCTTCATATAATGTTGGTTCTTCCTGATGCAAATCGATAACCAATGCCGTAAAGATTTTGTTTTTACCAAAAGGCACTGCAACCCGCATTCCTTTTTTAATAAAAAAAAATTCATTTTCTGAAACCCTGTAAGTAAATGTTTTAGGTAAAGATAAGGGAAGTAAGACTTCAATAAAATAATTCATTTTTATTTTTTATTTAAAATCTAACCCAAGTTTGTGATCTTCCAAATAGTGAAATTCCAATATAGCCACGAACTATTAATTTGTCTTTTCCATCTAGAGAAATTTTGCATTGATAGGATTTGCCGTTTTTAGGATCTAAAACTTTACCGCCTTCATATTCATTACCATTTTTTTTCATTCCTTTAATAATAGTCAAACCTAAAATAGGTTTATTATTATCTTCTCCTTCACATTTTTCACATTTATGATGTTTATGTTCAATGTCAAGTATATCAATTATTCTTCCGAATATCTTTCCGTTTCTTTCAAATATTTCTACAATACCTTTTTCTTTTCCTGTTTCATCGTCAATAGTCTTCCATTTACCAAAAATAGTTTGCGAAAAACTAAATTGGAAAAAAAATAATATCACTACTAGTAAACAATATTTCATGGTATTTTGTTATCTATTTCTTTTTGTTTTTCACGTTTAATATGGTGAATTGAAGCATTTAAATCAAAACCAATAAGCAGCACCATAGAATTTATCCAAATATAAAACATTACAATTAATAAGGTTCCTATAGACCCATAAAGCTCATTATATTTAGAAAATCGCACTACCCAAATCCCAAAAAAATAAGAAGAAATAATAATTAAGATGGTTGTTACAACTGAACCTATAGAAATTAAACCTCTTTTTTTATCATGTTTAATGCCGTATCTAAACAGAATGGAAGTTGCCATTAATACCATCAATATAACGAAAACATATCGTCCCATTTCTATAAGCGGAATGTTGTCTGACAAAACATCTTGAATTTTTGTTTTTTGAATAAAAACCTCAAAGATTACTATTGCGGCAACGGTAATTAACAATAAAAAAGACAGCACAATTGACAAAGTTAATGCAACAACATATTGCTTAAAAAACTTTCTTTTAAGTGAAACATGGATGTGATGTGAACTTTCAAATCCACCCAAAACAGCATTCACACCATTTGTCATTAAAAAGATAGCCATAACAAATCCAGTAGAAAGCAGCCCACTATGACTATTGTGCAAAATGTCGTTAATTATTTTATATATAGCATCATAGGTCGTTGGCGGTACGCTTTGCTTAACAAATCCCAAAAAATCTGCTTGAAATCCTTGTATTGGTATGTAGGGAATAAGATTTAAGATAAATAATGCAAACGGAAACAAGG
>CANJWG010000100.1 GCA_947478365.1 Flavobacteriaceae bacterium | reverse complement strand
TTGCAAAGTGAATTTGGAAAAGGTTCCAATTTCAGTTTTGTTTTAAATGTGCCGTATTTTACAAATAGTGAGAATTTGACAAATGACCTTTTATACCTCGACGGCATAGAAGAAAACCTAGATGGGTTAAGAGTGCTTTTGGTTGAAGATAATTTGATAAATGTAAAAGTGGCCGAAAAGATTCTCACTCAATGGAATGTAAAAGTTGATGTAGCTTTAAATGGTTTAATAGCTATAGAAAAATATGAATCGGGAAAATACGATATAATTTTAATGGATTTGGCTATGCCCGTAATGGATGGTTATGAAGCAACAATTAACATCAGATTAAAAGATGTTTCTGTACCAATTATTGCATTAACGGCATCTGCATCTTATGGATATTTAGAGAAAGCCGCACTTCTAGGCATTAATGAGTACATTCTAAAACCTTTTAATCCAAAAGAATTAAATCTTAAATTAAGAAAACATTTTAAGAACATTTTCGATTAAATTAAAGACTACAGTTTTCTTTTTTTAGTTAGTTTATTTGCTTAAATCTATCGTTAATATCATTCTTAATAACTTTGGCAATAATCATTTTAAAAATACTATGATTTGCATATATTAGCACCACTCGAGACCTATGCAAAAACATAGGCCGAATAGAATGACGTTAATTCGATAAATCTAAAATGCAAGAGCCAAATCAATATACCGAAGACAATATTCGTTCCCTAGACTGGAAAGAACACATCCGAATGCGTCCTGGAATGTACATCGGAAAACTCGGTGATGGATCTTCTCCCGATGATGGAATCTACATTCTTCTTAAGGAAACAATCGATAACTGTATCGATGAGTTTGTTATGGGAGCCGGAAAAGTGATTGAAGTCACTATCAAAGACAAAATGGTTACCGTACGCGATTACGGTCGCGGGATTCCCTTAGGTAAAGTAGTTGATGTGGTTTCCAAAATGAATACAGGTGGAAAATACGACTCGAAAGCTTTTAAGAAATCAGTTGGTTTGAATGGTGTTGGTACGAAAGCCGTAAATGCGTTGTCGAATTATTTCCGTGTAGAATCTGTTCGTGACAACCAACAAAAAGCGGCTGAGTTTTCTGCCGGAAATCTAACTATTGAGGAAGAGGTAATCGAATCCACTAAACGAAGAGGAACCAAAGTTTCTTTCGTTGCCGATGAAACTATTTTCAAAAATTATAAATACCGTAATGAGTACATCATTAAGATGCTCAAAAACTACTGTTACTTAAATCGTGGTTTAACGATTTATTATAACGGTGAAAAATACCTTTCTGAATTTGGATTAAAAGATTTACTCGAAGAAACGATTACGGAAGAGGACATGCAATATCCAGTAATTCATCTTGAAGGTGATGATATCGAAATTGCTTTAACTCACAGTAAATCGCAATACTCTGAAGAATACCATTCGTTTGTGAATGGTCAAAATACCACTCAAGGAGGAACACATTTGGGTGCTTTTCGTGAAGCGATTGTAAAAACTATCAAAGAGTTTTACAACAAGCCTTTCGAAGCATCTGATATTCGTAAATCTATTGTTTCTGCTGTTGCAGTAAAAGTGGAAGAACCTGTATTTGAAAGTCAAACGAAAACCAAATTAGGCTCTACAGATATTGGTCCGAAAGGACCATCGGTGCGTACATTTGTTAATGATTTTATCAAAACCAAACTCGATAACTATTTACATAAAAATCCGGAAGTTGCCGATTTGTTATTACGAAAAATTCTGCAAGCCGAACGCGAGCGTAAAGAACTTTCCGGAATTCGTAAACTGGCAAAAGACAGAGCCAAGAAATCAAGCTTACATAATAAAAAACTACGTGATTGCCGAGTGCATTTAACCGATGCCAAAAACCCGAGAAGTTTAGAAAGTACGCTTTTTATCACTGAGGGAGATTCGGCTTCGGGTTCCATTACCAAAAGTCGTGATGTAAATACACAAGCGGTTTTTAGTTTGCGTGGTAAACCTTTGAACTCTTACGGGATGTCAAAGAAAATTGTATACGAAAACGAAGAGTTCAACTTATTACAAGCTGCCTTAGATATTGAAGAAGATATGGGCGATTTGCGTTATAATAATATCGTAATCGCTACTGATGCTGATGTCGACGGAATGCACATTCGATTGCTTTTGATTACATTCTTCTTGCAGTTTTTCCCAGAGTTGATTAAAGACGGACATTTATATATTTTACAAACACCGTTGTTCCGTGTGCGAAATAAGAAGGAAACTATCTATTGCTATTCCGATCAAGAACGTATTGATGCGATTGAAAAACTAAAACCAAAACCGGAAATTACGCGATTCAAAGGATTGGGAGAAATATCACCGGATGAGTTCAAACATTTTATTGGTGAAAGTATAAGACTTGACCCTGTAATGTTAGACAAAGCCACATCAATAGAAACCTTATTAGAATTCTATATGGGTAAAAATACACCAGACAGGCAGGTTTTCATTATCAATAATTTGAAAGTGGAATTGGATGTGGTTGAGAAGAATTAATTTAAAGACACTGACACAAGCGTAGTGACTGACGCAATAAACAAGTTCAGCATAAATGAAAGACGACGAAGAAGACGATATTATTCCAAACGAAGACGAGAACGAAAACAACATATCGTCAGAGGTTACTTTTGAAGATGGTTTTGAAGATCTCAAATCTTCGGGAGATCACTTTTACGATCATGAAGAAAATAACCCAGAAGATACCATTACCAAAGTTACAGGAATGTACAAGGATTGGTTTCTGGATTATGCTTCCTATGTAATTCTGGAGAGAGCAGTTCCAGCTATTGAAGATGGTTTCAAACCGGTGCAGCGTCGTATCATGCACTCTATGAAAGAGCTAGATGATGGGCGTTATAACAAAGTGGCAAACATTGTTGGACATACGATGCAATATCATCCTCATGGAGATGCAAGTATTGGTGACGCGATGGTGCAAATAGGTCAGAAAGATTTAATCATCGACATGCAAGGAAACTGGGGGAATATCCTAACAGGAGATAGCGCAGCGGCTTCTCGTTACATTGAAGCGCGTATTTCTAAGTTGGGTCACGATATTTTATTTTCTCCAAAAATTACCCAATGGGGAATGTCTTATGACGGCCGACGTGCGGAACCCATAAATCTTCCGGTTAAGTTTCCGTTATTGTTAGCACAAGGAGCAGAGGGAATTGCCGTTGGTCTATCCACGAAAGTGCTGCCTCACAATTTCAATGAACTAATAGATTGTTCGATTAAAGTTTTAAAAAATAAACCATTTACACTTTTTCCTGATTTCCCAACAGCCGGAATTGCCGATGTTTCAGCTTACAACGATGGACTTCGTGGTGGACGAGTTCGTGTTCGTGCTAAAATAGGTCAATTAGACAAACAAACGTTGGTAATTACCCAAATTCCTTTTTCAACCAATACTTCAACACTAATTGATAGTATATTGAAAGCCAATGATAAAGGAAAAATAAAAGTTAAAAAAATAGAAGACAATACGGCTGCTGATGTAGAGATATTAATTCATCTTCCACCAGGTGTTTCTCCTGATAAAACTATTGATGCGCTTTATGCATTTACGGCTTGCGAAACTTCAGTTGCACCTTTGGGTTGTGTGATTGAAAATCATAAGCCTTTGTTTATAGGCGTTTCGGATATGTTGAAAATCTCAACTAACAGAACGGTTGATTTACTCAAGCGCGAATTGGAAATCCAGTTAGACGAACTCGAAAATAAATGGCATTTTGCTACGCTTGAAAAGATTTTCATTCGTGAAGAAATGTATATCGATTTCAAATTGTATTCCGATAGAGAAACGCTTTACGTATATATGTATGACCGTTTCAAACCGTTTCTTAAATCGTTTGTTAGAGAGATTAATGATGACGATTTGCAAAAACTGACTCAGATTCCGATGATTCGTATTACACGTTTCGACTCGGATAAGGCCGATGATGCGATTTCCAAATTGGAAGCCGAAATGGAAGAAGTGAAACATCATTTGGCCAATATAATCGACTTTGCCATTGATTTTTTCCAAAAGCTTAAAGACAAATACGGTAAAGGACGTGAGCGTCAAACGGAATTGAGAAGTTTTGACAATATAGAAGCGACCAAAGTTGTTTTACGTAATACCAAACTATACGTAAACAAAGAAGAAGGCTTCTTTGGTACCAGTTTGAAGAAAGACGAATACGTTGCCGATTGTTCGGATATTGATGATGTGATTGTGTTCCTTCGCGACGGGAAAATGATGATTTCTAAAGTCGATGATAAGAAGTTCGTTGGAAAAGATATCATCCATATTGCTGTTTTTGATAAGAACGACAAACGAACGATTTACAATATGATTTACCGAGACGGCAAAAATGGCTCGACATTCATAAAACGCTTTAATGTTTCCGGAGTTACCCGTGATAAATTTTATGATTTAACTCAGGAAAAGGCTGGCTCGCAAGTCTTGTATTTTTCAGCCAATCCGAATGGTGAAGCCGAAGTAATTACTGTTTTACTTCGCCAAGTAGGAAGCATCAAGAAACTGAAATGGGATATGGATTTCTCTGACATCGCCATAAAAGGAAGAGCATCGCGTGGAAATACAGTAACCAAATATCCGATTAAGAAAATCGAATTAAAGGAAAAAGGAATTTCGACTTTGCGACCGAGAAAAGTATGGTTTGATGATACGGTGCAACGTTTAAATGTAGATGGAAGAGGTGAGTTACTTGGTGAATTCAGGCCAAACGATAGATTGTTACTTATCAATCAATCAGGAAAACTAAAAACTATTATTCCGGAACTTACCACACATTTTGATGAAGATCTCGTTGTTATGGAAAAATGGAATCCAAACAAACCTATTTCAGCCATTTATTATGATGGCGAAAAAGAACGTTATTTTATCAAACGTTTCTTAGTCGAAAATGAAAATAAAGAAGAAATCTTTATTACCGAACACGAAAAGTCGCAATTAGAAATTGTTTCTACTGATTGGCGTCCAATGGCTGAAATTATTTATGCCAAAGTAAAAGGTGTTCAGAAAGACAACCAGACAATAAACCTCGAAGATTTCATTGCGGTAAAAGGCATTAAAGCCTTAGGGAATCAACTGACAGTAGACAAACTAAAACAGGTGAATTTGTTAGAACCATTACCATACGAAGAACCGGAACCGGAGCAGTCTGAAGAAATAGAAGGAACAGAAGAAACTGATATGTCAGATGATATTCAAACAGAAACTGGAGATGATGGGCAGATAACGTTGTCGTTGGAATAACTTTCTTGTCATTTCCGCGAAGGCGGAAATGCACAATATAAAATAGTTTTCCGTCTGCGCGGGAAAGACAAACGCAAACAAAAACTCCTCTCTAATTGAGAGGAGTTTTTAGTTTTTAATCTGTAATATCAGTATTTGTCAATTCCTTATCAATAATTTTATTGTTATGAAGCTTGACAGGTTTTTTGGATTTTTTCATTCTCAGATTCAGGAATTCAACGAACAAGGAGAAGAAAATCGAGAAGTACAAATAGCCTTTCGGAATACTAGTCACTTCGACATCATTGCCAAATCGGAAATGTGCTAAATGCGAACCTTCTGCTAAAAGCATTACTCCAATAAGTATTAAGAATGACAAACCAAGGATTTGTATGGTAGGATGTTCATTTACAAATTTGGAAACCGGACCAGCAAAAACCATCATGATAATTATAGAAATAACCACCGATAAAATCATAATAATTAAGGCGCCATCATAACCAAAACCACCTTCGATAGGTTCTTTCATATTAACCATACCAACGGCTGTTAATATACTATCAAATGAAAAGACAATGTTCAATAATGCAATTTGGACGATGGCTTTCGACAAACTACTACTTGCTTTTCCAGTTGTTCCTTCTTCTTCTCCTTCAAGTTTGTGGTGAATTTCAGAAACCGATTTATAGAGTAGAAATAAACCTCCACCAAAAATAATTAAGCTTTGCCCTGTGACATGAGCTTGAAAAACAGCACCTAAATCAATTGAAAATAGAGTGTCTTGTAAACTTAAAACCCAAGTGATTCCGAATAATAAAATTATTCTGAACAACATTGCCAACAACAATCCAATTCTTCGCGCTTTGGGTTGGTCTTCCGCATTTAATTTTCCGGAAACTATAGAAAGAAAGACAATGTTGTCAATTCCGAGAATGATTTCCAAAAAGGTTAATGTTAATAGCGCAAGTAATGCATTTGACGTAAATAAGATTTCCATTTTATTATTTGAGTTTTATTTCCTTCGGCTGTCGCATTTGCTCTAGTCGCTGCGCTCCATACAATTGCTTCGCAAATTTGCTAAAGCTTCGTGTCGTCTGCGCTTCGGATTTAGGTTAAAAGTTGTTATTCGAGTTTTGTTACTTTGCCACGTTGTTTATTGTTACTTCCTACAAAGGCATATTCAAAAGTATAGCTATTCTTTTCAGTAAACAAAATTTTCATACTAATGGCTTTTTCTTCTTTCATGTTTTTGGGATGTAGTTTCTGCAAAATAAATTCACAATCATTTACCCAACGCACCGAAGCTGTATCGGTTTTTCCGTTATAGGTTTCAATTTGAAGTTTTTCGGTTCGGATAAACGTTGATGTTTGTTTTTTGCCATTAATAACTTGCGAAAATTCAAATTTT
>CANJWG010000099.1 GCA_947478365.1 Flavobacteriaceae bacterium | reverse complement strand
TCAGTGTCATAATTAGAAGTTTTGCCTTGTAACGCCATACACAAACGCTCAAAACCCATTCCGGTATCAACGTGTTGCGCCGGAAGTTTTTCCAAACTTCCATCAGCCTTACGGTTGAACTCCATGAAAACGTTGTTCCAAATTTCAACTACTTGAGGATGGTCATTATTTACCAAACTCTTTCCAGAAACTTTTGCTTTATCTTCTTCGTTACGCAAATCAACATGGATTTCGGAACACGGACCGCAAGGCCCTTGGTCACCCATTTCCCAGAAGTTGTCTTTCTTATTTCCGAGGATGAT
Source organism: Flavobacteriaceae bacterium (assembly GCA_947478365.1). Lineage (GTDB taxonomy): Bacteria > Bacteroidota > Bacteroidia > Flavobacteriales > Flavobacteriaceae > Flavobacterium. The sequence continues at coordinate 6,500 of CANJWG010000099.1, read as the reverse complement.
TCGGTCTTCATTGATTAAGTTTTTCCAGATATCCCAAGCCTCCTGGTCAAAAGGAACATTCTCCTCCGGATTACCTTCAAAAACGGAAACGTATAGATTGGCTGCCGGAATTTTATAAACTTCTGTCAATAATTCCCAAGCCCAGTTGATAGCTTCTTTTTTGAAATAATCGCCAAATGACCAATTGCCCAACATTTCAAACATGGTGTGATGATAGGTGTCAAAACCTACATCTTCTAAATCGTTGTGTTTTCCTGAAACACGAAGACATTTTTGCGTATCGGCTATTCTTGGGCACTTGGGGGTTCCATTGCCTAAGAAAAACTCTTTGAATTGCGCCATTCCTGAATTATTGAACATCAAGGTTGGATCGTCTTTAAGAACAATTGGCGCTGAAGGAACTATTAAGTGTTCTTTAGATTCGAAGAATTGTAAAAACTGTTTACGAATGTCTTGTGATTTCATTTTAGATTATTAGACTGTTAGATCTTTAGAAAATTAGATTTAAAAAATAGCTTCCAAATTAGCCCCGATTGCAGTGAAAATCCTTTTTTTGAAAAAAAAGATTGTAACGGAAAGCGGGATGATTGTTGAATCAAATAATAAAAAGTTCCGCTCCTGAAAAGAATCTGAAACAAGTTCAGATTAAAATTTAGGGATTGTTAGAAACATTTGTTAAATTTGTTCGAATAACCATTGTTTTTAAAACTTCCACAAAAATAGCATAAAATAAAAAATGGCGAAGAAAGTAAAGTATTATTTCGATACCGAAAGTTTGGCTTACCGTAAAATAAAACCAAAACTATCCAAAAAGCTAGGGTTTATTGGTTTGTTTTTACTTGCTTCTGGGCTGTTTGGTTTTTTGTGTTTTGTGGCCTTATTGAATTCTTCTTATTTAGAAACTCCAAAAGACCGATTACAAACACGTGAAATTGAAACGATGAAATTGCGTTATGCTATTTTAAATAAAAAAATGGATGAAGTCGCGGCTGTTTTGTCAGATGTTGCCGATAGAGATAACAATATTTACCGCGCTTATTTTAATACGGCACCAATCCCAAATGAGCAGCGTAAAGCTGGTTTTGGTGGCGTAAACCGATACAAAGAATTAGAAGGATTTAATAATTCTGATTTAGTGATTAACACATCAAAACGTGTTGATGTTATTTCAAAAGAATTAGCCATTCAATCAAAATCTTTGGATGAAATTTTGAAATTGGCCAAAGAAAAAAACAAACTACTTTCTGCTATTCCGGCCATTCAACCTGTAAAAAATGAACAATTAAAACGCATTGCGTCTGGTTTTGGTTATAGAAGCGATCCGTTTACCAAAGTTAGAAAAATGCACGAAGGAATGGATTTTACAGCGAGTACAGGAACACCTATTTTTGCTACGGGAGATGGGGTGGTGGCAAGTGCCGATAACTCAAAATCGGGTTATGGAAATCATATTGAAATAAAACACGGCTTTGGTTATTTAACCTTGTATGGTCATTTGAGCAAATACAAATGCCACGCCGGACAAAGTATAAAACGGGGCGATATTATTGGCTATGTAGGAAGCACAGGACGAAGTGAAGCTCCTCATTTGCATTACGAAGTACATAAAGATGGCAAAGTAGTGAACCCCATAAATTTTTATTACGGAAATATTTCGGCAGCAGAGTATACTGCCATTTCAAAATTAGCTAATCAAGAAAATCAATCACTAGACTAATGCATATAGAACTAAATCCAGACAAAAGGTATTATAGCATTGGAGAAGTTTCCAAAGCTTTTAATGTAAACACCTCGCTAATCCGTTTTTGGGACAAAGAATTTGATATTCTAAAACCTAAGAAAAATGCGAAAGGCAACCGAATGTTCACTCCTGAAGATGTGAAGAACTTACAACTGATTTATCATTTGGTAAAAGAACGGGGATTTACGCTTGACGGCGCAAAAACCCATTTGAAAGAAGGGCAAAAGAAAACGCTTGACAAGTTTGAAATCATTAGCAAATTAGAAACTGTTAAAGCACAATTATTAAACATTAAAAATCAACTTTAGTCTTGATTTTTGTAACAAACAAATCGTTTTAAAAACTAATAACAAACATTAAATTAAACAAACATGGAATTTAAAAAATTTTTACCTTGGATTATTGCAGTAGTTGTAATTTTTGGAATTTACAGCTGGGTTAAAGGAATTAATAATACAGCCGTTGGTTACGAACAAACTATCAACGAAGCCTGGGGTAATGTAAACACTTCTTACCAAAGAAGAAATGACTTAATTGGAAACTTAGTAAACACCGTTAAAGGGGCTGCTGATTTTGAAAAAAGTACTTTGACTGCTGTTATCGAAGCTAGAGCAAAAGCAACTTCAGTAACTGTAGACCCAACAAACATTACACCGGAACAATTGGCCGCTTTTAATTCAGCACAATCAGGAGTTTCTTCTTCATTATCAAAATTATTAGTTTCTGTAGAACGTTATCCTGATTTGAAAGCCAATCAGAACTTCTTGAAATTACAAGATGAATTAGCTAGCACAGAAAATCAAATTTTAACGGCCAGAACACGTTTTAATGAAGCGGTTAAACCATATAATACTCATATTAAAACTTTCCCAAATAATTTGTTTGCAGGAATGTTTGGTTTTAAAGAAAAAGCCTATTTCCAAGCGGTTGAGGGTGCTGAAAAACCAGTTGAAGTTAAATTCTAATTGAGCACCATGTCTAAAGTAGAAGATTTTTTAACCAAAGCCGAAGAACAAGAAATTGTTTCTGCTATTGGCATAGCCGAAAAAAATACTTCTGGAGAAATCAGGGTACATATTGAAAAAGAAAACTCCATCGCTCCGCTTGACAGAGCGATGGAAGTTTTTCGTAACCTCAAGATGGATAATACCCAAGAACGTAACGGCGTTATCATTTATGTGGCTGTAAAAAGCAAACATTTTGCGATTTATGGTGATAAAGGCATTAACGAAAAAGTAGGCATCGATTTTTGGGATTCTACTAAAGAGATTATGCAAAATCATTTCAAAAACGGGAATTTCAAGCAAGGTTTGATTGATGGGATACTAAAAGCTGGTGAACAATTGAAAACCCATTTTCCTTATCAGGATAATGATAAAAACGAACTTTCCAACGAAATATCAAGAGGATAATCTATGAAAATTACGAATTACGAATTACGAGTTACAATTTTCAAAGGGGGTTTAAGAGTCCTGTTTTTGTTGGTCATTTTTTTTAGTCATTTGCAAAGTTTTGCGCAATATACTATTCCTGAAATACCTAAACTACAAACCTCGGTTTATGATTATGCAAAACTTTTAAGCGCATCTGAAAAAGAACAATTAGAAGAAAAACTTATTCGTTATTCAGATTCAACAACAACACAAATTGTAGTAGTAACTATTGAAAGTTTAAAAGGAGAAGATGTTAGTCTTCTTGCTACAAAGTGGGGACAAACATGGGGAATTGGAGGTTCAGCAAAGGAGGATAATGGTGTTATTATTCTTTTAGCAAAAGCTGAAAGAAAAATTGCTATTAATCCAGGTTATGGTCTTGAAGATAGATTAACCGCTGGAATTGGTGGCGAAATTATTAGAAACATTATTATCCCTGAATTTAAAGCTGGTAGTTATTACAAAGGTTTAGATAAAGGTGCCGATGCTTTATTTGATGTATTCAAAGGCAAGTATAAAGGTGAACGAAAGAAAAATAAAAAAGGAGATGATATCCCTATTATCCCGATCTTAATTATCCTATTTGTCATTATAATTATTATTGCCAAAAACAAAAATAATGGTGGAAATTCTGGTGGCAGAAGTGGCGGAATGGATTTAGCCGATATAATTTTGTTGAGCAGTCTTGGACGCGGAGGATTTGGTGGTGGTTCAGGTTCTAGCTCAGGTGGCGGTTTTGGAAGCGGTGGATTTGGTGGCGGTTTTGGCGGTGGCGGATTTTCTGGTGGTGGATCTAGTGGTGGATGGTAATTATTTCTTTATAAAACAAAAAGCTCGGTCAAGTGACCGAGCTTTTTGTTTTACTTCTCTCTGATATAAATATCAATAGGCACACCTGAGAAATCCCAGTTTTCACGGATTTTATTTTCTAAGAAACGCTTATATGCTTCCTGAACGTATTGCGGTAAGTTAGCAAAAAACACAAACTGTGGTGTTGGTGTTGGCAACTGCATGCAATATTTAATCTTTACATATTTTCCTTTTAAAGCTGGTGGTGGATGATTTTCAATCAATTTCAACATAAAGTCGTTGAATTTTGAAGTTTGTATGCGTTGCTTTCTGTTTTCAAAAACCTGAACCGTAGTTTCCAATGCTTTTAACAAACGTTGTTTGGTCAATGCCGAGACAAACAAAATTGGCACATCCGTAAAAGGTTTTAATTCTTCACGGATTTTAGCTTCATAATCACGGGTTGACATGGTGTCTTTCTCTATCAAGTCCCATTTGTTTACCAAAATAACTACGCCTTTTCGATTCTTTTCGGCAAGCCAAAAAATACTCTGATCCTGTCCTTCAAAACCGCGAGTTGCGTCAATCAATAATATTATTACATCTGAATGTTCAATGGCACGTACTGAGCGCATTACCGAATAAAATTCTAAGTCTTCTTTTACTTTGGCTTTTCTACGAATTCCGGCTGTGTCAACTAAATTGAATTCAAATCCGAAACGATTGTATTTGGTATCAATAGCATCGCGAGTTGTTCCTGCAATATCAGTAACCACAAATCTATCTTCTCCAATTAATGCATTGATGAAAGAGGATTTTCCCGCGTTTGGTCTTCCCACTACACAGAACCGTGGTAAAGCAGCTTCTTCTTCTGATACTTCCGGTAATTCGGGTAATACTTTTACTAATTCATCTAACAATTCACCTGTTCCGCTTCCACTAATACTAGCAATGGTAAAATATTCACCTAAACCTAAATTATAAAATTCGATAGCATCTTTTTCACGCATCGCATTATCTACTTTGTTTACGGCTAACAATATTGGCTTAGTAACTTTTCTAAGTAATTTGGCAACCTCAGCATCCATTGGCGTAATGCCTTCTTCTACATCTACTACAAAAATAATAGCATCTGCTTCATCAATGGCTAATTCTACCTGACGGCGAATTTCACCTTCAAAAACATCATCCGAACCTTTTATATAACCACCGGTATCAATTACAGAAAACTCTTTTCCATTCCACTCACTTTTTCCGTAATTTCTATCACGAGTAACACCACTAACCGAGTCAACAATAGCTTCTCTTCTCTTGATTAACCGGTTAAAAAAAGTAGATTTCCCTACATTTGGTCTTCCTACTATGGCGACAATATTATTCATGCATTTTTAAATTTGGTGCAAAGGTAATTTAATTAAGTTGAAAGTCAAGGGATAAGTGAAAAGGGACAAGGGATAAGATTTTTACTTTTGCCTTATCCTTCATCCCTCTTGCCTTGCTTTTTACTTCTGATTATATCCAAAACGGCGTAACTGAAATGCATTACTTCTCCAATCCTTATTTACCTTTACATACAATTCGATATGGATTTGTTTTCCAAAAAACTTTTCTAAATCTTCACGAGATTGTATACCAACTTTTTTTAAAGCGCCTCCTTTGTGACCAATAATGATTCCTTTTTGAGTGTCTCGTTCTACCATAATAACGGAACGAATCCGAATGATTTTTTCATCTTCTAGAAACTCTTCTGTTTCAATTTCTACAGCATAGGGTATTTCTTTATCGTAATTCAAAAGAATTTTTTCACGGATGGTTTCATTAACAAAGAAACGCTCTGGCTTATCTGTTAAAGCATCTTTTGGGTAGTAAGCTGGTGATACCGGAAGTAATTCCAATATTCGGGCAAAAACCTCCTTGACATTAAAGTTTTCTAAAGCTGAAATTGGGTAAATCTCCGCATTCGGAACTTTTTCTTTCCATAAGGCTATTTGTTCTTCTAATTGTTCCTGATTGGATTTATCAATCTTGTTGAGTAGCAGTAAAACCGGAATCCTAGCGTGAATTATTTTGTTGAAAAAGTCTTCATCTTTCAGTTCCTTCTCTCCTATTTCTACCATATATATCAACACATCTGCATCTTCAAATGCCGACTTTACAAAGTCCATCATCGATTTTTGCATTTCATAAGCCGGTTTGATGATTCCTGGAGTATCTGATAAAATAACCTGAAAGTCATCCCCATTTACAATACCTAAAATTCTGTGACGCGTGGTTTGCGCTTTAGAGGTAATAATAGACAAACGCTCACCAACGAATGCATTCATCAAGGTTGATTTTCCGACGTTTGGGTTACCAATAATATTAACAAAACCTGCTTTGTGCTCCATTTCAATTAGAATAAAAAAACCGAAAACTCAACAAGCGTTTTCGGTTTTTAGTTTATTTAGTAGCGGGAACAGGACTCGAACCTGTGACCTTCGGGTTATGAGCCCGACGAGCTGCCTACTGCTCTATCCCGCGATGTTCGAGTACAAATA
>CANJWG010000098.1 GCA_947478365.1 Flavobacteriaceae bacterium | reverse complement strand
GAAAAAAAAGGAAGACAAACCCGATATTTGGCTTTAGCTGAAGAAAACAGAACGATGATTTTCTATGTTTCTCCACATAAATTAGTAAAAACATTAGCCGAGTTTGTGCAGTATTTTGGCGAAGATAGAGCTGTTTCTGTTTCACGCGAATTATCAAAACTTCACGAAGAAACCATACGCGGAACAGCCGCAGAAGTTTTCAAACATTTCGAAGCTAAACCACCAAAAGGCGAAATTGTTGTGGTTGTTGAAGGAAAGAACAAAGAAAATAGAGCAAAGAGAATAGAGTCAGAATAATTATTTTTAGTCTTTATTCTATTTTCTATATTCTTTTATCTTTTTTAAACTTCCAAATCCACAAAAGAGAAACTATTCCCGCTAAACAAGCCTTTATCCGAAAGTTTTAAATCTGGAATTACCAATAATGCCATAAAAGAAAGCGTCATAAACGGGGCTTTCAAACCACTACCCAATTCCTTTGCCATCGCATCAATTTCTTGATACAAACGTCCGGCTTCCCAGCCATTTTGGTCACTCATGATTCCGGCAACAGGTAAGGCCAAATATTTTTTATCATTGCCATTCACAGCGCAAATTCCACCAGTATTAGCAATCAATAAATTTACAGCACTCAAGATCTCTTCATCCGAAGTTCCTACTACAACAATGTTATGACAGTCGTGCGCAACTGAACTCGCAATCGCCCCTTTTTTCAAGCCAAAGTTTTTAATGAATGCAATTGCTGGCGGAGCATTTTCGTAGCGGTTGACAACAGCCATTTTCAAAATATCATTTTCGGTATCGGAAACTAATTTTCCGTTTTCGATTTTTGGTTTTTTGTGAATTTCATTGGTAATTAATTGTCCTTCCAAAGCTTCAATAACCCTAATTTTTGAAGCAGAACTGCTAATATCGAACTCAATAATCTGTTTTTTGGAAGTGTTGAAATTATTAGGTTTTTCAAAGGCGACATGTTTTACAAATGATTGTCCGTTTTCGGCAACGAGTTCACCATCAATATAGGTTTGCAGCACTTTGAAATGGGTTAAATCCTCCACCACAATAAAATCGGCAGCATCGTTTTTTTGCAATAAGCCAATGTTCATATTATAATGCTTCACCGGATTGACGCAAGCCATCTGCAGTATTTTGAACAGGTCAAAACCTTTCGCAACAGCGCGAGCACAAAGCAAATTAATATGTCCCACAATCAAATCATCAGGATGTTTGTCATCGGAACAAAACATCATATTTTCGAAATTATCCGGTAATAAATCGATTAATGCTTCAAAGTTTTTTGCCGCACTTCCTTCACGAATAAGGACTTTCATTCCGAGTGATAATTTTTCTGCAGCTTCGTCATAGGTAAAACATTCATGATCGGTTGAAATTCCGGCAGCAATATATTTTTCGATAGGAGCCCCTCTTAATCCGGGAGCATGACCATCAACAGGTTTGTTGAAATGTTTAGCCCAAGCTATTTTTTTCAAAACTTCTTCGTCATCAAATAAAACACCAGGATAATTCATCATTTCCGATAAATAGTAAATATCGGGCGATGCCATTAATTCCTTAATTTGTTCCGAGTCAATAACAGCACCAGCAGTTTCAAAAAAAGTTGCAGGAACGCATGATGGAGCTCCAAAATGAAACTTTAACGGCACTTTTTTGCCATTTTCAATCATATAATGAACGCCCTCTTTTCCAAGAACATTCGCAATTTCATGTGGATCAGAAATCGTTCCGACAGTGCCGTGTATAACTGCAATCTTCGCAAATTCTGAAGGCACCAGCATTGAACTTTCGATGTGAATATGTGCATCAACAAAACCCGGTAGAATATAGGTTTTGATGTTGTGCGCTGCCTCAGTTATGGATATAATTTTACCGTTTTCTACCGTAACTTCTCCAGAATATATGTTGCGATTTTGAATATCTACAATCTGACCTTGAATTTGCATTGATAATTTTTTATGTCTCAAAAGTAGCGAATATTGTTTTAGTTTTTATCTTAAAATATACACTAAAACTATATCATTTGTTATAGTCTTTCACTTATTTTTGCTTCAACAACTTTGTATTTTCAACTTCGTAAATTGTACTTCAAAAACATGCGCTGGACACTCAAACCAAAACCCGCTTCTGAAAAAGTAAAAGCTTTAGCAACTGAATTAAAGGTTGACGAACTTGTTGCGACCCTTTTGGTGCAACGCGGCATTGAAACCTTTGAACAGGCACGTCAATTCTTTCGTCCTAGTCTAGACGATTTGCACAATCCATATTTGATGAAAGATATGGATAAAGCGGTTTCACGAATTGAGTCTGCAATTGCAAACGAAGAAAATATTTTAGTTTTTGGCGATTACGATGTGGATGGTACGACCGCTGTTTCATTGGTTTCATCGTATCTAAAAAGTCATTATCCGAATGTGGCTACTTATATTCCTGACCGTTATGATGAAGGTTATGGGATCTCTTACAAAGGTATTGACTTTGCCGAAGACAATGAGTTTACACTGATTATTGCGCTAGATTGTGGTATAAAATCCACAGACCACATTGCCTACGCAAATGAACGAAATATTGATTTTATTATTTGTGATCATCATCGTCCTGGAGATATGTTGCCCGAAGCGATTGCCGTGCTCGATCCAAAAAGGGAAGATTGTAGTTATCCTTATGATGAATTGTGTGGTTGTGGAGTTGGTTTTAAACTCATTCAAGCATTGGCACAAAACAGAAATCAAACTATTGATGATTTACTTATTTATCTAGATTTGGTGGCTACAGCAATTGCTGCCGATATCGTCCCGATTACAGGAGAAAATCGTGTCTTGGCTAAATTTGGATTAGAAGTCATCAACACCAATCCAAGACCAGGAATAAAAGCACTAGTTCAAAATGTAAAGAAAAAAGCATTAACGATTACAGATGTTGTTTTCATTATTGCGCCTAGGATTAACGCCGCAGGAAGAATCAAACACGGGAACGAAGCAGTAGCATTATTGACAGAATATGATTTAGACCAAGCCGAACAATTTGCTTCCGAAATTGAAAAATATAATAGTGACCGTAAAGATTTAGATAAGCAAATAACTTATGAAGCACACGCTCAAATTATTAAAAATGAAGAACAACAAAAATTTACTACTGTTGTTTATAGTGAAAATTGGCATAAAGGGGTTATTGGTATTGTGGCTTCTCGATTGACAGAAACCTATTATCGGCCTACAATTGTCTTTACTAAAAGTGGTGATAAATTTGCTGCTTCGGCACGTTCTGTAAAAGATTTTGATGTTTACAATGCGCTCGAAGCTTGTGCCGAACATCTTGAACAATTTGGTGGACATATGTATGCCGCAGGGATGACATTGAAAGAAGAAAATTATTTGGCTTTTAAAGACGCTTTCGAAAAAGTAGTTTCCGAAACCATTCACCCTGATTTGTTAACTCCTGAAATTTTAATTGATGCTGAAATTAATCTCTCGGATATCGATGAAAGATTGGTAAGATTGCTAAGTCAGTTTGAACCTTTTGGACCTGAAAATATGACACCGACTTTTATGACTAAAAATCTAAAAGATACGGGTTATGCTAAGCAATTAGGAAAAGACGACGAACATCTGAAACTTTTTGTAAAACAAAATAACTCCGAAGGGTTTGGGGTCATTGGTTTTGGATTAGGAAATAAATTAGAGTTAGTCAAAAACCAAAATCCTTTTCATGCATTGTATTGTATTGATGAAAACGAATTCAAGGGCAATGTTACGGCGCAGCTAAGGTTGAAGGATATAAAATCTTAATACTCTTTCAACTCAAAGGACTCACCATCAAAAACGCCATAAGTGAAATAACCAATCCAGTCGCCAAGGTTGATATATTGCGAGTTTTCACCAATTGTTAAAACCATCGGCAAATGGCGATGTCCAAAAATGAAGTAGTTATAATGTTTAGTTTCGAGTTTACGTTTGGCATATAAAACTAGCCACTCGTTTTCTTCGCCGAGGAACTTAACATCGGCATCACCTGATATTAATTTGTTTTTTACGGAAAGATGTTTTGCCAGTTTCACACCAATATCAGGGTGAAGCCAACGATAAAGCCATTTTGAAAATGGGTTGGCAAACACTTTTTTCATGCGTTTGTATCCTTTGTCGCCCGGACCTTTTCCATCGCCGTGACCAATCAAAAAAGTTTTTCCATTGAATTCATATTCCTGATTGTTGTGATAAACCGGGATGTTCAACTCTTTTTCAAAATAATCATGCATCCACAAATCGTGATTGCCCACAAAGAAGTAAATTGGAATTCCGCTGTCTCTAATTTCGGCTAGTTTGCCTAAAACTCTAACAAAGCCTTTTGGGACTACGGTTTTATATTCAAACCAAAAATCAAACAAATCACCTAAAAGAAAAATGCATTCGGCATCTTTTTTTATTTCATCAAGCCAAGCTACAAACTTTTGCTCCCTTGGAAAACTCGATTCAGCAGTTGGTGCACCAAAGTGTTGATCGGAAGCAAAATATATTTTTTTGTTTGGTGAAATAGTCATCAATAGTTGGATTAATCGTTATCTGTAGCAAACCATTCGGCAAAAGACGTATCCGTTTCCTGCAATTTCAGAGAATGTAATTTGATATCATCCGGTAAACGATTCTTAATTTTTTGCGCAAAATCGATTACCATATTTTCGCTAGTAGGTTGATAATTTACCAAAATAATATGATGTCCACGATTTTTTAATTCAGTTGCTAACTCAACATGAGGGGTGTTTTTATTAAAAACTGTAGCATGATCAAATGCGTCAACAATTTCTTCTTTAACAATTTTTTTCAAATCAGAAAAGTCAATCACCATCCCTAACTTCACATTTGAGTTGTCTGAAATTGGCTGACCAATAACCGTTACCGAAAGTTTATAGCTGTGTCCGTGTACATTTTTACATTTGCCATCATAGCCATAAAGTGCGTGTCCGGTTTCGAAAGAAAATTGCTTAGTGATTCTAATGTTGCTCATTTAAGATATATTAACGTCGTAAATTTACTAAAATATTATAATAAGTTGTTTTCTCTTTTTTTTGGTTTGGCTATTCAGGGAATAAGCAACTGTAACTACGATTACAAAAGGGATATGAAAAAGATAACCTTATGAATATAAATCGTTTATATTCATCAAGTATAAATAAATAAGGTTGCCTTTTCGCAACTTTATTTTTAAGTATAGAATTTATTTATGGGTTTTCTTCAAATTCTTGATTCTCATTTGCGTGTGATCCTCGAGCGTTGATAGCTATATTATCTTCGCCTATAAGAAAAGCTACGAAATTAATATTGGCTGCATTTGCAATATTTGTCGGAACCGGAATCGTAAAGTTTTTTGTGATTGAACTTCCTGCGGTGGTGTTTTCAGCAATAGGATCTCCCAGAATATTGGTCATTGAGGTTCTTAACACGTGATTATGAGTGTAAGCCGGAATAGGATTTACACTTTCATAATAGGTAGTATAGTTACTTTGCATGTACACAAGACTATCTTCTAATAAATAAACTACTAACTTTAAATTAGAATAATTCAAAGCGAATTTGATATTTACATCAAGGTTAATCATCCCGTTTTCAACAGTGGAATTCATGGCTAGTCCTAATCCTGAATTGTTTCCGGTTAAATCTATAGCTTCTTGCGTATTGGTTGGTTCAGGGAATGTCCAAACTTTCATTCTGTTCAATCGCGACACAGGTAAAGCCAGTGGGCTATTTGGTAAAATTAAGTTTTTTAAAGGTGCAATTCCTGCAAAATGAAAAGGGTCATTCCCGTTATGAATAGCAACTGTAACTACTTTATCATTTTGCGCTTTGACTTGTTCAATGGCATATGAAACTCGGGTGCAATTTCCACACCATGTTCCAGTATAATCTTCAATCAAAACTCTTTTTTTGAAATATCCTGAAATAGGGGGAGTGTCTACGTTTCCGGCAGGGATATTTTCAACTACATTGGTATCTCCGCACGAAGTCAAGAGAGCCGAAAGGAAGAATAAGCTTAGGTAAAAGGATTTTTTCATAATTATTTATTTCAAAATGAACATTATAATGCAAAAAAATAAAAAAAATTTCATATTCTATCACATTATTCATTTATTTGTCGAACATAACTACCAAACCATGACTAAATTTATCATTTGTGCATTTTTCATAGCATTAAATTTAAAGGCGCAAAGCAATTTACCCGATGTAACCCTCTCCAATTTAGAAGGAAAAAAAATATCCCTTACCAAAGATTTTTCAGAACAAGACAAATTGTATGTTTTATCTTTTTGGGCCACTTGGTGCACGCCTTGTATTAATGAGCTAGATGAGATAAATGACGTACAAAATGATTGGAAAAAGGAGGTTAATTTTGAAGTTTTGGCCATCTCCATAGATGATTCAAGAACACAAAAAAGGGTAAAACCATTAACCAGTGGAAAAGAATGGGGTTTTATCATACTCTTAGATTCTAATCAAGACTTAAAAAGAGCACTATCCATAGTAAATGTTCCTTATACTATAGTAGTTAAAAACAATAAGATTGTGCATGTTCAAAACGGATATGTACCAGGAAATGAAGTGGAATTGCTTGAAAAGTTAAAATTACTTAAATAGATGAAAAAGGCAGTTTGTTTTATTTCTTTATTATTTCCTCTTCTGTCGTTCTCACAAACTAATGGGGTATTCTCGGGAGGATTCGAATCAAATGCCCAATGGTATTTGAATGACAAAGGACTTAAGGATGAGTTTAATAACTCAACATCACACCCAGATGAACCAATTAGGTCAAATAATTATTTATTTTTAAACTATAAATACAAAAACTGGTCATTTGGAATTCAGGGAGAAAGCTATGAGCAAAATGCCTTGTTAAACATGAATCCCGAATACAACGGAACTAATGTGGCGACCTATTTTATTCAATATAAAACCGAAAAAATTGACATAACAGCGGGTTATTTTTACGAGCAGTTTGGAAGCGGGTTATTGTTGAGAAGTTGGGAAGATAGAGCTCTGGGAAT
>CANJWG010000097.1 GCA_947478365.1 Flavobacteriaceae bacterium | reverse complement strand
TTATATGAAACGCGACAGCGAAGACATCTATATCATCGAATTTGAAGGCGATTCGATTAAAGACGAAAAAACAGATTCAAAATCTTTATAAGTATGGCTGAAAATTTATTTGATGCTTTTGAACCCGTTTCCTCTAAACAATGGAAACAGCAAATCCAATATGAACTAAAAGGCGCCGATTATAACGAAACCTTAGTTTGGGAAAGTCTGGAAGGCATCAAGGTAAGACCATTTTATCACGAAGATGAAACAGAAATAAAGTTTGTATTAAAAGAAAAAACCAAGCCTTTTGAAATACTGCAAAACATCTACGTTCATGATGTAGCATTGTCCAAAAAAAGAGCTTTAGATACTTTAAATCGTGGTGCCGAAAGTATTCGTTTTACTATTGAAAACGAGAACATTATCTTAGCTGACTTAATGCAGAATCTTCCTTTAGAAAACGTAAATTATTTTTTTTATTTGCCATTTCTATCAATCGATTTCGTAAACAAAATAAATGAATTTGCTACTAAAAATAATGCAAAGTGCTTCATCCAGCTAGACCCAATTGGGCAACTAACCAAAGACGGAAACTGGTTCGAAAACCTTAAAAAAGACTTTGAAAAGCTGAATGCAATTAGTAGCAAAAGTCGTGTTCCTTTTATAAGTATTCAATCGGGACTTTACCAAAATGCCGGAGCCAACATGGTGCAGCAATTGGCCTACACCCTAGCACACATTAATGAATATTTCAACCGAATAAAAAGTATCAACCAACCCATCACTATTGAGGTTGCTGTTGGGACAAATTACTTTTTTGAGATAGCAAAGTTGAGAGCATTACGTTTATTATTCAACACCTTGGCAGCCGAATACAATCACTCTTTCGATTGCCATATCATTGTAACACCAACCAAACGCAACAAAACTTTATACGATTACAATGTGAATATGCTACGTACCACAACCGAATGCATGAGTGCTATTTTAGGCGGTGCCGATGCCGTAGCAAATCTTCCTTACGATAGTTTATATCACAAAGACAACGAATTTGGCGACCGAATTGCGCGTAACCAATTATTGATTTTAAAACATGAAAGCTATTTTGATAAAGTCAGTAATCCGGCTGAAGGAGCCTATTATATTGAATCGTTGACAGAACAACTATCCGAAAAAGCATTGTTATTTTTCAAGGAAATTGAAGAAAAAGGTGGTTTTATAACCCAACTAATAGAAGGCAACATCCAAAAGAAAATCAGTGAGAGTGCTGCCAAAGAGCAAGAGCTTTTTGATGCCGGAAAAGAAGTCCTATTGGGAACCAACAAATATCCAAACAAGAACGACAAAATGAAACACGATTTGGAGTTGTTTCCTTTCCTAAAACAAAAACCACGCAAAACATTAATCACACCAATTATCGAAAAGCGATTGGCTGAAAAATTAGAACAGGAACGTTTAGCAACAGAAGAATAAAACCATGAATAAAATAATAGTATTTGCTTTGCTTTTGAGTGCACCATTTATTGGAGCTCAGAATAAAATTTCTCTCACAGAACGAGAAATTCAAAACGATACCCTTATTTACAACACGACCGGTCTCGAAGTTCAACCAGAATTTCCAGGTGGAATAGAAAAATTTTACGCATTTTTTAATTCCAATTTCAAAGTGCCTGAGGAAGGAATAAAAGGTAAGGTAACCGCGATGTTTATTATTGAAAAGGACGGTTCTTTATCCCGCATCAAAGTGTTGCGCCCGCTTGATATAGCAATACAAAAAGAAATTGCTCAGATACTGAAGATGACACCAAAATGGAGTCCGGGTAGGCAAAATGAAAAAATAGTCAGAACGTTATTTTCTGTTCAGTTTCCGTTTGATTACAGCAAGAAAAAAGAGCCAAGAAAAAAATAAGCATGTTTAGAAAAAATATCCAACATATAAAATTAGGGATTAGAGAGAAGTTAGAAGGGAAAAGTTTAAAAATCGATAACCGAATACTGACAACCGACAACTTCCTCACCGCCGAAGGTATCGAACTTAAATCTTCTTACGCTGAAGCAGACATCGAAAACCTTGAGCATATTGGTTTTGGAGCAGGCTTTTCCCCTAATCTTCGTGGTCCTTATGCTACGATGTATGTCCGACGTCCTTGGACAATTCGTCAATATGCAGGTTTTTCTACGGCTGAAGAAAGTAATGCGTTCTATCGCCGCAATCTGGCAGCTGGACAAAAAGGTCTATCGGTTGCTTTTGATTTGGCAACACATAGAGGTTACGATTCTGATCACGAACGCGTAGTGGGTGATGTTGGAAAAGCAGGAGTTGCAATTGACAGTGTTGAAGATATGAAAGTGTTGTTCGACCAAATTCCGTTAGATGAAATGTCGGTTTCCATGACCATGAACGGTGCGGTATTACCAATCATGGCTTTCTATATTGTCGCTGCCGAAGAACAAGGTGTAACTCCCGAATTGCTTTCGGGAACCATTCAAAATGATATCCTGAAGGAATTCATGGTGCGTAATACCTATATCTATCCACCAACACCTTCGATGAAAATCATTGCTGATATTTTTGAATATACCAGTAAAAAAATGCCAAAATTCAACTCGATATCTATATCGGGTTATCACATGCAGGAAGCCGGAGCTACGGCTGATATTGAGTTGGCTTATACTTTAGCCGATGGCTTAGAATACATACGCACTGGTTTAGCTACCGGAATGAAAATAGATGAATTCGCTCCACGCCTATCGTTCTTTTGGGCAATCGGGATGAACCATTTTATGGAAATTGCTAAGATGCGTGCAGGCAGAATGTTATGGGCTAAACTATTAAAACAGTTCAATCCACAAGACGAAAAATCATTAGCGTTGCGTACACATTGCCAAACATCGGGATGGAGTTTAACCGAGCAAGACCCATTTAATAATGTGGCGCGAACTGCCATTGAAGCGGCGGCCGCAGCCTTTGGAGGAACTCAATCGTTACACACCAATGCCCTTGATGAAGCCATTGCTTTGCCAACCGATTTCTCGGCGCGTATCGCAAGAAATACACAAATATTTTTACAGGAAGAAACCAAAATATGCAAAACAGTCGATCCTTGGGCAGGTAGTTATTATGTAGAAAGCCTAACCGCCGAAATCACTGAAAAAGCCTGGGCATTAATACAGGAAGTTGAAGAATTAGGTGGCATGACAAAAGCCATCGAAGCCGGAATCCCAAAACTGCGTATTGAAGAAGCAGCAGCACGTAAACAAGCACGTATAGACAGTTCACAGGATATTATTGTAGGCGTTAATAAATACCGTCTTGACAAAGAAGACCCTTTACATATTTTGGATGTAGATAACCAAATGGTGCGCAAGCAACAAATCGAGCAATTACAACGCATAAAAGCCTCACGTGATAACAATAAGGTTAAAGCTAGTCTGGCAAAATTAACCGACTGTGCAAGGGAGTCTGTAGAGAATTCAAAAGTTCCTGATTTGCATCAGGATAAAAATTTATTATCTTTAGCCGTAGAAGCAGCCCGAAACCGAGCTACACTGGGTGAAATCAGTGACGCACTAGAAGTGGTTTTCGGACGCTATAAAGCACAAATCAGATCATTCAGCGGCGTGTATAGTAAGGAAATTAAAAACGACAAGAGCTTTGAAAAAGCCAAACAATTAGCCGACGATTTTGCTAAGAAAGAAGGTCGTCGACCGCGTATTATGATTGCCAAAATGGGACAAGATGGTCACGACCGTGGTGCCAAAGTAGTAGCAACAGGATATGCCGATGTCGGTTTTGATGTCGATATTGGCCCCCTATTCCAAACCCCACAAGAGGCTGCGAAACAAGCCATAGAAAACGATGTACACATACTAGGAGTCTCCTCTCTGGCTGCCGGACATAAAACTTTAGTGCCACAGGTAATTGAAGAACTTAAGAAATACGATCGAGAAGACATCATGGTTATCGTTGGTGGCGTAATACCATCGCAGGACTACCAATTTCTTTTTGATGCTGGAGCCGTTGCTGTCTTTGGTCCAGGAACGAGAATAAGCGATGCTGCGATAAGTATTTTGGAAGTCTTGTTAGAAGACTAAAAATGATATGGTTTTGTATCAAATATTTGAAATTGATTTTATAACACAAAAGTTTTTATAATGCAGTCTAAATAAAAATGGAATGTACAAAAAATAAAGCTTATACAAAAAAACTCCCAAGCGTTAACTTGGGAGTTTTTCATATATTATTGATACATCTTCTTTCTCATTTCCTGAATCTTCTCATCATCAAGATATTCATCAAAAGTCATGTACCTGTCTATAACGCCGTTTGGAGTAATTTCTAATACTCTGTTCGCAACCGTTTGAGCAAACTCATGATCATGTGTGGTAAACAACACCGAACCTTTAAAGTTCTTTAATGAGTTATTAAACGCTGTAATCGATTCCAAATCCAAGTGATTTGTTGGTTCATCAAGCATCAAAACATTGGCGCGTATCATCATCATTCGGGATAACATGCAACGCACTTTTTCACCTCCTGATAAAACCGTACATTTTTTCAAAGCTTCTTCACCAGAGAAAATCATTTTCCCTAAGAAACCACGAACATAAACCTCATCGCGTTCTTCTTCAGTTTTCACAAACTGACGTAACCAATCTACTAAATTCAGACTTCCGTCTGTAAAAAAGGCGCTGTTATCATTTGGCAAATAGGATTGTGTCGTTGTAATTCCCCAATCAAATGTTCCGGCATCTGCTTTTTGATTTCCATTTAATATCTCATAGAAGGCTGTCGTTGCACGTGAGTCCTTTGAGAACACAACAACCTTATCGCCTTTGGCCATATTCAAATCGACATTCTTAAACAATACTTCACCATCAGCAGTAGCAGCTAAGTTTTGAACGTGTAAAATTTGATCTCCGGCTTCTCTTTCAACATCAAAAATAATCGCAGGATAACGACGACTTGAAGGTCTGATTTCATCTAAATTCAGTTTCTCAATCATCTTTTTACGCGAAGTAGCTTGTTTCGATTTGGCTACGTTCGCACTAAAACGACGAATGAATTCTTCGAGCTCGGCTTTCTTTTCTTCTGCTTTTTTGTTTTGTTGCGCTTTCTGTCTGGCCGCTAGCTGGCTTGACTCATACCAAAACGTATAGTTCCCTGAGTAATGATTGATTTTTGAAAAGTCAATATCCGAAATATGCGTACAAACCGCATCCAAAAAGTGACGATCGTGAGAAACTACAATAACGGTATTTTCATAATTCGCAAGAAAATTTTCTAACCAAGAAATCGTTTCAAAATCCAGGTCGTTAGTAGGCTCATCCATTACCAATACATCCGGATTACCAAAAAGTGCCTGCGCCAAAAGCACACGTACTTTGAGTTTTCCTTCCATTTCACTCATCAAAGTATAATGCATATCGGCAGAAATGCCAAGATTGGATAACATTGCTCCGGCATCAGATTCAGCATTCCAACCATTCATCTCCTCAAACTGCACCTGCAACTCTCCTATTCTATCCGCATTCGAATCATCATAATCGGCATATAAGGAATCCATTTCAGATTTCACAGCAAACAACACTTTGTTTCCTATCATCACAGTTTCTAATACGGTATGCTCATCGAACATATTGTGGTTTTGGTTTAACACCGACATACGTTTACCAGGTTCAAGAAAAACTCTTCCCGAAGTTGGATCGATATCGCCGGCAAGTATTTTAAGAAAAGTAGATTTTCCGGCACCATTGGCACCAATCACTCCGTAGCAATTGCCTTGTGTGAACGTAGTGTTTACTTCGTCAAACAATATTCTTTTACCAAACTGGACAGATAAATTATTTACAGTTAACATGAATTGTATTTTATAAAATTATTTTCATTCTGTTCGGCCATTTTGGCCTATAGTCGGGTGCAAAAGTAGTCAAAAGTGTTCAGTGTTCAGTGAGAAGTACACAGTTTTTTTATCTAAAATTAGATTAAATTATTTGTTAAACTGAAAGAAGAAACAATTGTATAATTAACAAATAAACAGCGTATTTACATCGGATTAACTTTAACGATAGCTTAACATTAAAATCCATTATATAGAAATATTTTTGTTTACTATTTTCAAATAATGCAAAGCTATAGAAATATAATTATTTTTTGTTTTATTCTACCATTGATTGCTCTTTTGAGTTCATGTAAAAGTGAATTTAAAGGTTGTGAATATGTCGCTTATTTTGGTGGTGAAGTAGTAAATCCGAATAATTCTTATGTACTTTTCTGCAAAGACAATCAAGTCATCGATTCACTAAAGCTTGATGAAAATAATCGTTTTTTTACACAATTCGATTCATTGGCTCCAGGACTTTATTCATTCAAACACGAACCTGAATATCAATATGTATATTTTGACAAGAACGATAGTATAATGGTTCGTTTGAATTCAAAAGACTTTGACGAGTCTATTGTTTTTTGTGGTCGTGGTGAAGAAAAAAATAATTTCTTAATGGAAATTTATTTGAAAAATGAAAAAGACAAATACAAAATGTTTGAATATTTCGATGATAATTTTGATAACTTTTCCAAAGAAATAGATTCAACTCTTGCCAAGGAAACTACTTTTTACAAAACAAAAAAGCAAGAGATTAAATGGAATGATGATTTTGATGTTTTTGCCAAAGCTTCCATAGATTTTAATTATTATTCCAAAAAAGAATTATATCCCTTGGTTCACAAAATCAGAACAGGTGAAGATTTGATTGAAAAATTACCGGCTAATTATTATGACTACAGAAAGACTATAGATTTTAACAATATCGGACTTTCAAATTATGCTCCTTATGTTATGTATTTGTCACATATGCTTAACAATATGGGAACCATTAATTATCATAATCATTTTAGCGAAAAAGATTTGGCATTAAAAACTAATATAAATAAAATGACCATTGCCGATACTTTGATTAAAAATAAAATGGTAAAAAACAACATACTTAATACTATTGCTTTTACCTATTTGCTCGAAGATCAAAACATGACTAATAATAATAAGTTTTTAGATACCTATAAAAAACTTTCAACGGACAAGAGTCAAAAAAATGAAATAATAGCTATTTGTAATGCAATTCAAATGCTAAAAATAGGAAAAAAATTGCCTGAAGTTCCATTAATAGATTCAAATGGCACGCCTGTTTCTTT
>CANJWG010000096.1 GCA_947478365.1 Flavobacteriaceae bacterium | reverse complement strand
TATAGCTCGGGTCTTTTTCAGAAATTAAAACAGCAAGAATCTTAGTGGTGTAACCAACAGATGAGAAAGAAATTTTAAAAGTGCCGTTGGGTAAATTAGTTAAAGTATACTTACCTTCAGAATCAGAAATTGTTTCTTTATGAATTTCAGGAATTGAAATAATAACATTTGGTAATGCTTTATTGTCTTTGTCGGAAAGAGTTCCAACGATTGTATTCTGCGCAGTTGCGACAAGTGAAAACCCTATAATTAGGGCAGTGTAGATTGATTTCATGAAATATTTTATTGATAAATAAATACTTAACCGATGCCGTATCGGTTTGATAATTCAGTTTAAACAATAAAACTTGGTGGCGCCCGAAGTGTGAATAGACTTCCTCTGAAAAATTGATTAATTTCTTCGGAATAATAAGGGGAATATTTAATATCAACTTCAACTTTTTCCGAGTTAAAAGTTAGTTTAGAAGGCGAAATAAAACTGCTAAAAGTAAATTCACAAGTAAAACAATGATCAAATCCTTCGTGTGCGTGAGTGATTTCGGTTTTGTGATGATGGTAGTTGTGGTAGCATTGTTTTTCTGAAAATTGTTTTTCCAAATGGCCAATAGCATCAAAAGACTGAAGCAGTATTGCAAGTAATACCACCAATCCCATGATTGAATTTACTAAGAGAAACCTTTTTTTCATTAAGCGCAAATGTAAGTCAACACTAATGAAAAACCGTTTAATTTTAACAAATTTTATGATTTGTAAAACCAAACGGTTATCCATTCTTGTCACTTTCGCGAACGCGGGAGTCTAAACCAACTTTTGAGCAATCAAGTATTCAGCGATTTGAATGGTATTCGTCGCCGCGCCTTTTCTTAAATTATCAGACACAATCCACATATTTAATGAATTAGGTTGGCTTTCATCTCGACGAATTCTACCAACAAATACATCGTCTTTTCCTTGAGCATATAAAGGCATTGGGTAAGTATACGTGTCTATATTATCTTGAACAGTTACCCCATCAGTATGATGTAAAATATTGCGAATTTCATTAACATCGAAATCATTTGAAAATTCCACATTAACAGCTTCGCTATGACCGCCAACTACCGGAATTCTGATAGCAGTTGCAGTTACAGCAATTGATTTATCGCCAATAATTTTTTGAGTTTCACGCACCAATTTCATTTCTTCTTTGGTATATCCATTTTCTTCAAAACTATCGCATTGTGGAATCGCATTTCTATGAATTTGGTATTTGTACGCCATTTCTCCTTTTACACCAGCATACTCATTTTCTAATTGTTGTACTGCTTTTACTCCGGTTCCTGTAATAGATTGGTAAGTAGAAACAATAACACGTTTGATGTTGTATTTTTTATGTAAAGGCGCTAGTACCATTACCATTTGAATGGTTGAACAGTTTGGGTTAGCAATGATTTTATCTGCTGCAGTTAATTCAGCTGCGTTGATTTCAGGAACAATTAATTTTTTTGTTGGATCCATTCTCCATGCTGAAGAATTATCGATAACGGTGGTTCCGGCTGCAGCAAATTTTGGAGCCCAAGCTAAAGAAGTTTCACCACCTGCAGAAAACAAAGCAATGTCTGCTTTCATATTAACAGCGGTTTGAAGACCAACCACTTTATAGTTGATTCCTTTGAATTCAATTTCTTTCCCAACCGATTTTTCTGAGGCAACAGGAATTAATTTGGTTACCGGAAAATTTCTTTCGGCTAAAACTTTAAGCATTACTTCACCAACCATTCCGGTTGCGCCAACAACTGCAACTTTCATATTTTTATGTTTATCGATTTATTAATTTTTGAAGTACAAAAGTATAGAGAAAAAAGATAATAGAATATAGATGAAAGAAAATAGATGAAAGAAAGCAGAAAGGAATATCCTGAAAACTAGGGAATGTGAATTTTAGCCCCGATAGAAGCGAGCTACCACGTAGCGCGTATAGCGGGAGTGAACGTCCTGAGTAAGATAAACGTTGTGCTACTAAAAAGAAAAACCGCCTCAGTTAAGAAGCGGTTTAATACTAAAACTAGTTCAGCATAAATTAGAATATATAGTGTAGCGGTATTATTTTTTCAGTAAATCTCTAATTTGTGTAAGCAATTCTTCTTGGCTCGGTCCGGCTGGAGTAGCAGGTGCAGCTTCTTCTTTTTTCTTCAAGCTATTAATAGATTTTACCAAGATGAAGATAACAAAGGCAATTACTACGAAGCTAATTACTGCAGCCAGGAACTTTCCATATAGAATTCCACCGTCAGTTTTTAAATCGGCTAAGTTCTCGACTTGAGCTGCTTTTAAGGCCGGGTCTAATAATGCGGGAGTAATAACATCTGCAACTAATGAATTTACAATAGCGCCAAAAGCGGCTCCAATGATAACTCCAACTGCCAAATCCATGGCATTTCCTTTTGCAATAAAGTCTTTAAATTCTGAAATTATTCCCATAATTGTTTTTTTATTAGGTTAATTAGAAACTAAATTAGTTAAAATTTCAAAACCTGTAAATTATTCTCGGAAGAAAACTCGCTTAACGCGTTGTGATATACTAGTCAAAATTTCATACGGAATAGTATTGAGTTGTTTTGCCATATAATTTACCGATGGATTCTCACCAAAAATAATAACTGTATTTCCTTCTTTGCAATCAATGTCAGTGACATCAACCATTAGCATATCCATGCAAACGCTGCCTACAATTTTGGCTAGTTTACCATTGATATTAACATAGCCTATACCATTGCCCCAACTTCTTCGAATACCATCAGCATAACCAATAGGAATAGTTGCAATTTTGGTTGGTTTCTCTGCTATAAATCTTCTACCATAGCCTACGCTTTCATTAACATCTATGGTTCTGATTTGAGAAATAATCGATTTTAAAGTGCCCACATTTTCCAGTTCTTTTTGTTCTTCCGAATCATTGGAAATCCCATACAAACCAATACCTAAACGAACCATGTCGAATTGCGCTTCGGGATAATTAGTAATGCCGGAAGTGTTTAAAATATGTCGAATTGGTTTTATATTTAATTCCGTTTTTAACTTAGAAGACAATTTTTCGAACAAGGAAATTTGAGATTTTGAAAACGCATCGTGGTTTAAATCATCACTTGTAGCCATGTGGGATAGGATGCTTTTTATTTGTACCGTTTCGTTTCCTTTTAGAATTTTAATTAAATCGTTCAGATTTTCTTCTTTAAACCCCAAACGATGCATGCCTGTATCAATTTTAATATGAATTGGAAAGTGTTTTAATTTCTCTTGTTCGGCAATTTTCAAAAAAGCTTTTAATCCCTTTATCGAATAAATTTCTGGCTCTAAATGATGTTGAATAATGGCAGCAAAACTTGTTGTTTCTGGATTTAAAACCATAATTGGAACTGAAATTCCCGCATTTTTCAACGAAATCCCTTCGTCGGCGAAAGCCACACCTAGGTAATCTACTTTGTGATGTTCGAGTAATTGCGCAATTTCAAATCCACCATTTCCGTAACCAAAAGCTTTTACCATCACCATCATTTTGGTCTTTGAGTTTAATTTTGATTTGTAAAAACTCAAATTATGGCTGATAGCATTGAGGTTAATTTCCAAAACAGTTTCATGTGTTTTCTCTTCAAGAATTGAAACAATTTTTTCAAAACTAAAATCACGTGCGCCTTTGATTAATATGGTTTCGTTTTCAAAAATTAGGTTTTCAAAAGCATTTGTAAATTCGGCTACATTTTTAAATGTTTCACAATTGATGAATTTATTTTTAAATTGGGAAATAGTTTCACCAATGGCAATCACACGACTTATTTTATTAGAAATAATTAACTGCGAAACCTGAGAATATAGTACCTCGTTACTTAACCCACTTTGAAAAATATCGGATAGAATAATAGTTTTCTTTTTGTGTTGTTTTTGATTCTCAAGAAAGTCTAATGCAATTTTTAGCGATTGAAAATCAGCGCTGTAACTGTCGTCTATAATGGTACAATTATAAATTCCGTTTTTCACTTTTAAGCGCATTTCTACCGGATATAAATTTGATATTCTGGTTTGAATAACCTTGTGATTGTATCCAAAATATAGCATCACCATCATGCACTGAATGGCATTTTCTATAGAAGCCTGGTCTTGAAACGGAATCGTAATTGGAAATGTGTCTTCTCTATAGGTAACTTGTAATTCGGTTAGTTTCCCTATATTTTTTTTTGTAATAAAAACATCTGCACTTTTATCATCTGAGCACCAGCTGAATAGTTTTGTTTTTGGATTAACAAAAGCACAGATGGTTTTATTCTTATTCAAAATCAAAACATTTACCGAAATAAAAAGTTTTAGCTTTTCTTTAATTTTTTCTCCAACACTTGAAAATCCTTCATCATGTGCCGAACCAATATTGGATAAAATCCCAATTGTAGGTTGAATGATTTTTTGCAGTTTTTCCATTTCATTAGTCTGAGAAATACCTGCTTCAAATATTCCTAAATTGTGTTTTTCGTTTATGCCTAAAATAGAAAGCGGCACACCAACTTGTGAGTTATAACTTTTTGGACTTCGAATAATATTATAATCTGGGCTTAAAAGAAAATTCAGCCATTCTTTTATAATAGTCTTGCCATTACTCCCTGTAATACCGATAACTGGGAAATCAAATTGACCTCGATAAAAAGCAGCAAATTTTTGTAAGGCATCAAGTGTATTTTCAACAACTAAAAAATCCGCTTTGCCGGTAACATTGTCAGGAATTTTGGTCACTACAAAATTTTTGACGCCTTTTTCAATAAGCTCTTCTATATAGGTGTGTGCATCGTGATTTGGTCCCGAAATGGCGAAGAACAATGTGTTTTCATCATTTTGCTGGGAGCGACTATCAATAGAAATATTTTCAATAATAGCGGTATTATTTTTACCAATCCATTGGGATTTAATGATCGGAACAATATTTCGAATGCTTAGTATCAAGAGTAGGATTTATTTTTGCTTCGCCAATTCGCTTGCGCTCGGGGCGTCTGATAAATTTTCAGGATCTTTTACAATGATATTTTGCCGTATTGCATTAAAGTAGGCGGCTCTGCTTAACGGTTCATATTCTTCAGTTTCACCAAGCATGACCAATTTATCGTTGTCATTTTTTCTAAAACTATAATTCGCTAGGTTTCCAGTTCGTGTACAAACCGCATGAACTTTAGTAACATATTCTGCTGTTGCCATTAAGGCAGGCATTGGTCCAAAAGGGTTTCCTTTAAAATCCATGTCTAATCCTGCAACAATTACTCGAATGCCAGAGTTTGCTAAGTCATTGCAAACCGCCACAATCTCATCATCAAAAAATTGTGCTTCATCAATACCAACTACATCACAGCCTTGCGCCAAAATTCTAATATTTGCAGCTGCAGGAACAGGAGATGAACGAATTTCGTTTTTATTGTGTGAAACTACCATTTCTTCATCATATCGCGTATCGATAGAAGGTTTGAAAATTTCTACTTTTTGTTTGGCGAATTGAGCTCTTTTCAATCTGCGGATAAGCTCTTCAGTTTTACCCGAAAACATCGAACCGCAGATGACTTCAATCCAACCAAATTGTTCTTTATGATTTACTGTATTTTCGAGAAACATTTTGTATTTTTCTTGCGCTAAAAATGAATAGTTTTTATTACTTTGTCACGGAAACAAATTGACTTTAAATTTTCCTATTTTTACGTCGATTCAAATGTAGAAAATTTTTAATTAAGGTAACTTCTTCCCAAGGTTAAATAAATGGAGTAGAATAAAATTAACTAAATCTCAGCAATTTCAAAATTAAGATGAAAAAAAGATTAGAATCTGAATTAATCAGCATTGCGCACCGAATTTTAAAGCTAAAAAACAAGTCGGAAGTAGACCAATTGTATAAAGAAACGCAAAAATTATACGAAACATTGACTGTTTTAAAGTTTTATCAGGACAATTTTGAATCGGTAAAATCAGAAGTTTCAGAAGAAGTTTTAAAAGAAAAAATTGAGTTATCTCTTGAAGTAGAAGTTTTTACAGAACTTTTAATGGATGTTAAAGAGGAGAAGCAAATAATTGAACCAATTACTGAAGCGGAACCTGAAGAAGAAACTGAAACTGAGCCCAAAAAAGACTCGAGCGATAGCGAACAGGCAGAGCAATCAATAGCCGAAGAAGATCCAATTATCAATGAAGAGCCAGTTTTCAAACCTGTCTTTGAATTGGAAGCGGAAGAAGAGCAAATTGAATCAGCTGAATTAGCTTCTGAGATCCAATCGCAAGAAAAACTAGAAGATCATATAGGAAAGTATGCTGAGCCAGTTTTTATAAAAACAAATGAAGTGTCGTTGTTTCCTGCTGACTTAAGCGAAAGCGAACTCGAAGATAAAAATTCGACTGAAGAACTTGAAGAAACATCAAAATCAGAGGCATTTAATGAAATGGCATCAAAATCAATCGCTATAGGATTGAACGACCGAATTGGTTTTGTACAACATCTTTTTAACGATAGTAATGAAGATTTTAATCGTGTGATTTCTCAGTTAAATACTTTTGACACTTTTGAAGAAGCCAAAAATTTCATCAACGAAATGGTGATTCCCGATTATAATTATTGGGTTGGTGAAGAAGATTATATCGAACGGTTTATGGAAATTGTTGAGAAAAAATTCCAGTAAATGTCCAAACTTTACATAGTTCCTACGCCAATTGGCAATCTTGAAGACATGACTTTTAGGGCAATTCGCATTTTAAAAGAAGTCGATTTAATTTTGGCCGAAGACACAAGAACTAGCGGTAAACTCCTGAAACATTTTGAGATTTCCACGCACATGCATAGTCACCACATGCACAACGAACACAAAACCGTTGCCAATTTGATTACCCGATTGCAAGCGGGAGAAAGTATTGCACTGATTTCCGATGCAGGGACTCCAGCGATTTCCGACCCAGGATTCTTATTAACACGCGCTTGTATAGAAAATAACATTGAAGTTGATTGTTTACCAGGTGCAACAGCTTTTGTGCCGGCATTGGTAAATAGTGGTTTGCCCAATGACCGATTTGTTTTTGAAGGATTTCTGCCCGAAAAAAAAGGAAGACAAACCCGATATTTGGCTTTAGCTGAAGAAAACAGAACGATGATTTTCTATGTTTCTCCACATAAATTAGTAAAAAC
>CANJWG010000095.1 GCA_947478365.1 Flavobacteriaceae bacterium | reverse complement strand
GTGCGATTATCACTTTTAGACCGTGGGTTTATTTTTGCTATTGCTCACGTTCGCGGTGGTGAAGACTTAGGACGTAAATGGTATGAAGACGGAAAATTGCTGAAAAAGAAAAATACGTTTACCGATTTTATAGATTGTTCCCAATTTGTTATTGATGAAAAATACACATCTGCACAACATTTATATGCTGAAGGTGGTTCTGCTGGTGGGCTTTTGATGGGTGCAATAGTTAATATGGAGCCAAAATTATATAACGGAGTTGTTGCTCAAGTACCTTTTGTGGATGTTGTTACAACGATGTTAGACGATACGATACCTTTAACAACCGGAGAATATGACGAATGGGGAAATCCAAATGTTAAAAAATATTTTGATTATATGTTATCCTATTCTCCTTATGACAATGTAATAGCTCAAGACTATCCAAACTTATATATTTCAACAGGTTTGCACGATTCGCAGGTACAGTATTGGGAACCAGCAAAATGGGTTGCCAAATTACGTGTTTTGAAAACAAATAATAATCAATTATATTTGGATACCAACATGGATGCAGGACATGGTGGTGCTTCGGGAAGGTTTGAAGCCATTAAGGAAATAGCCAAAGAATACAGTTTTTTATTAGATTTAGAAGGAATAAAAAAATAGTTTAAAATATTTTATTAAATTTGCAAAGTTTAGAAGTCCGTAAATTTGACTTCATAATATGCCTTGACTAGTTTATTTATGAAACAAGATATAAAAGCACACGATAATGTTCTAAGTCTAATAGGGAATACTCCTTTAATAAGACTTAACAAAATCACTGAATCTTTAACAGGAAATTTTTACGCTAAGGTTGAAGCTTTCAATCCCGGACATTCCACCAAAGACAGAATTGCATTATATATTATAGAAGAAGCAGAAAGACAAGGAATTCTTTCTCCGGGAGATACTATCATTGAAACTACATCCGGAAATACAGGTTTTAGCTTAGCAATGGTAAGTATCATTAAAGGATACAATTGTATTTTAGCAGTAAGTTCAAAATCTTCCAAAGATAAAATAGACATGTTGCGCAGTTTAGGTGCTAAAGTATATGTTTGTCCGGCTCACGTATCTGCTGATGATGAGCGTTCTTATTATAATGTAGCTAAGCGTTTGCATGAAGAAACTAAAGGTTCAATTTATATCAATCAGTATTTTAATCAATTGAATATTGATGCGCATTACAAAACTACAGGTCCTGAAATATGGGAACAAACTAACGGAAAAATTACACACTTAATTGCGTGTAGTGGAACGGGTGGAACAATCTCAGGCGCAGCCAAATTTTTAAAAGAAAAGAATCCAAATATTAGAATTTTAGGAGTCGATGCTTTTGGTTCAGTATTAAAAAAATACCACGAAACTAAAGAGTTCGACGTTGATGAAATCTATCCATACAGAATAGAGGGATTGGGTAAAAACCTTATTCCAACGGCTACCGACTTTGATTTGATTGATCATTTCATGAAAGTTACGGATGAGGAAAGTGCGCATACTACCAGAGAGATTGCGAAAAGAGAAGGATTATTCGTTGGTTATACTTCAGGTGCTGTAATGCAAGCCATTAAGCAATATGCAGAAGAAGGAGAATTTACAGACGCAAGCAACGTTATTGCGATTTTCCCTGACCACGGCTCTCGTTATATGAGCAAAGTTTTTAGTGATGAATGGATGAATGAACAAGGTTTCTTTGACAGTATCAACGCTGAAGAAGTTCAGAAAGTAGAATTTATTAAGTAATCAAACTTATCATATTATATAGTAACCTCCGAGAATTCTCGGAGGTTTTTGTTTTAACGCATGGTTTGGTTTACGTTATTGTCATTGTACTTTGCCTTAAAACGGTTAAGGTTTTCGAGATTGACATCGCCTTTTATGTCAATTACTTTTTCTTCGAGAAGTAGTGTTATCAAAAACTCATAGTTTCGACTTCTAAAGTTTTTGGAAATAATTGTGGTTTTTTGTTGGGTCAAAATTATTTTTTTGCTATCATCTACCTTGCTTTCAGTGTTGTTATTGTCTACAACTATCTTTACGAATTCCTCTTTGGTATTTAATTTATAAACGTACAATTCGTTTCCCATTGCTTTTTTGATAAAACTAAAAGTTGGTGTTTCGCCAACATAAATAATTTCCTTTTTTAATTTAATCACTTGAGCTGTTAACGCATTTCCTGCTAAAAGAAATACAATTAAATACATTAGATTCTTCATGGTTTTTATTTTTTTTTAAAGTAAACTAAGGTACAAAAAAAACGCAAAGCTAAGCCCAGCTTTTATATCTAATAATCTAAGAAGTCTAACAATCTAAAAGTCTATTCCTCCATCGTATGATACACGTTCATCACGTCATCATCTTCTTCAATCTTGTCAATAAGCTTTTCTACGTCAGCCATTTCGACTTCAGTTAGTTTTTTGGTGATTTGTGGAATTCTTTCAAATCCTGAAGAAAGGATTTCAATGCCACGGCTTTCTAATTCTTTTTGAATAGCACCAAAACTTCCGAAAGGCGCGTATATTAAGATGCCGTCTTCGTCAGTAAAGATTTCTTCAGCACCAAAGTCTATAAATTCTAATTCTAGTTCTTCAATGTCGATGTTGTTGTTTGGAATACGGAAATTACACGTATGATCAAACATAAATTCTACTGAACCTTGTGTTCCTAGGGTACCATTACATTTGTTGAAATAACTTCTAATGTTTGCCACCGTTCTATTGTTGTTATCGGTGGCGGTTTCTATTAAAAGCGCAATCCCATGTGGTGCATAGCCTTCAAAAAGCTGTTCTTTGTAGTTTGCTGTATCTTTGTCGGTCGCTTTTTTAATCGCGCGTTCTACGTTTTCTTTCGGCATGTTAGCCGATTTCGCATTTTGAATAACGGCACGCAAACGGGAGTTGGCTTCAGGATTTGGACCGCCTTCTTTCACCGCCATTACAATATCTTTTCCTATACGAGTAAACGCTTTGGCCATGGCAGACCAACGTTTCATTTTTCGTCCTTTTCTAAATTCAAAAGCTCTTCCCATTGCTAAAAAATATATTTTATGTTTGTTTTTTTATCGATTGCAAAAGTAACTTATCCCAAGTAATTTCAAAAAAATGATTTTACTTTTTATAAAAAGGTAGCTTTACCACTTTGGCAGCGACTTTATTGTTACGAATTTGTACATAAATATCACTATCTACAGCAGAGAATTCGGTTTTTACATAACCCATTCCGATTCCTTTCCCTAAACTTGGTGCCATAGTACCTGATGTTACAATTCCAATATTATTTCCATCAGCATCTACGATTTCATAATCGTGACGAGGAATACCCCTTTCGATTAATTCAAAACCAACTAGCTTTTTGCTAACACCAGTTTCTTTTTGCTTTTTTAGGTTTTCAGAATTAGTAAAGTCTTTAGTGAATTTGGTAATCCAACCCAAACCAGCTTCTATTGGAGAAGTCGAATCATTAATGTCATTGCCATACAAACAGAAACCCATTTCCAAACGCAATGTATCACGTGCCGCTAATCCTACAGGTTTAATTCCAAAGGGCTGACCTGCTTCAAATACTTTATTCCAAACTTGTTCAACAATCGAATTTTTGCAGTAAATTTCAAATCCACCAGAACCAGTGTATCCTGTTGCAGAGATAATTACATCCTGAAATCCGGCAAAATCAGCCACTTCAAAATGGTAATATTTTATTGCAGATAAATCGATAGAAGTTAAGGATTGCATAGCTTCTACCGCTTTTGGTCCTTGAATTGCAAGTAAAGAATAATCTTCTGAAATGTTTTTCATATCAACACCCAAATTATTATGCAACGAAATCCAATTCCAGTCTTTGTCAATATTAGAAGCATTTACCACCAATAAATATTGATTTTCTTTCATTCGGTAAATGATTAAATCATCTACAATTCCCCCTTCATTATTTGGCAAACAAGAATATTGCGCCCGACCAATTTCCAATACCGAGGCATCATTAGAAGTTACTTTTTGAATTAAAGCCAAAGCATTTTCTCCAGTAAGCAAAAATTCACCCATGTGCGACACATCAAAAACGCCGACACCATTTCTAACAATTTCGTGTTCGACATTTACGCCTTCGTATTGAACAGGCATATTAAATCCTGCAAACGGAACCATTTTAGCTCCTAAACTTTGGTGAACTTGAGTTAACGCTGTATTTTTCATTGTAATTTTTGTATTGTTTAAAGTATTCCAAAACTTGGAATTTAAAAAGATTATTTTCTAACAAATGGGGGTAATAATTTACTCGAAACATCACCAAAACCAATTCGGACAGAACTATTTTGGCAATATCCTTTCATAATTACAGTATCGTTATCATTTATGAATTTACGTTCAGTGCCATCATTCATTGTAATCGGATTTTTCCCACCCCAAGTTAATTCCAACATAGAGCCAAAACTATCAGGTGTTTGTCCAGAAATGGTTCCTGAACCCATCATATCTCCAGAATTTATTCGGCAACCGTTAGAAGTATGATGTGCCAATTGTTGTGACATCGACCAATACATGTATTTGAAATTAGATTTTGAAACCAAGGTTGGTTCTACATTTTCAGGTTCTATATATACTTCTAAATTAATATCGAAAGCGTGTTTTCCTTTTTGTTGCAAATAAGGAAGCGGCATTGGTTCTTGAATTGGTCCTTTTGTTCTGAAAGGTTCTAAAGCATCCATAGTTACTATCCAAGGAGAAATTGAGGAAGCAAAGTTTTTGGCTAAGAAAGGTCCTAGTGGCACATATTCCCATTTTTGGATATCGCGTGCACTCCAATCGTTTAATAATACCATTCCGAAAATATAATCTTCAGCTTCGTTAATTGGAATATTTTCTCCCATAATGTTAGCATCCGTAGTAATAAATGCAGTTTCTAATTCAAAGTCGATGGAACGTGACGGACCAAAAACAGGTGTATTCTCATCATTTGGCAAAGTTTGTCCCATTGGACGATGGACTGGAATTCCAGATGGAACTATTGTAGAACTTCTCCCATGATAACCAACAGGAATATGAAGCCAGTTAGGGAGTAATGCATTGGCAGGGTCACGGAACATTTTGCCAACATTGGTAGCATGTTCTTTACTAGAATAGAAATCCGTATAATCGCCAATTAAAGCGGGTAGTTGCATTTCTACATCTTCCATTTTGAAGATTACGATATCTCGATGCTCCTGATTATCTCTTAATTTAGGATTGTTACTATCGAATATATCGCCAATTCGATTACGAACTAATCGCCATGTTTTTTTTCCGTCCGAAATAAAATCATTCAAAGTATCTTGCATGAACATGTCATCAGTCAAATCAATTCCTTCAAAATAATTTAATTGTTGCAAAGCTCCCAAATCGATAGCATAATCGCCAATTCGAGTTCCGATTGTAATGACATCTTCCTTGGTTAAAAAAACACCAAATGGAATATTTTGAATTGGGAAGTCACTGTTTTTAGGAACTTCTATCCATGATTTTCTATTAGGATTATTAGAGTTATGAGGCATATCCATGTTGAATTATTTGTTGAAAAATTGAGTAATCAAATATATCATTTACTATTAATTTACCAAACCATTTTTGTAATTTTGAGCACAATTAATTGAAATAATTTCAAATGCAACGCGACAAACAAATTTTTGACCTTATTCTTGAGGAACAAGACAGACAAATACACGGAATTGAACTAATTGCATCAGAGAACTTTGTGAGTGACCAAGTGATGGAAGCAGCAGGTTCAGTACTAACAAATAAATATGCTGAAGGTTATCCAGGTAAAAGATATTATGGTGGATGTGAAGTAGTAGATGTAATTGAGCAAATCGCCATCGATAGAGCGGCAGCGCTTTTTGGCGCCGAATATGTTAATGTGCAACCGCATTCAGGATCTCAAGCAAACACTGCAGTTTTTGCAGCTTGTTTAAAACCAGGAGATAAAATATTAGGATTTGATTTGTCTCATGGGGGTCATTTGACTCATGGTTCACCAGTTAATTTTTCAGGTAAATTATATTCTCCTTCTTTTTACGGAGTTGAAAAAGAAACAGGTGTTTTAAATTATGATAAGATTCAAGATATTGCTACAAAAGAGCAACCTAAGATGATTATTGCTGGAGCTTCGGCTTATTCCCGTGATATGGATTTTAAACGTTTCCGTCAAATTGCTGATAGCGTTGGAGCACTTTTGTTAGCTGATATTTCGCATCCTGCTGGTTTAATTGCCAAGGGATTGATGAATGACCCAATTCCGCATTGTCATATCGTAACGACTACGACACACAAAACATTACGTGGACCAAGAGGTGGAATAATAATGATGGGGAAAGATTTTGAAAACCCTTGGGGATTAACTACTCCAAAAGGAGATGTCAGAATGATGTCGCATGTTTTAGACATGGCTGTTTTTCCTGGAAATCAAGGTGGACCATTAGAGCATATCATTGCGGCGAAAGCGGTTGCTTTTGGAGAATGTTTGTCCGATGAGTTTTTTACTTATGCGATGCAAGTCCAAAAAAATGCTAAAGTTATGGCGGCTGCTTTTGTTAAAAGAGGTTATCATTTAATTTCAGGGGGAACTGATAATCATATGATGTTAATTGATCTACGAAATAAAGGAATTTCAGGTAAAGATGCTGAAATAGCTTTGGGTAAAGCAGAAATTACTGTAAATAAAAACATGGTTCCCTTTGATGATAAATCGCCATTTGTAACTTCAGGAATTCGTGTGGGAACGCCTGCAATTACAACACGTGGGATGGTCGAAAGTGATATGGAAACTATTGTTGATTTAATTGACAGAGTACTTTCTAATGCTACTAACGATGACTTATTAGAAGAAATAGCAGACGAAGTAAATGATATGATGAGCGAAAGAGCCATTTTTGTATACTAGTTATCCATATAACATAACTTTAAAGCCTTCCTAATGGAGGGCTTTTTTTATAGTTTGTCTTTTAGATAATAACCAGTAACAGATTTTTTGTTTTCTACAATATTTTCCGGAGTACCTATTGCGAGTAATTGTCCACCATTTTCACCGCCTTTTGGACCTAAATCAATAATCCAATCGGCACATTTTATTAAATCTAGATTATGCTCTATGACAATAATAGAATGTCCTTTTTCAATTAAAGCATCGAATGATGCTAATAGTTTTTTGATATCATGAAAATGTAGTCCAGTAGTTGGTTCGTCAAATACGAACAACGCTTTTTCTTTAGTTACACCT
>CANJWG010000094.1 GCA_947478365.1 Flavobacteriaceae bacterium | reverse complement strand
TAGCACGTTTCTTTATGATGCAGGCTCATTATCGAAGTATACTTGACTTTACCAACGATGGGATTTTAGCTGCCGAAAAAGGATTTAACCGATTGATGGAAGGCTTTGATATACTTAAAGAATTACAAGCTGGCTCTACTTCTACTATTGATATTACTTCATGGAAACAAGGTTGCTACGATGCTATGAATGACGATTTCAACACGCCAATTTTGATTGCTAATTTATTTGAAGGAATAAAATTTGTCAATTTGATTAATGACGGAAAAGAAACACTTACTGCTGCCGATTTAAAAATACTGACCGAGACATTACATACGTTCACTTTTGATGTTATTGGCGTTAAAGATGAAAAATCGGCTGCTTATAATTCCGATAAATTAGATGGGGTTGTTGAAATGCTTATTGGTATGCGAAATGAAGCCAGAGCAAACAAAAACTTTACTTTGTCTGACCAAATTCGAGATCAATTATTAGCACTTGGAATTCAATTAAAAGACGGAAAGGACGGAACAACTTTTACTGTTTAACCAAAAATATATGTTGAAGAAAATTGTTATAGCACCATTACTTGCTCTCATTTATTTTTACAAGATTGCGCTTTCACCATTGTTGCCTTCAAGTTGCCGATTTCAACCAACCTGCTCAAGCTATTTCATTGAAGCACTAAAAATTCATGGTCTGTTTAGAGGATCTTATTTAGGTTTAAAAAGAATTTTGAACTGTCATCCTTGGGGTAAAAATGGCTACGATCCGGTTCCTGAAAAAAAATGTCCACATTAAAGTTTTGATAATTTAGTATACTTTTTCGAACAAATCACTATTTTTACATTCATACTCAAACAGAAATACCATAAGTTATGATTTGGAATCCATCAGAAGGAATAAATATTGGTTTTTTTACTATCCGTTTTTATAGTTTAATGTTCGTTATAGCATTTGGC
Organism: Flavobacteriaceae bacterium; assembly: GCA_947478365.1. Classification (GTDB taxonomy): domain Bacteria; phylum Bacteroidota; class Bacteroidia; order Flavobacteriales; family Flavobacteriaceae; genus Flavobacterium. The sequence continues at coordinate 6,568 of CANJWG010000094.1, read as the reverse complement.
CTTGGATGGTACATTATGAAATATATTTTCAAAAAAGAAAAAGAGCCCATTGAAAAATTAGATACTTTATTTATTTGGACCGTCATTGCAACTTTGGTTGGTGCGCGTTTGGGTCATGTATTTTTCTACGATTGGGAATACTATCGTAATAATTTATTAGAAATTCTAATGCCTTTTAGATTTAGTCCAAAATTTGAATTTACCGGTTTTCAGGGTTTAGCCAGTCATGGTGCGGCTGTTGCTATTATAATTTCTATGTATTTTTATAGTTCAAGAGTAATTAAAAGACCTATGCTTTGGGTTTTAGACAGGGTAGTTATTCCTGTAGCTTGTGGTGCTGTGTTTGTTAGAATCGGGAATTTTTTTAACTCCGAAATTGTCGGTAAAATAACCGATTCACCATTTGGAGTTAGATTTGTTAGAGATTACTATTCTTCGAGAGAAGTAGTCAATATAACTAAAATTCCAAATGTAAATGATGCCTATCAAGCGCTTGTAACCAACCCAAAATATGCAATCCTTATAGAAAAAGTACCTGCAAAGCATCCTGCTCAATTATACGAAGCTTTTGCTTATATTTTTGTGTTTTTAATTCTCTTTTTGTTTTATTGGAAAACAAAAACTGGAGAAAAGCATGGTTTATTATTTGGTTATTTCCTAATCTTACTATGGGCAGTTCGTTTTATTGTTGAGTATGTAAAAGAAAGCCAGGGCGGAATTGAAGAAAATTTTGGATTGCTTTCAACCGGACAATGGTTAAGTATTCCTTTTATTTTAGTTGGGATTTATTATTTGTTTGTTGCTGAAAAACCTGTCGATGAGTTATAAGCATAAAGCTTCAAAATCAATTGTTTTTTAAGCATATTAAAATAAACTAAAAGAACTAATTTTTCTTTATAAACATATTGGTGTAATATTTTTTTCCAGTTGTTTCATCAACAGTAATTGATATTCCGAAATGAGTAAAATCACCTTCTATGTTGGCTTTGTGGCCTGGACTGTTTAACCAAGCACTCATAGCACTTTCTGATGTTTGGTAATTGTAAGCAATATTTTCGGCTACTCTTGTTGCCCCTAGAACTTCAATTAGGTTATCTGCTCTTTGCTGAAAATAATCGTGATTAACAGCTTTATTGTCAATCATATAAATATTGTGTTCTTGCGATTTATAAGAGATATGATTAATAATTTCAAGAGTATTTAATCCAATACTTGTTCGATAATTATTGATAAGTGTGACAAGCTTCAACTCAGCTTCATTGTAATTATAGGAAGTTACAAGTTTATTATCAATTGAAGAGCCTTCTGAAGAATCAGAAGAACAAGATACCATAGTGAACACAATTGCTAGCGGCAATAATGCTCTAAACATTTTTGCTTTCATAGTAGTAGGTTAAGTTTTTTAATAAAGTAGATGTGGGGCAAACACTTTATTCGATTAATATTGACAGTTTTTAATAAAGTAGATGTGGGGCAAACACTTTATATTATTTATTTTGAAAGAACGTATTGTTTTATTTTGTTAAACAATATTACATTTTTTATCGACTAAATAACAAATAAAATCGATTAAATACATATATTTATATATAAATACTATAATAATCTTACTTTTTAACATATATTTGTATTGTCATTAACTTTAAAAAAAAACAAAAAAAACTTATAAATTAATATATATAGGATTATAAAAATATATTTGTGTTCCAACAAACAACTATTTTGAAAACAACTATTTTCAATTCAGAACTTTCTGCAACAATTAATCATAAAGGAGCTGAGTTGATTTCTTTAAAAAAAATTAATTCTAATAAAGAATACATTTGGGATGGAAACCCAATTTATTGGGGAAAGCAATCTCCTATTCTATTCCCAATTGTTGGTACTTTAAAAAATAATTCATACACCTATAAAGAAAAAACATATGAATTGTCTCGACATGGGTTTGCCAGAGACATGAATTTTGATTTGATTAGCCATAATGAAAATAAAGTAATTTTTTCTTTGCCATCAAGTAGATTAAAAAAAGAAAGATATCCTTTTGAATTTGAATTGAGAATAATATACACCATACAAAATTCTGAATTAATTGTCAGTTATCACGTTATTAATAAGGGTATTGACGTTTTACCATTTTCAATTGGTGGTCATCCAGCATTTGCATTAAGCAAAAAATTCGAAACTTATAGTTTGCAATTTGAAACAGATGAAATTTTAACTTCCTATCAATTAAAGTATGATTTGCTCTCAGAAAAGACAAAAGAAATACACTTAGTAAAAAACAGATTACCCCTAACCTATTCTCTTTTTGAAAATGATGCTTTGATTTTTAAAAAATTAAAGTCAAAACAAATCCAAATTCTCGAAACTGGAATTCCAATATTGAATTTTACCTTTAAAGATTTTCCGAATTTTGGAATTTGGACAAAAATTAATGCACCATTTATATGCTTAGAACCTTGGGTTGGCTATTCCGATGTTTTGAATACTACTGGAAATATTTTAGAGAAAGAGGGAATTCAAATACTAGAAAGTAATTCTTCAAAAGAATTTAAATACAGCATTGAAATTCTATAATTACAAAAAAAATGCCTTTGTAAATGAATCTTATTTACTTGAAATTGAATTATGGCACACTGTTATTTATTCTTTGTTAAAAAAATAGCTATAGGTTAATTTTAGGCAAAGTACTCACATATAATTCTTCTACCTTTTTTCTGGCCCAATCGGTCTTTCTCAGAAAAGTCAAGCTAGATTTAATACTTGGATTGTCGTTAAAACATTTAATTTTTATTAATTCTCCTAATGTATCAAATCCATAAAAATCTACAAGAATTTCGAGTATTCTTTGTAGTGTAATGCCGTGAAGCGGATCTTTTGATTCTTTATTTTCCATAAAGCAAAGTTACAAAACTATTGCTCATTCATACAATAGTCACTACATTTGCCTTCCTATGTTAAAGACAATAAACATACTAAATAAACGTGCCAAATTTGATTATGAGATAATCGAAACCTATACTGCTGGCATAGTGTTAACGGGTACGGAAATTAAATCTATTCGTCTTGGGAAAGCTAATATTACTGAAGGTTTTTGTGAATTTCACAACGGCGAATTATTTGCCATCAATACACAAATTGATGAATATCTTTATGGAAATCAATTTAACCACAAAGCCAAAAGTGAGCGTAAACTTTTATTAAATAAAAGAGAATTAATAAAGCTAGAGAAAGCATTCGACACTAAAGGATTGACCATTATTCCGTTAAAGCTTTTTACCAATGAAAAAGGAATTGCCAAGTTAGATATTGGTTTATGTCGTGGAAAGAAAACCTATGATAAGCGTGAGTCGCTTAAAGAGCAAGACACCAAACGTGATTTAGACCGAATCAAAAAATCATTTTAGTTCTTATTCTCTAACAACGGTACAAACTTAAAATCACCAAATTCATGTTTTTCAAACTGAGTTTCGTTTTTTCGTATTAGCATCGTCATCACTTGTTCGTCTTTACCCAAAGGAATTAACAACCTACCTCCAATTTTTAATTGTGCCATTAACGGTTTTGGAATGACTGGAGCTCCTGCAGTTACAATGATACTGTCAAAAGGCGCATGGTTTGGTAATCCTTTATAACCATCACCAAACGATAAATGTTTAGGTCTAATTCCTAATTTTGGCAATAATGCTGAAGTTGTTTTAAATAATTCATTTTGTCTTTCTACTGAATAAACTTTAGCGCCAAGCATACAAAGGACAGCTGTTTGATAACCCGAACCAGTACCTATTTCAAGAATTTTGTGATCTTTTTTTACTTGCAATAATTGCGTTTGATAAGCTACAGTATAAGGTTGTGAAATAGTTTGTCCGGCTGCAATTGGAAATGCTTTGTCTTGATAAGCAAAATCTTCAAAACCGGAATCTAAAAACAAATGTCTTGGAATTATTTTAATTGCTTCCAACACTTTTTTATCTGTAATTCCTTTATATTCTAGCAAATTCGCAAGCTGATTACGAAGTCCTTCATGTTTACTGGTATTTTTCAATTTGGGTTGAGATTTATTTGGTAAAAATAGAAAACAAATTAGCAATTATCAATTAGCATTAATCAATTATTTCTATTTTTGTTTAAAATACTATTATATGCTTAAAGTTGGCGTTTTAGGTGCTGGTCACTTGGGAAAAATACACTTGCGGTTATTACAACAATCTTCCAAATATGAACTCGTTGGCTTTTATGATGAAAACCACGAAAACGGAGCCAAAATCGAAGCAGAATTCGGATACAAACAATTTGATACTATTGCCAAATTGATTCATGCTGTCGATGTTATAGATATTGTAACTCCTACTCTTTCGCATTACAAATGTGCCAAGGTTTCAATCAAATCAGGAAAACACGTCTTTATAGAAAAACCAATTTCAACAACGGTTGAAGAAGCCAAAGAAATTATCGCTTTAGCAAAAGAATACAATGTTAAAGGGCAAGTTGGCCATGTAGAACGATTCAATCCGGCGTTTACTGCTGTAAAAGATATGATTGAGAATCCAATGTTTATAGAAACACACCGTTTGGCAGAATTCAATCCGCGTGGTACCGATGTTCCTGTAGTTTTAGATTTAATGATACACGATATCGATGCAATTTTAAGCGTTGTAAAATCAAAAGTAAAATTTGTTCATGCCAGCGGCGTTTCCGTTTTGAGTCAGTCGCCTGATATTGCAAATGCTCGCATCGAATTTGAAAATGGTTGTGTTGCTAATATTACTTCGAGCCGTATTTCATTGAAGAATATGCGTAAGTCACGCTTCTTTCAAAAAGATGCTTATATCTCTGTTGATTATTTAGACAAAACCTGCGAAGTGGTTAAAATGAAAGAAGCTCCTGAAACTCCAGGCGATTTTGATATGATACTTCAAAATGCAGAAGGTGAAAAAAAACAAATATATTTTAACAACCCTGAAGTAAATCAAAACAACGCTATATTAGACGAATTAGAAACATTTTCTGATGCTATTAATAACAATTCAACCCCAATTGTATCACTCGAAGATGGAACTGAAGCTTTGAGAGTAGCCTATATGATTATTGACTCTATGAATTACAATATTAAATAACTAAACATAATGAAAACAATAGCTGTAATAGGCGCAGGAACTATGGGTAATGGAATTGCTCATACTTTTGCACAAAGTGGTTTTACCGTTAAATTAATAGATGTTTCCGAAAAGTCACTAGAAAAAGGAATGGCAACAATTGCCTCAAATCTTGACAGAATGGTAACTAAAGGTACCATCACCGAAGCCGACAAACACAATACCATTGGAAAGATAATCACCTATACTGATATAAAAGATGGTGTTGTTGGAGCTGATTTAGTAGTAGAAGCTGCCACGGAAAATGTTGGTTTAAAACTTCAAATATTCAAGCAATTAAGTGATGTTTGTGACCATAATGTAATTTTGGCAACCAATACCTCTTCGATTTCCATTACACAAATCGCAGCAAAAGTTTTGCATCCGGAACGTGTCATTGGAATGCATTTTATGAATCCGGTGCCGATTATGAAATTAGTTGAAATCATACGCGGTTATTCAACTTCGGATGAAGTGACTAAAATAATCATGGATTTATCTGTGAAATTAGGTAAAACACCAACCGAAGTAAATGATTATCCTGGTTTTGTAGCAAACAGAATTTTAATGCCAATGATTAACGAAGCAATCGAAACATTATACAATGGCGTGGCCGGCGTTTATGAAATTGACACCGTTATGAAACTTGGGATGGCCCATCCAATGGGTCCATTACAATTAGCTGATTTTATTGGATTAGACGTTTGCCTTTCGATATTAAATGTAATGTATGACGGATTTAAAAATCCAAAATATGCTCCTTGTCCACTTTTAGTAAATATGGTAATGGCTGGAAAATTGGGAGTAAAGTCTGGTGAAGGTTTTTATAATTATTCAGAGTCTAAAAAAGCAGAGATAGTTTCGAAACAATTTTCATAATTAACAATGGATAATGGATAATTGATAATTTAAAAAATAATTATCAATTGTTAATTGTCAATTATCAATTGAATAAATGAGCAAAATAATCCCTTTCAAAGCGGTTCGCCCTACTCCAGACAAAGTAGCGTTGGTTACCTGCAGAAATTATGACGATTACAGTTCGGCTGAGCTTGCTGCTTGGTTGAGTTTTAATCCCTATTCGTTTTTACATGTCATTAATCCTGCCTATATGCATTCTCAAAAAATCACTTTGGACAAGCGCTTTAAAGGTGTGGCTCATAAATATCAGGATTTTAAAGAGGAAGGTGTTTTTTTGGAAGAAGAAAATGCGGTTTTCTTTTTGTATGAAATTCAAAATAAAGTGCAATCTTTCACTGGTTTTGTAGCTGGAACTTCGATTGAAGATTATAAAAATAATGTCATCAAAAAACACGAAGATACATTGCAATATCGTGTGGAATATTTCAAGGATTATTTGCATCAGACCGGTTTTAATACCGAGCCTGTTTTGATAACTTATCCAGATAATGAAACGTTAAATTCCTGGATTA
>CANJWG010000093.1 GCA_947478365.1 Flavobacteriaceae bacterium | reverse complement strand
CTGCTTTTTGCTCTTGCTCCTCCATTTAAGTATTTTATAGGTGTACTAATTGGAGAGCCTATTGGACCTATACTTGAACTTATTTTAGAAGAATAATTGCTTAATTGACCTCCTAAACTTAAATAAGGAATAAAACCTTGTTCTCTTGTGTAATCATCCTGACCTAAAGGATAATATTCAATTTGTGCACCAAAAGTCGAAACTTGAACATTCCCTTCCATTTCTCTTAATTGATTTGCAAAAACACCATTATTTGATGGATCAACCCATTTACCATAATGAGCTAAATTACAATTCATGTAGGATGCTTCTAATCTTAGTTTAAAATAATCTATAAAACGTGAATAATTAGTTACTGGTGTTATATAATAAACACCAGTTACAATGTATCCGTTGTTTTGAATGTAGTTTTGAAAATTATTTCTTTCTCCAAAATCACCTTTAAAATTTACAATTCCAACCGTTAAACCTATTTCACTATTGAGACCACTTGAATATTGGGCATGAATACTGGTAAAAGTAAACGTCAAAATAATAATAAATAATTTTTTTTTTAACATGAAATTTGTTTTATTCAGCACAAACAAGCGCAAATATATAAAAATAGCTATTATAAAAAAATAAATTAACTTGCATTGTCCAAAAAGATAAACAATAATGTAACCAATCATATTCTTATGTTTTAACCCGTTGGGCGTAATCATTTTATCGCTAATTTATACTAAATTGTCACATTTAACTACGCCTATACTGACTAAGTGAGTATCGGGATGTATCCTTTTTAATGTCTTTGACTCCCGAAGCGTCGGGACAGACTGACAATTTGGGTCTAATTAAATATAAATTTCCAGCAAAAAAGTTATTAATAAAAGATTTTGATTAATATCACCCAACGGGTTAAATTGTAAGTTAAATAAATTACTTTAATAAGTTTTTTTCATATTTTTTGGGGAATAATAAAAGCAATCAGAATTTTAAAAAAAAGGCAACTTTATTTGAATAAAATGTATATTTGTCCGATTTTACGAAATCGATTTCTTAAAAACAGTAATAGTATAATTTATGTCACAAAGTATTAACGCATTTATGGAATTGGTTGCAAAAAGAAATGGTCATGAACCAGAATTTATGCAAGCAGTTATGGAAGTTGCTGAAACAGTAATTCCTTTTATTGAACAAAATAAAAAATACCAAAACAAAATGCTTTTGGAAAGAATGGTTGAGCCAGAAAGAGTAATCATGTTTCGCGTATGCTGGATTGATGATGCCGGTACTACTCAGGTAAACCGTGGTTACAGAATTCAAATGAACTCTGCTATCGGACCTTACAAAGGAGGAATTCGTTTTCACCCTTCAGTAAATTTAAGTATCCTAAAATTCTTGGCTTTCGAACAAACTTTTAAAAACAGTTTGACAACATTGCCTATGGGCGGCGGCAAAGGAGGCTCTGATTTTGATCCTAAAGGCAAGTCAGATATCGAAATTATGAAATTCTGTCAAGCATTTATGACTGAATTGGCAAAACATATAGGCGCTGATACCGATGTTCCGGCTGGAGATATTGGTGTTGGAGGGAGAGAAGTTGGTTATATGTTTGGTCAATATAAAAGATTAAGAAATGAATTTACGGGAGTTTTAACTGGAAAAGGGATCACTTTCGGAGGGTCATTAATTCGTCCTGAAGCCACAGGTTATGGCGATGTTTATTTTGCTCAAAACATGTTGGCAACAAAAGGACAAAGCTTCGATGGGAAAACCGTTGTAGTTTCTGGTTCTGGAAACGTAGCACAATATGCTATCGAAAAAGCAACTGAATTAGGAGGGAAAGTAGTTACTGCTTCTGACTCATCTGGATATATTTATGATGCTGATGGTATCAATTCTGAAAAATTGGCTTACATCATGGAAATCAAAAATGTAAACTACGGTAGAATCTCTGATTATGTTGCTAAATATCCTTCTGCAAAATTTGTTGCCGGGAAACGCCCATGGGAAGTGAAATGTGATATTGCTTTACCATGCGCTACTCAAAATGAATTAAACGGTGATGAAGCAAAAGCACTTATTGCAAACGGATGTACTTGTGTGGCTGAAGGAGCAAATATGCCTTCAACTCCAGAAGCGGTTACTGAATTCTTAAAAGCTAAAATTCTTTTCGCTCCGGGAAAAGCATCAAATGCTGGTGGAGTTGCGACCTCAGGTCTTGAAATGTCACAAAACTCTTTGCGTCTAAGCTGGACTTCAGAAGAAGTTGACCAAAGATTGAAGAACATCATGGCAAACATCCATGAAGCTTGTGTAAAATATGGTACCGATGCAACAGGATATACTGATTATGTAAAAGGAGCAAACATTGCCGGTTTCGTAAAAGTTGCTGACGCCATGTTAGCACAAGGAATAGTATAATTAAATAAACCAACCAATAAAACCCTTGAAATGCCATCAGAAATGATGGCATTTTTTGATTCAAATAAAACAATTAGATAATTTTTACGTTTACACTATATTTGTATGCTAATTCTTTTTAAATGAAAAAGTGCTTTTTCGGGGTTCTATTTCTTTTTTTTCAAATTTGCCTATCACAGCCATTTCAAAACTGGAAAGGTTATTTTTCGTATAATCAAATCAAAGATATTTCTGAATCAAACAACAAAATTTATGCAGCAGCAGAAAATGCTGTGTTTACCAAAAACCTAGCGACCAACGATATCAAAACCATAAACACGATTGATGGTCTATCTGGGCAAACCATTTCAGCCATTTATCATAGCGATGCTTTCAACAAAACTATTGTAGGGTATGAAGACGGATTAATGATTGTCATTAATGGCACCGATGGGAGTATGTTAAACATAGTAGATATTATCAATAAAAACATTCCAGCTAATATTAAAAGAGTAAATCACTTTATGGAATACGACGGCGTTGTCTATGTTTCTTGTGATTTTGGTGTAGTACAATATAAATTGGCAACTTTAGAATTTGGAGACACTTATTTTATTGGCCCAGCCGGACAAGAAATAAAGGTCTATCAAACTACAATTTTTAATGGCGATATATATGCTGTAACACAATATTACGGAATTAGAAAAGCGGCTATTATAAATTCTAACTTGATTGATTTTGCACAATGGCAGGTTTTTGACGGAGGTTTTTGGAATGGAATAGTGACTTTTAACAACCAACTAATAGCGTTAAATACCAACAATAAAGTATATAAATACAATGGTTTATTTTTCGAGGAATTTGGAACGATTGGACAACCCGGACTCGATATTCGTTCCAATTCAAATTATTTAGTTGTTACTTCTTCAAGCCATGTATTCATATACAACTCATCTTTAAGTCAAATAATTCATATTCAAAACTCACAAATAACTTCTATTCCGATAACCTTTACTTGTGCAACCGTTGCTAATGAAACGATTTACATAGGAACAAATGAAAACGGAATCGTTTCCTCCCCCATTAATTCCACAACTAATGTCGAATTCATAATACCTAATGGGCCGAATATGAACAATATGTTTTCTATAAACAGTTCCTCGTCCAACTTATGGGCAGTTTACGGAGGATATGATGTTTTCTATAATCCTTACGGTTATATTCCCCCTTTGGGCCCGGCTCCCTTTGGAATCAGCAAATATAATGAAAGTACCGGTTGGCAAAATATTCCGTATGGCGATTTATTGGGCGCCAAAGCCCTTGTTAGGATTTCCGTAAACCCCAACGATGAAAATGAGCTTAGTATTGCTTCATATAATGACGGACTCATAAAAATAGTAAGCGATATTCCAACAACTTTATATAATGCACAAAACAGTACAATGGAAGGAGGAGCGCCAAGGATTAACAGTGCCGCATATGATAAGTCCGGAAATTTATGGTTGACCCAAAGCAGGAAGCAACACGGACTGCATGTTTTAAAATCAAATGGGACATGGGCAACTTTTGATATGCAAACAATTTTAACCGATTATGCAAGTAACGATTTTTGTAAAATAGCCATCGATAAAAGCGGGACAAAATGGATTGCCTCTTATAAAAATGGTGTTGTTGCTTTTAATGAAAATTCAAATATTGGATTTAAAAAATTATCAGAAGGCGCTGATTTAGGGAATCTCCCTTCTCAGGATGTTAGGGCTATTGCCGTAGATAATAGAAATCAGGTTTGGATAGGAACTAATAAAGGATTAAGGGTATTGTCAAACACCGGAAGTTACAATAATGACGAACAAATGAAAGCCAATCCAATTATTATTCTGGAAGATGGTTTGGCACAAGAACTTTTATACGAACAATTTATTACCGATATAGCCGTCAATGGTTCAAATCAAAAATGGATAGGAACAGCCGATTCAGGAGTTTTTCTTTTTTCTTCTAATGGTCAGGAAACTATTTATCATTTTACAAAAGATAATTCGCCCTTACCAAGTAATGTAATAAATGATATCGATATTAATTCAGTTACCGGAGAAATTTTCTTTGCTACCGATAGAGGATTGGTTTCCTTTCAAGGCACAGCAACAAAACCCGCCGATAACTTAAATGCGGTATATGTATATCCAAATCCGGTGCGTCCCGAATTTGTGGGAACAGTAAAAATAGCCGGATTAATTTCGAAAGCTAATATAAAAATCACCGACATTGAAGGAAATTTAGTTTATGAAACCACTTCCGAAGGCGGATCGGTGGAATGGGATACCAAAGCTTTTGGAAAATACAATGTAGCTTCAGGAGTCTATATGATTTTCATTGCTGCACAAGACGCTACCGAAACTGCTGTTAAAAAAGTGATGATAATTCGGTAAACTGTTTGTGGTTTGTTGTTTATAGTTTGTTGTTACTAAATCCTTTACAACTATAAAACCATAAACCATAAACCATAAACCATAAACATGCTCGTCAAAACCAAAGCCATCGTAATTTCTTCTATAAAATATCAGGAAAAAAGTCTGATAGTAAAATGCCTGACACTAAGTGATGGTCTAAAAAGTTATTTTGTACCCAATGCTTTTGCGGCAAAAAATCAATCCCGAGGCTTCGGAAAAAAAATTGCGTACTTCCAGCCTTTGTCTTTGCTAGAAATTGAAGCCAATCACAAAAACAAAGGAACCCTCGAGCATTTCAAAGAAATAAAACTAGCACACGGGTATCAGACTATTTCCACCGATATTGTCAAAAGTACTATAGTTATGTTCCTTTCCGAAGTCATCCATCACAGCATACACGAAGAAGAAAAAAACGAAAACCTCTTCAATTTTCTCGAATCGGCTTTGCTTTGGCTCGATGCGAATAATGAAATGGCGAATTTCCATTTGATTCTAATGTTGGAGATGACCAAGTTTTTTGGCTTTTATCCCGACAATTCTGAACGTGTTTTTAATTTTTTTGATTGCAAAGAAGGAAACTTTACAGCCTTTCAGGGAACCAATTGCCTCTCTGAACACGAAACGTTTCTGTTCAAAAAACTAATCGATTTAAAATTCGATTGCGACCAAAAGGTTTTTGCCGGAATCGAGCGGCAAATATTACTCAAAATCCTACTCGATTATTACGCCTTCCATCTTGATGGTTTCAATAAACCAAAATCACTCGAGGTATTGAAAGAGGTATTTGCTTAAATTATTTTTCAGCCACAAATACATAAATAATGGCTTTAAAAAGCAATCCAAAAACATTAGTGCATTTGTGGCAAACTAACTTTTGATATTACCGCTAACGCAAAAACTTATAACTCATAACCCATAACTCATAACTATTTATTACTTTCGCAGACTTGATTAAAGAATACGACAAAAATGAGTACTAAGTTTACTGAATATAAAGGACTTGATTTGCCAAAAGTGGCCTCAGAAGTTCTTGATTTTTGGAAAGAAAACAACATCTTTGAACAAAGCGTAACGTCTCGCGAAGGCGCTAAACCTTATGTGTTTTTCGAAGGGCCACCATCTGCAAATGGTTTACCCGGAATTCACCACGTAATGGCGCGTGCGATTAAAGATATTTTCTGTCGTTATAAAACTCAAAAAGGGTTTCAAGTAAAAAGAAAAGCTGGTTGGGACACACACGGTTTACCGGTTGAATTGGGCACCGAAAAAGAATTAGGAATAACCAAAGAAGATATTGGGAAAACTATTTCCATTGAAGAATATAACGAAGCTTGTAAACGGACCGTTATGCGTTATACCGATGTATGGAACGACCTGACCGAAAAAATGGGGTATTGGGTTGACATGGAAGATCCATACGTAACCTACAAATCCAAATACATGGAATCGGTTTGGTGGTTGCTGAAACAGATTTACGATAAAGATTTATTATACAAAGGCTACACAATTCAACCTTATTCTCCAAAAGCTGGAACTGGATTATCTTCACACGAAGTAAACCAACCGGGAAGTTATAGAGATGTTACAGATACTACAGTTGTAGCGCAATTCAAAACAAAACCCGAATCGTTACCAAGCTTTTTACAAGGTTTTGGAGAAGTTCACATTTTAGCATGGACGACTACGCCATGGACACTTCCGAGTAACACCGCATTGACCGTTGGACCAAAAATAGATTATGTTTTGGTTGAAACTTTTAATCAATATACTTTCCTTCCGGTAAAAGTTATTTTGGCTAAAAACTTAGTTGGAAAACAATTAGGAAAAGGATTTTTTCCAAGTGAAGAAGCTTCAGATTTTGAGAATTTCAAAGCTAATGACAAACAAATCCCATATAAAATTTTAGCAGAGTTCAAAGGGGCAGCCTTAGTCGGAATTCGTTATGAGCAATTAATGCAATTGACTTTGCCTTACCAAAATCCAGAAAATGCCTTTAGGGTAATTTTGGGAGACTTTGTTACTACAGAAGACGGAACTGGAATTGTGCATACCGCGCCAACTTTTGGTGCTGATGATGCAAAAGTGGCTAAAGAAGCTAAACCCGAAGTGCCTCCAATGCTGGTTTTGGATGCCAATGGAAATCCAGTCCCATTGGTTGATTTACAAGGTAAATTCATTCAAGGATTAGGAGATTTATCTGGCAAATATGTAAAGAATGAGTATTACGATGCCGATAAAGTTCCTGAACGTTCCGCTGATGTTGAAATAGCCATTCAGTTAAAAGAAGAAAACAAAGCATTCAAAGTAGAGAAATACGTTCACAGTTATCCACACAGTTGGAGAACTGACGAACCATTATTATATTATCCTCTAGATTCTTGGTTTATCAAAGTAACCGAAGTCAAAGACCGAATGTTTGACTTAAACGAAACCATAAACTGGAAGCCAAAAGCAACTGGAGAAGGACGTTTCGGAAATTGGTTGAAAAACGCTAACGATTGGAACTTATCGCGTTCACGTTATTGGGGAATTCCTTTGCCAATCTGGAGAACCGAAGACGGAACAGAAGAAGTGATAATCGGTTCAGTTGAAGAATTATTCAACGGAATTGAAAAAGCCATTCAAGCTGGTTTCCAAAAGGAAAATCCATTCAAAGGTTTTGAAATTGGAAACATGAGCGAGGAAAATTATGATTTGGTTGATTTGCACAAAAATGT
>CANJWG010000092.1 GCA_947478365.1 Flavobacteriaceae bacterium | reverse complement strand
CATTGAGCATCCTGATAAATCATATGAAGCTTTAGACGGAATGGTAGAGCATGTAAAAAACATAATGCGTGAGTTAAAATTGCCTTTCCGCGTATTGCGTCTTTGTGGAGGCGACATGGGTTTTGCTTCGGCATTAACTTATGACTTCGAAGTGTTTTCTACTGCACAGGATAAATGGTTGGAAATTAGCTCTGTTTCTAATTTCGAAGCTTTCCAGGCCAATCGTTTGAAATTACGTTTCAAAGGAAAAGAAGGGAAAACACAGTTAGCACACACGCTGAACGGAAGCTCATTGGCATTACCAAGAGTTTTAGCCGGTATCCTAGAAAATTATCAAACACCCGAAGGCATCGTAATCCCGGAAGTATTGCGCAAGTACACTGGTTTTGACATCATAAACTAAAAAAGTTAACCTACTTGTCGGCAGGCAGGTCTTTATTTAACATATACTTGCACTAATCGGACACAAAAAGTGTTACTTTAGTGCATTATTTTTTTAAAATAATTCATGAAAAAAATTCTCGCTATTGGGATATTATTCTTATCGCTTTGGGCTAATGCTCAAAACGAGCAATTGGCAAATAATTATTTTGACCGTGGCGAATTTGATAAAGCATTGATTAGCTATGAGGATTTGTTAAAAAATCAGATTGGGAATTTTAATTATTTTCAACGAATAATAGAGTGCTATCAGCAGTTGCAACAGTATGATAAAGCCCAAAAAGCTATAGAAGTCCAACTTGATAAATTCAAGCAAAATCAATTGCTGGTTGAATTAGGTTATAATTTCCAACTGCAAAAAGACCAGGAGAAAGCCAATAAATATTACAATCAGGCAATTGATAAAATCAAGAAAAATGCTAATGAAGTATACGGAATTGCTTATGTTTTTGAAAAAAAGGCACTTGTAGATTATGCGCTTTTGGCTTATAAAACGGCCCTGGAAAAAGAACCCAAAATGAGTTTCAATTTTCAAATGGCAACGCTTTATGGGCAACAAGGCAATACCGATTTGATGATTGATACGTTTTTGCAAGAGTCGTTTCAAAACCCACAAAATCTTCCTTTAATTCAAAACCAGTTATCCCGATTTATGACGGAACAAGTAGATGCCAGTTTTAATGATTCCTTGAAAAAAGCCTTGTTGCTTAGAGCCCAAAAAACGCAGGATATCTTTTGGAATGATTTTTTAAGTTGGTTTTTTGTACAGCAAAAAGAATATGGTAAAGCATTTATTCAACAAAAAGCAATTTACAAACGAAACCCTGATTCTTTTGCCAATATTGTTAATTTAGGACAAATGGCCATTGAAGATAATGACCAAGATTCAGCTACCGAAATTTTGAATTTTGTTCTCCAAAATACGCGTGATTTAGATTTACTCATTCAGTCGCATTCTTATTTGATAGAAATGAAAATAAATCATGCTTCGGAAAAAGATTATCCGGCCATTACAGCAGAATTGGACGCTTTGATTAAAGAGTTTGGCGTGAGCCCATTCTCGCTTTCCCTTTTAAAATTGCAGGCTGATTTTAATGCTTTTCATTTAAACAATTCCGAAAAAGCTAAAGCTATTTTGAAAAGTGCCATGGAAATGCCAATTAACAGATCCCAATTGGCAGAAGTTAAAATGGAATTAGGAGATATCCTTTTGTTTGAAGAAAAATTCAATCAGGCATTGATTTATTATTCTCAAATTGACGAAGACATGAGTGGCGATGTAATTGGTCAAGAAGCCAGTCTAAAAACCGCTAAGACTAGTTATTTTAAAACCGATTTTGAATGGGCATCCCACCAATTGAAAGTATTAAAGTCGGCTTCATCACAATTAATCGCTAATGACGCTTTGGATTTATTTTTATTAATAAGCGACAATACCGTTGAAGATTCTTTGCAGGTTGCTTTAAAGAAATTTGCCCGTGCCGATTTTCTTTTATATCAAAATAAAAAGACAGCAGCTTTAGCAGGATTTCAACTTATTTTAAAAGAACACAAAGGAGAAGATATCGAACCGGTAACACTTTTACGTATTGGGAAAATCTATGAAAAAATGGGCGACTTTGCCAATGCTTTAGCAAATTATGATGCGATAATCACCAAACATAAAGACTGTATTTATATTGATGAGGCACTTTATTTTTCGGCAGAAATTTATAATATCCAACTAAAAGATCCCGAAAAGGCAAAACTGCTCTATGAAGAAATGCTCACCAAACATGAAGACAGTATTTACTATGTCGATTCGAGGAACAAATACCGAAAACTCCGTGGTGATACTAATTTATAGTGTTCAGTCTCAGTCACAGTTAGCAGTTTTTTTATAAACTTCATAAACTCATAACCCTCATAAACTTTACAAAATGATTTTATATAACGTAACAATCAACATACACGAAAGCGTTCACGACCAATGGATGCGTTGGATGCAGGAAAAACACATTGCCGATGTGTTGGCAACCGGGAAGTTTTCAGCTGCCCGAATGGTTAAGGTGTTGGTAGAAGAAGACATGGGCGGAACAACCTATTCTATTCAATATACAACTGATAGCAAAGAAACGTTACATCGCTATTATGATGAAGATGCTCCAAGGTTACGGGAAGAAGGGTTACAATTATTTGGTGATAAAATGCTGGCTTTCCGAACTGAATTGGAGTTGATATCGGAACATTAATATAGACTGACTTAGACTGCTTAGACTGACTTAGACTGATTAGACAGTCTACAAAATCTAAGAAGTCTAAAAGGTCTAACAATCTAAAAATCTAATGGACGTAAGAGCCAAAAAACATCTCGGGCAACACTTCTTAACCGATGAATCTATTGCCAAAAATATAGCCGATACCTTGAATTTTGAAGGCTATGACATTACTTTGGAAATTGGTCCCGGAATGGGCGTTTTAACCAAATACCTTTTGGGAAAACCAACCGAAACATATGTCATTGAAATCGATACCGAATCAGTAACGTATTTAGATACGCATTATCCAAAACTCCACGGAAAAATAATCTCTAAAGATTTTCTGAAATACAATATCAACGAAGTTTTTGAAGGTAAACCCTTTGCTATCATTGGCAATTTTCCCTATAATATTTCATCCCAAATTGTATTTAAATGTTTGGAATTACGCCATCAGGTCCCAGAGTTTTCGGGTATGTTTCAAAAAGAAGTGGCCGAACGTATTTGCGAAAAAAAAGGCTCTAAAACCTACGGAATTCTATCTGTTTTGGTTCAGGCGTTTTATGATGCCGAATATTTATTTACGGTTTCACCCGATGTTTTTAATCCGCCACCAAAAGTAAATTCGGGTGTTTTACGCTTACGCAGAAAAGAGAATTTTACGCTGCCTTGTAATGAAAAATTATTCTTTTCGGTAGTAAAAATTGGTTTCCAACAACGTCGCAAAACCTTGAGGAATAGTTTAAAATCATTCAACCTTTCGGATAATTTAAAAGAAGATACTATCTTTGACCTTCGTCCGGAGCAATTAAGCGTTGAACAGTTTATAGAACTCACTCAAAAAATAGAAGCCAATGCAGTTTAAAATCAGCAAAGAACTCTTAGAGCAAATCGAGCAGCTCATTCTAAACAAAAACGATCAAGAATTGACCGTTTTGTTGAATGACTTGCACCATGCCGATATTGCAGAGATTTTTGATGAACTGAATATTGAAGAAGCTACTTATATTTTCAGAATTTTAGATAGCGAAATAACCGCTGAAATTCTTCCCGAATTAGAAGATGATGTGCGAGAAAAAATTCTTCATGGTCTTTCTGCCAAAGAAATTGCAGAAGAGTTAGATGAATTAGATACCGATGACGCTGCCGATATTATCGCTGAACTTTCGCAAAGCAAAAAAGAGGAAGTAATCTCAGAGTTGGAAGACGTTGAACACGCCAAAGACATTGTCGATTTGTTGCGTTATGACGAAGATACTGCCGGTGGTTTGATGGGAAAAGAGTTAGTAAAAGTCAACGAAAATTGGAATGTACTTACCTGTGTCAAAGAGATGCGAATTCAGGCAGAACATGTTACAAGAGTCCATTCTATTTATGTGGTTGATGATGAAAATCGACTAAAAGGCAGATTGTCGCTAAAAGATTTGTTGACGACTTCAACCAAAACGCCAATCAGCGAAGTGTATATCAAAAAAGTAGACTCTGTAAAAGTGGACACGCCAAACACTGAGGTAGCTAGAATCATGCAAAAATATGATTTGGAGGCAATTCCGGTTGTTGATGAAATGGGAAGACTAGTAGGAAGAGTTACCATTGATGATATCGTTGACGTAATAAAGGACGAAGCCGACAAAGATTACCAATTGGCTGCGGGTATCTCTCAAGACGTTGAGGCCGATGACAGCATTTTAGAACTTACCAAAGCGCGTTTGCCTTGGTTGGTTTTAGCACTCTTAGGTGGATTTATTAGTGTGAAAATGTTAGGTTTATTTGAAGGCGCTATGTTAGAACATGGAGAGTTATTTTTCTTTACGCCTTTAATTGCCGCCATGGCTGGAAACGTTGGTGTTCAATCCTCTGCAATTATTGTACAAGGTTTAGCCAATCACTCCATAAGCGGTTCTATTATTAACCGATTATTAAAAGAAATTTCATTAAGCCTTTTAAACGGAGCCATACTAGCCACAATCCTTTTTTTAGGAAGTCATTTTCTTTTAGGAGTTGAACCTAAAATAGGAATGATTGTTACTATTGCATTGGTATCTGTAATAATTATTGCTTCTCTTATTGGGACATTTATCCCGCTACTACTTGATAAATTTGGCATTGACCCAGCGCTGGCCACAGGGCCATTTATTACTACCAGCAATGATATTTGCGGGATTTTAATTTACTTTTCGATTGCAAAATTGATACTAGGTTTTTAATCAATTAGAAGCGCAATAGTTTCTTTCTTTAGACTTATGCTCCCGCTGTACATTATATCTTTTTCTTTTGCAAAGAAAAAGGATGTCATTCCCATCGGGGCTATTGAGGACGTTTTATTTTTCTTTTAAAATAGATTCCCCCCTGCGCGGGACACGAGCGTCAGCGAACTGGAGAAGCAATGACAGCCGCTACTAATTCTTTATACTAAACTAGTACTTTACTTATTGTCTTTCCCGCGCAGGCGGGAATCCATCTTATTTAATTGTCGTTTTCTTTTGATAGGAATGACGAAAAGTAACAAAAAAAGCTCCTCCATACGGAAGAGCTTTTGTACCCGGAGCGGGACTTGAACCCGCACGGTTGCCCACAGGTGTTTGAGACCAGCGCGTCTACCAATTCCGCCATCCGGGCAGTACCTTTTGGATGGTTAACCGTTTAATTTTTAGAAAAAATTAATTAAAGTTATCGCCATCCGGGCTTGACCTTTGAGACTTTTACTTTACTTAAATAATAATCAAATAAAACTATCTTCAGGTTTGGAGACAAAACCAACAACAGTTGGTTTATCGCAAAAAATAAACAACAAAATGCTGCTTATCTTTAAACACGGTGCAAATGTAAAAAATAAAATATCATATTCTAAAAAAATACTCTATAATATCCTTTCAGAGTTGGATTAAATTTCTAAATTTGCACCTCGGTAAAACGAGCAACAACTAACTAACTACACCCGAGGCACTTCCAAACAAGAGTGCCACTGGTCAAAACAACTAATTACAATGTCGCATTTAGAACCAGAAGCAAAGATATTTGCGTGTTCGCAAAGCGTCTATCTTGCCGAACAAATAGCCGAAAACTATGGTGTTCCGCTTGGTAAAGTTACGTTCTCAAAATTTAGTGATGGTGAATTTCAACCTTCTTTTGAAGAATCAATAAGAGGATTGCGCGTTTTTATTGTTTGCTCTACATTTCCTAGCGCCGACAATTTAATGGAACTTTTGTTAATGATTGATGCTGCGAAAAGAGCATCAGCCCGACACATAACTCCCGTAATTCCCTATTTTGGTTATGCAAGACAAGACAGAAAAGACAAACCAAGGGTTCCGATTGGAGCAAAACTAATAGCAAAACTACTAGAAACTGCCGGAGCTACAAGAATCATGACGATGGATTTACACGCCGATCAGATTCAAGGTTTCTTTGAAATGCCGGTCGATCATTTGTTTGCCTCGACTATCTTTTTACCCTATGTAAAGAGTTTGCAGTTAGATAATTTGACGATTGCTTCTCCTGATATGGGAGGTTCAAAAAGAGCCTATGCGTATTCTAAATTTTTAGAATCGGATGTGGTTATTTGTTACAAACAACGAAAAGCGGCCAACGTGATTAACACTATGGAGTTGATTGGTGAAGTGAAAGGACGAAATGTAATTCTGGTTGACGACATGGTCGATACCGGAGGAACATTGGCCAAAGCAGCAGATTTGATGATGGAGAAAGGAGCAATAAGCGTAAGAGCTATTTGTACACATGCCATACTCTCGGGTGATGCTTACGAGAAATTAGAAAAATCTCAATTATTGGAATTGATTGTTACCGATTCAATTCCGTTGAAGAAGGAATCAAATAAAATAAAAGTGGTGAGTTGTGCGCCTCTTTTTGCAGAAGTAATGCATATGGTGCAGCACAACAATTCCATTAGCGGGAAGTTTTTGATGTGACCGAACGAAGTTAAACAGTCCGGTGGACTGTTTTAGTGAAGGGGCAAGGTGGCGCGCTGGCAGAGGTTAGGAATAAAACTTCAATAAAAATTTAAATTTGAAGTTTAGCAGAAAATTGCGTTAGGGATAGAGGCAAGCACCGCGTGCAGCCGATAGCACGGCACGAGGAACGAGGGCAACGCCCAGAAAAAAAGAATTTTTTTATTAATTAATATATTTTACAATGAAATCGATTACGATTAAAGGATCACAAAGAGAAAGCGTGGGCAAGGTAGCAACCAAAGCGGTACGTAATGCTGGAATGGTTCCTTGCGTTATTTACGGAGGAAGTCAACCAATTCATTTTGCAGCAGAAGAAAAAGCATTCAAAAGCTTGGTTTACACTCCAAACGCACACACAGTTGTGATAGATTTGGATGGAAAAACAACCAATGCCATTCTTCAAGACATTCAGTTTCACCCAGTTTCTGACAGAATCAATCACATTGACTTCTTTCAATTGGATGACAACAAAGAAATTATTATGGAAGTGCCTGTTAAAGTAACTGGAACTTCTCCAGGGGTACTTTTAGGGGGTGTTTTAAACTTGAATCAACGTAGATTAAAGGTTAAAGCTTTACCTAAAAATCTTCCTGATTATGTTGAAGCCAACATTTCTGAATTGCAAATGGGAAATAAATTGTATGTAACTAAATTACCTACTCCTAATTTCAAATTAATGCACCCAGACAATACCGTTGTTGCTCAAGTTAAGATTTCTCGTGCGGCTATGAAAGCAGCGCAAGAAGCTGCAAAAGCAGAAAAAGGAGCAGCAAAAAAGAAAAAATAAGTAATATATTTTTCCTATTTAAAAAAGCATCAGTAAAACTGATGCTTTTTTTATGAAATGAAATTAGTTTACTTTTACAACATGAATTGGATTAAAAATCTATTTAGAAAAAAT
>CANJWG010000091.1 GCA_947478365.1 Flavobacteriaceae bacterium | reverse complement strand
CGAACAACGCTTTTTCTTTAGTTACACCTTTAACTAAAAAAGAAGCCAGTTTAATACGTTGTGCTTCACCACCTGAAAGGGTAGACGAGGATTGTCCTAATTGAACATATCCCAAACCAACATCTTGAAGAGGTTGGAGTTTTTGAGTAATTTTTATCTGTTTGTTTTCAGCAAAAAAAGTAATAGCATCATCTATTGTCATTGTTAAAATGTCGTCAATGTTTTTGTCCTCAAAAGCGACTTCCAATACTTCTTTTTTGAAACGTTTGCCACCACAAGTTTCGCAAGGCAAAGAAACATCGGCCATAAAAACCATTTCTACATTTATCGAGCCTTCACCTTTGCAGGTTTCGCAGCGTCCACCATCAACATTGAAAGAGAAATGTTTGGCTTGATACCCGCGAACTTTAGAAAGTTTTTCTTTGGCATATAAATCGCGAATGTCATCATACGCTTTGATATAAGTAACTGGGTTGGAACGAGAACTTCTTCCAATTGGATTTTGGTCAACGTATTCAATATGTTTTATATGTGAAAAACTTCCTGATAATTCTGTGAATTGACCTGCTTTGTCTCCAATCCCTTCCAACTTTTTCTGCATGGCTGGGAAAAGTATTTTCTTTACCAAGGTACTTTTTCCACTACCTGAAACTCCTGTTATTACGGTCAAACTTTCTAATGGAAAAGCTACATCTATATTTTGAAGATTGTTTTCTCGAGCGCCTTTTATTTCAATGAAATTGTTAGATTTTCTTCTGTTTTTTGGAACCGAAATTTCTAACTGACCGTTCAAATATTTTGCTGTCAAAGAATCAGCTTTTAGGATTTCAGTAAACGTCCCCTCAGCAACTAATTCGCCACCAAACGTCCCTGCCTCCGGACCAATATCAATAATTCTGTCAGCAGCTTTCATAATATCTTCATCATGTTCAACTACAATTACCGTATTACCTAAATCACGAAGATTTTTAAGTACTTTGATTAAGCGTTCGGTATCCTTTGGGTGAAGTCCAATACTTGGTTCATCAAGAATATACATCGAACCCACTAAACTGCTTCCAAGTGAAGTAGCTAAATTAATGCGCTGTGATTCACCACCTGAAAGTGTTGCTGAGTTCCTGTTCAAAGTCAGATAATCCAATCCAACATCGCTCAAAAAATCTAGTCTGTTATTAATTTCTAAAAGTAATCGTTTAGCAACTTTTTGATCGTATTCTGAAAGTTGTAATTCTCTAAAAAATGGAATTAATCGCTTAATTGGCATGTCGACCAATTCCGATATAGTTTTAGCTCCGCCCAAGGTTTCACCAATTTTGATATAGTTAGCTTCTTTGCGCAAACGTTTCCCTTTACATGTAGTACATTTAGTTTTACCACGATAACGAGATAACATCACGCGATTCTGAATTTTATAATTTTTCTCTTCCAATTCTTTAAAAAAATCATTCAATCCAGTAAAGTAGCTGTTGCCCTTCCATATCAATTCTTTTTGCTCATCAGTTAACTTAAAATACGGTTTGTGAATTGGAAAATCAAATTTATACGCATTGTTTACCAATTGATCACGATACCAACCCATACTCTCGCCACGCCATGGAAATATGGCATTTTCATATACAGAAAGCGCTGTGTTAGGCAAAACCAATTCATCATCGATACCAATAACGTTACCATAACCTTCACAAGTTGGACAAGAACCGTAAGGATTATTAAAACTAAACAAGTGGATATTTGGTTCTAAAAAGGTAATACCATCCAAATCAAAATTTGAACTAAAAGTTAAACGGCTATTGGTATTTATATCTTGAAGATAGCAAACACCTTTACCTTCAAAAAAAGCAGTTTGCGTTGCATCTGCTAGTCGATTATAAAATTCCTCTTCGTCTTTAACAACTATTCGGTCTATAATTAAAAGAATGTCTTTATTATCTAATTCGTGTATTTTTGTCACATCGAGCGCAGTCGAGATGTCGTCTAAACGTACCATTTCATTATTGACCAAAATACGAGAAAACCCTTGTTGTAATAATACTTTCAGTTTGTCTTCCAATTGTCGCCCTTGCTCTAAGTGAATAGGAGATAGGAGTAACCATTTGCTATCTAAAGGAAATGATTTCACTTTAGTAATGACATCGGTAACGGTATCCTTTTTTACTTCATTTCCAGATACTGGTGAAAAGGTCTTGCCAATTCTGGCAAATAGTAGTTTCAGATAATCATAAATTTCGGTAGAAGTTCCAACTGTTGAACGTGCATTGGTCGTATTTACTTTTTGTTCAATTGCAATTGCCGGAGCAATTCCTTTGATGTATTCTACCTTTGGTTTATCCAAACGACCTAAGAATTGTCGTGCATAGGAAGACAAGCTCTCAACATAACGTCTTTGTCCTTCGGCATAAAGTGTATCAAAAGCTAAACTCGATTTTCCAGATCCAGAAAGACCTGTGATGACAACTAATTCATTTCTTGGTATTACCACATCCAAATTCTTTAAATTATGAATTTGAGCTCCTTTAATAAGGATATTTTTTTTAGGTTCTAGTTTAGCAATTTCTGTACTCTTCATAGTAAAAAAGGGAATGAGTACAAAAGTAGTTAATTCTCAATTTATTTCTTATATCAGATTACTCGCATTAGTATCTATTTCTAAAATTAATAATGAGTTAGGCATCTTTTTATCAAAATTCATTAAGTATAAAATAATACCCGTTAACATTTCTTTTTATTTTTTTAAAATTAATTTGTTTTTTAAATTAAAAATATGTTAAATTTGAATTGTAAATAATCCTCAAAAAAATTAAGCCTATACAGAAAATTACTTTTTAGATTAAAAAACTCTTTTTTAACCCTTACTAAAAGGTAATATTATGGCTAAATCAAATCTTTCTGATGCAGTATTAGTAAATAACTATATCGCTGGCGATGAAAACTCTCTTGCTTTATTAATTGACCGTCACCAATCTAGAATTTATGGATATATCTTTTCCAAAGTTTCTGATAGAGATTTAACTGAAGATATTTTTCAGGAAACATTCTTTAAAGTTATTCACACGCTAAAAACTAAAAAATACTACAATGAAGAAGGCAAATTCCTATCATGGGTTATGCGTATTGCTAGTAATTTGATTGTAGATAAATTCCGTAACGATAAAAAAATGCCTCTAAAAAGAGACACTGAAGAATTCTCTATTTTTTCAAACATAAAAGATAATTCTCTAGATATCGAAAAAAAAATGATCAAAAACCAAGTTGATATTGATTTAAAAATGATAATTCAAAAGTTACCTCATGATCAAAAAGAAGTGATTATGATGCGCTATTATTCAGACATGAGTTTTAAAGAAATAGCAGATTTTACGGGAGTTAGTGTTAATACTACTTTAGGCAGGATGCGTTATGCTATCACAAATCTCAGAAAGGTAATTGAAAAAAATAAAATTTATTTGCCTTCATAGACAATAAAAAGTATTTTTTTGCGTTTTTATATAAAGATCCAAAAAATAGATTTTATATATGGCAAAACTTTACTCTAAAAGAAAATTAGCTACCCAAAAAATGTTACCCAAAAAAGAAACACTTCGTTTAATCCTTCAATATTCTCGTGCATTAAATATTGTTAAGTTTGGTAATGTTAATTTCGATTTTATAGCTAATTAAAATATCCCGTCTCGTTTAAAACGAGACGGGATATTTTTATAATAATCATCTAATACCGATTTTCTACCAATTAATTTGGTAATTGGGTCTTTGTCTAAGTTCCAACCACGAGCTTGACAATATTCTCTTCCATACCAAATAATTTGAAGGTGTAATTCGTTCCAAAATTCTCTCGGAAAAATAGCTTTGGCATCTTTTTCTGTTTGCTGAACATTTTTCCCGTTACTCAAATTCCAACGGTACATCAATCTATGTATATGCGTATCAACCGGAAATGCAGGAACACCAAAAGCTTGTGACATAACTACGCTAGCGGTTTTGTGTCCAACTGCTGGTAATGCTTCCAAATCTTCAAATGACTGAGGTACGAGTCCGTTATGTTTTGCAATTAAAATTTGAGATAAACCGAAAATACCTTTCGATTTCATCGGTGATAAGCCACATGGTCGAATGATTTCTTTAATTTCTTCCACCGAAAGTTTGACCATATTATAGGGATTGTCGGCTTTTGCAAATAGAATAGGCGTAATTTGATTGACACGAACATCGGTGCACTGAGCCGAAAGCAGAACGGCAATGAGCAAAGTATATGGATCCTTATGATTAAGTGGAATAGGTATTTCGGGGTAAATTTGTTTTAACGTATTTATAACAACTGTTGCACGTTCTTGTTTGGTCATTTTGTTTAATTTTGAATTGTAAAAATAGATAAAGTTCTAAATTCAAACACTTTCTAAACTTAAAATTATGACTTCATTAAAAAAAGGTGATAAAGCCCCTAATTTTTCAGGATTTGACCAAGACAATAAATTCCATCAATTGGAAGATTATGCTGGTAAAAAGTTGGTAGTTTTCTTTTACCCAAAAGCAGATACGCCTGGCTGTACTGCCGAAGCTTGTGATTTGAGAGACAATTTTGGACGCTTTAAAGCCAATAATTATGCCCTACTTGGAGTTAGTGCCGATAGTGCTAAAGCACAAAGTAAATTTAAAACCAAATACGAATTTCCTTTCCCGTTATTGGCAGATGAAGATAAATCTGTTATACAAGCGTTTGGTGTTTGGGGTCCTAAAAAATTTATGGGAAAAGAATATGATGGTATTCACAGAACTACATTTATTATCAATGAAGAAGGTATAATTGATGAAGTCATTTCCGATGTAAAAACAAAAGCACATGCAGCTCAAATATTAAAATAAATAAAAAGCCAAGATTCTTGGCTTTTTATTTATACTTTTTCCAAAACTTTGTTCGGATCATAACCAAATAATTGGTGTTGTTTGATTATATCTGAGATTCCTTTAGGTAATAATTTTTCCCAACCTGGAGTTCCGGAACTAATCATTTTTAAAACTTCACGTGAGAAAATTTTAAGATGACCTTTATCAAAATCAGTGATATCAACAACTTTTCCGTTATAAGCAAAGAATTTATACAATTCTTTCATTCGAGGATGTACTTTTAGATTTTGAGAAGTTATGATTTCCCCATTTTCATCTTCCATTGGATACAAGAAAACTTTTAAATCTCGATAGAATAGTTTTCCAAATGCTTCAAGAATTCCACCACTCAAATGGCGATAGTATTTTTCGTCAAAAATATCAATTAAATTGTTTACTCCCATAGCCAATCCCATTCGAGCTTTTGTATAACTAGCAAAATATTCGACTACTTTATAATATTCTTGGAAATTAGAAATCATTACGGTTTGACCTAGCGCACATAACAATTCAGCCCTGTCCATAAAATCTCTTTCATCAATTTCGCCTTCAGAACGCAGATTTGATAACGTAATTTCAAAAATCACTAAGGCGTTATCTTTTTCGACTTTGTTTTCTTCCAAGAACATTTTTAATGACCTCTCGTACATATCCATATTTACCTGTGTAACAGGTCGGAAGCTACCGCGTAATGCCAAGATATTCTTCTTATATAAAATGGCTGCAGGAAGAATATTTTTTCCGTCCGGACCAAACATCACGGCATCAGTCATTCCGTTTTTCACTAATTGTAAACTCATCAATCTATTATCAACATTGGCAAAACGTGGGCCTGAAAAATTAATAGTATCAATCTCAAGTTGGTCTTTATCTAAATGATCATAGAGATAACGCAATAATTTTTTTGGATCGTTATACTTATAAAAAGCACCAAAAATTAAATTAACACCAAGAACTCCAAGGGTTTCTTGTTGTAATCGGGCATCATTTTCTTTGAAACGGATGTGTAATGTGATTTCGTTATAATCTTCTTCAGCTTCAACTTGGTATTTTATACCAACCCAACCATGACCTTTAAATTGTTTTGCAAAATCAATAGTGGAAACGGTATTGGCATAACTGAAAAACAATTTGTTTGGATGTTTATCTCTGCTTAATCGTTTTTCAATTAATTCAACTTCGTGACTTAACATGTTTTTTAAACGACTTTCAGTTACATATCTACCATCATCTTCAATTCCATAAATGGCATCACTAAAATCTTTATCGTAAGCAGACATTGCTTTAGCAATGGTTCCAGATGAACCACCGGCTCTAAAAAAATGTCTTACTGTTTCTTGTCCAGCACCAATCTCTGCAAAAGTTCCGTAGATATTTTCATTGAAGTTAATTCTCATTGCCTTGTCCTTCAATGAAGGAACTTGCTCGATAACTTTATCTCCTTTTAATTTTATATATGATTCTGATTTATCCATAAAAAGTTTAATACTTTGCAAAGTTACTAAAATACCTATTTTATAAAAGATAATTAACGCCTATTTTTGTAATTATTTCTATTAAAAAAATTACTTTTATAAGTAGTTAAAAAATAACAACACAAAACAGTGCTATTATGCAAGTTTATTTTCTCGGCACTGGAACATCTCAAGGCATTCCTGTAATAGGAAGTAATCATTCTGTGTGTAAAAGTTCTGACGCAAAAGATAAAAGACTTCGTGTTTCAGTTTGGATTACCTGGGAAGATAATTCGGTTGTCATTGATTGCGGTCCTGATTTTAGGCAGCAAATGTTAACTTCTGGTTGTGAAAAGATAGATGCCATATTATTTACCCACGAACATGCTGATCATACTGCAGGTTTGGATGATATCCGCCCT
Organism: Flavobacteriaceae bacterium; assembly: GCA_947478365.1. Lineage (GTDB taxonomy): Bacteria > Bacteroidota > Bacteroidia > Flavobacteriales > Flavobacteriaceae > Flavobacterium. The sequence goes on along the minus strand of CANJWG010000091.1, from coordinate 815 downwards.
TTTTTCTTTAAACAGAAAAGGGATGTACCAGTTTATGGACATTTTCGAGTTTTAGAAAACTTAAGCAGACGTTTTGATTATATTTTTGCAACTGAAAATAAATATCCTGGTGCTCCCGGAGTTCAAAAATTTGTTGTAAACAATAATGAAGATTTTAAAATCGGGCAAACTAAAATTAAACCTATAGAAGTTAATCATGGTAACCTACAGGTTTTTGGTTATCGAATTCAGGATTTTGTTTATTTAACAGATGTAAAAACTATTGATAATACTGAAATTAAAAAGCTAATTGGTGTAAAAGTATTGGTAGTTAATGCGTTACGCGAAGAACCTCATCAAACACATTTTAGTTTGCAGGATGCTTTAGATTTTATACATTTGGTTCAACCGGAAAGAGCTTATTTGACACATATTAGTCATCTAATGGGATTTCACGAAGAAGTTCAACAACGATTGCCAAAAAATGTATTTTTGGCTTATGATAATTTAAAAATTACATTTTAGTTTTATGAAAAAATCACTGTTTTTATATCTTTTTATTATTGCTGCTCTGTTTAATATTTTTACCTACAAGTACTTCACATCAAAAGAAAGTAGTGAGCAAAAATCAGAGACAGAATCAACAGATAGCCAATCAATATCACCTAAAACTATGTCAGACAGTATTGTTGGCTTATCCGATAAACTCTTTGATGCTAATCATTTTTCTTTAGAAGGTAATGACAGGGCACAAAATTATTTATATGAAAGCAACAAAATAAATGATGTTACAGCTTTTGCTGAAAAAGTAAAACAAGCGCTTTTGGGCTATAATG
>CANJWG010000090.1 GCA_947478365.1 Flavobacteriaceae bacterium | reverse complement strand
TTGGTTCTGCGTCATTACTGTAGGCTTGGTTTTTAATTTTCCCTTTAAAGATAAAATACTTTGACTCCTCAGGGGTCAAATTATGTGCCTTTGTAAATCGAGTTATCATTTCATCTAATACTTCTTTCGGAAATTTTTCGCTGTTGAGTTTTATTTTTGATAACTCTCTATTGATAATCATTTTGCTCAAACTACTCAGAATAAAATCATCGTGATGCTGCCAACTTTTTAAAGCACTAATAATATCAAAATCATCTAGTTGTGAGAATTTATCTAAATTACTTTTATTAAAATTTTCGAGTGTAAATTTGTATTCCATAAAATACTTCAATGGCTTACTACATTCTATTTCGATACCTTTATGCAGTAATTCTTTAGCTCGTTTTAGCGCATTAGTCAAAGTCAGTTCGGCCACCAAACTTGTCTTGTGCAAATAAGCTTGCCAGTACATTAATCGTCTAGCCATAAGGAACTTTTCGATAGAATAAATTCCTTTTTCTTCCATAACTAAAAAATCATCTATCACATTCAACATCTGAATTAGTCGATCAGAATTGATATTTCCCTCAGCAACACCCGAATAAAAACTATCGCGCTTCAAATAATCCATTCTATCCATATCCAATTGACTTGATATCAATTGTAGCATAAATTTTCTATGATATTCTCCTTTAAAAATCTGAATTGCCAAACTCAACTTACCATTAAACTCTTCGTTAAGCCTATTCATAAACAATAGCGAAATTTCTTCGTGATGCACTTCCACTATACTATGTTCCAAAGTATGTGAAAAGGGTCCATGCCCAATATCATGCAAAAGTATTGCAATATATAAGGCATTCTCTTCTTCTTTGGAAATCAAAACATCTTTTGAACGCAATACTTCAACCGCCTTTTGCATCATATGCATCGCGCCAATCGCATGATGAAATCGAGTATGATGTGCACCGGGATAAACCAAATAAGACAAACCCATTTGTGTTATTCGACGCAATCTTTGAAAATATGGGTGCTGAATTAAATCATAAACCAACGTATTTGGAATGGTGATAAAACCATAAATTGGATCGTTGAATATTTTAAGTTTATTAGTGTTGCTCACAAATTTGTTGATTTTAGTAAAGATATAAATTTATACCAAAGCTTTGAAATAGTTCAACAATAGTTTATCATTTTCGCGAGTTGGTGTAAAAACCTCTAGTATCATTGGTCTCTCATTTTGCTCGTAAAGTTTGGTCAATCCTTTTTTTAACGAAGTACCATCACTTGCAATCGCATAATCCAACTGATACATTTTGGATAAATGCTCTGCCGTTAAGCAATGTGAGGTTTCAAAATAGGTGTTGAATGTTTCGGTTTCCTGATGTCCTGGCAATATTCTAAAAATTCCACCACCACCGTTATTTATTAAAATTATTTTAAAATTCTTAGGGATATAATTGTTCCAAAGGGCATTACTGTCATACAAAAAACCTATGTCGCCAGTAATTAAAACCGTTGGCTTTTTGCTTACAACTCCAGCTCCAATGGCTGTAGAAGTGCTACCATCAATTCCGCTTGTTCCTCTATTACAAAATACTTCTATCGATTTATCAATATCAAATAATTGCGCATAGCGAATGGCCGAACTATTGCTAATTTGTAATTGGATATCATTTGGCAAACTTGACAATATAATTTCAAATGCTTTTAAATCACAAAACGGAACTTGAGCAAGATACTCGCCATGTTTTATTTTTCGTTGATTATGTATGGTTTGAAAACTTGATTTGTAATCACTTTTAATACCTTTCACAAAGGGCAAAAATTGTTTAAAAAACTGATTTGGAGCAACAGGAAAATGTTTAGTTAATATTCCAAATGTATCGTAAGCACGTAATTCATCTATATGCCAATGATGCCTAGGTTTGTATTTTCTTAAAAATGTTTTTACTCTTTTAGAGACTATCATACCGCCAAACGTAATCAGAATTCTTGGTTGTAATTCAAGAAATTCAGATGGAGAAAAAGGAGTGATTAGTGTGTCGATATTATTAATAAAACTTGAGTCATGTAAATTAGATGTTGTCTCAATCATTACAACAACTGAGGGAATCAATGCCAATTTTTCTAACCATTTTTGTTCAATAGCATTTGGAGAACATTCACCTATCAAAATTAATATCTTTTGACTTTGATTCCATAGTGTTGAAAAAACAATTATATCATCTACATCTAAAAATCTTTGAGGAATAACCAAGTCCGTTACTTTAAAGTTGACAGAAAGTTCATTAGTTGTTTCATAAAGAGGTTCCTCAAATGGAACATTAATATGAACAGGTCCTCTCTGAGCAATAGCAATATTGATGGCTTCATTAATAGAAACATCATTTTCTTCTGAAGCATCTTCAGTAAGATTAGCATTGAATAAAGAATGATTAATAAAAACATTTTCCTGACGAATGGTTTGTCCATCGCCAATATCAATTTTATCTGATGGCCTATCAGCCGAAATTACAATAAACGGAATCTGACTGTAAAAAGCTTCGGCTAAAGCAGGATAATAATTTAGTAATGCTGAACCCGAAGTACAAACCACAGCCACCGGTTTTTTAGTTTGTTGTGCAATTCCTAGAGCAAAAAAAGCTGCACAACGTTCGTCTGCAATACTGTAACAAGTAAAATTTGGATTACTAGTAAATCCTATTGTGAGCGGAGCGTTTCTGGAACCTGGGGAAATAATAATACTTTGAACTCCTTTGGCATGGCATATCTCAATAATGCTTTGTGCTAAAGGTATTTTTGGGTAAACCATTATTGTTTTTTAAAGTAAACAAAGATACAAATTGTATCTCTTTTTCAATAATGTTATTTGTTTTCTTAGTTTTACATTTACTTTTTTAAATATGGAAATTATAATCAGACCTTATCAAAGCAATGATGTCGAAACCATCGTTGCCATTCTCAATTATTATATTGCCAACTCAACGGCCTTGTATGATTATGAATTGCGTACATTGGAACAACAACAAGCTATTTTTGAAGAAAAAATAGCCAAAGGATTTCCAGTAATTGTAGCAACTATTAATGGACAAGTTGTTGGTTTTGGATATTACAGTGAGTTTCGATTTCGAGAAGCATATAAGTTTACTGTAGAACATTCTGTATATGTAATGCCAGTCGAAGAGGGAAAAGGAATTGGTAAAACGATACTACAATACTTAATTGATTTAGCTAAAAAACAAAAATTACATACCATGGTTGCAGTAATTGATTATGAAAACCAAAATAGTATAGTTTTTCACGAAAAGTTCGGCTTTACAATTGTTGGAATTATAAAAGAAAGTGGTTTTAAGTTTAATCGATGGTTGCATAGTGTAATTATGCAATTGATACTGAAATAAACTAAATTATATCAATACCGTTTTCTTCTAGAATTGCTAATAGATAACTGCTTTGACTTGGGTTATATTTTTCGATGCCACTTTGGTACCATTTCGAAATAACATCTATTTGAAAAGCTGTGTAATCGTTATCATTTATACTAATACCTAGCATTCCCGCCAATAAAAAATCTTCTAATACTTTATTTGTTACAATTAGTTTAGGAATACCATGAATAATTTTACCATTCATTCTTTCATATTCTAATCTTCCTTGTTCAAAACCAAAATTATAAGCTTCCGTTTGGTTTTCTTCTACACTTAAATGTGGATTTAGTCCATTAGTGAAACCAAGTAAATAATCTTGTCTGTAAACTGGGCTGAATATATTCTTCATAAGTAAAAGTAATGTGGTATTGAAATTCTATTCAAACTTATCAAGAATATTTTAGTGATAATCTAAAAATCGTTGAAAGGAATAAAAACTCTTTAAATCACCACAGCAGTGTCGTTAATCGATAAAATAAATGCAAAAAACCTGATGAAATTCATCAGGCTTCTGTTGTAAAATATATACGTTAATTACTGTTTTCCATTAATCCAATCTACTATAATAGGGTCTGTTGGTAAAACTCTCGGAGATAACACTTTTACCAATTCTCCTTTTTCATTGATTAAATATTTATGAAAATTCCACTCTACTTCACTGTCTTGTAAACCGTTTTTGCTTTTTTGTGTCAAGAACTTATAAACATTGTCCATATCTCTTCCTTTTACAGAAACTTTACTCATCATTGGAAATGTAACACCATAATTTTGTTGACAAAACTTAGCAATCTGTTCGTTGCTTCCTGGTTCTTGTGAACCAAAATTGTTAGCTGGAAAACCAACTATTACAAAATTAAGATCTTTATACTTTTTATATATAGCTTCCAAATCTTTATATTGTGGTGTAAGTCCACATTCTGAAGCCGTATTAACTATTAATATTTTTTTTCCTTTTAGAGAAGCAAAGTCAAACACCTTACCATATAAATCGGTTACTTTAAATTGATATATTGTCTCTGCTAAAATAACTTCTTGTGTTTCCATTGTTTTTTTTCTGTTCTGTGCCTGATTTTGGCAACTATATATGGTTAAAACCGTTATGAATAAAACTATCTTTCTCATAATTTATTTTTATCAAAATTAAACATTATTTCAGGGGTTACTGCTATGCAATTGCTAAAGTTTTAAAAAAGTAAAAGTCGCGAATATCAAGCGAATTTTTTACTTTCTGTAATATTTTCTATACTTGGGGTAAGCTAATAGTCCAACTAAAGTCATTCCCCCTAACGTTTGCCATATCCAACTTAAAGATTTGGCTTCTCCACTAGCATAAGAATGCAAACCAACTAAGTGGAAATTTACCCCGTAATAAGTAAATAATATCGATACAAAAGCATACATCGCCATTAAGTTAAAAATCCATTTATTTCGCATCGAAGGAACAAATCGAGCATGAATTACAAATGCATAGACCATAATACTAATTAAAGCCCAAGTCTCTTTTGGATCCCAACCCCAATACCTACCCCAACTTTCATTTGCCCACTGTCCTCCTAAAAAGTTTCCAATAGTTAGCATTACTAATCCTACGGTTAAAGCCATTTCATTGATAATAGTAAGCTCTTTTATGTTAAGCTCCATTTTAGCTTTGTTATTTTTGGTCGTAAAAATTATTAATAACAGTGATACAAATCCTAATATCATTCCTAATGCAAATGGACCGTAGCTTGCCACAATTACCGCAACGTGTATCATCAACCAATACGAATTTAAAACAGGTTGCAAATTTGCTATTTCAGGGTCAATCCAGTTCGCATAAGCTGCAGTTAATATCATTGCCGATACAAAAGCACAGGCAGCAACTGTTAATTTGGAAGTGCTTTTATAAAATATTCCAAAAAATATAGAGGCGAAGAATTTAAGAGATAAAGCCGGTTTTAGTTTCCATGCAAATGCCAATCCGAAAAACATGGTCGACCAAGCTACGTATACAATTGCTTCGTAGGCATTACTCCATGGTGCATGACCTGAAATGTACCAACGAAAAATTAAAGCCAGGGTATGCAAAGTAAATAGCAATCCTATTATTACATGCATACTATCAACTAGAAATGTTAACCATTTTTTTTCTTTAAATATTCCTATTATAATAAACAAAAACATTAATGCGGATGCTGTTAAATACCAATAAGGTAATTTTTGAAGCACATCATATTTGTTGTACAATATCTCATAATCTATCTTTTTATCCGATGGTCGAACAGCTTTTCCAAACTTCTTTTGGTAGTTCTCCATGCCTACCAAAAAGGTATTAGCCATCGTATAGTTATTATCTTGCGTGGCTTTCAACAAAGCATCAAGATAGATAGGTAAGGCATTTTTAATAGTGTCTAAAGCAGTTCCAGTAGGGTGATTGGCTTCTAAAAAAGATACCCATTTATTATTGGCATCTTTTGGAAAGGGAAATATCCGCAATATTTTTCCGCTTAAGGCCGCATTTAAAAGATTAACTTTTTTATCGGTTTCTACAAAGTCTTTTTCAAACTGATTCGGATTAGCTGCTTTATAAGCATCATCTAGGTATGGTGATAATTTATAATTGCCTCTTTCATCAAAACACGAACGGAAAGTAGCATATTTAGCATCCGATTTAATACCTAGAATTTTTCGAATACTATCATTGCCACTCTTGATATAAATTAAAGGAACTTCAAACCAAACGGCAGGAAAATGGGTCATTGATATAAATGCCTGATCAGAATTCAATTCGTTGTAAGTATCTTTGTGACTTACCTTTCGTAACAATTCGGAAGAAAAAGTGTTAATAGGTTTCATTCTTCCGCCATCATCTTGAATAACCAATCTTCCAAATTGAGCGGCATGTTTTTCGGAAACCTTATATTTATTTAGAACTGAATCTATCTGTCTTTGGGCAGGCATATTGTTATGACTGTCATGATTTTGTGCCAATCCGTTAAAAGAAATCAACAGAATTAATATGGATAAAATTTTCGCTTTTTTTCTTTTCACATTTTCTAAATTTCTTTTTAAATCGGCAAATCGTGTATTTTTAGTAAACAAAATGACCAGCATGCAAAAGAACAACATGAAATAACCAATATAAGTAATCGCAGTTCCCCAAAAGTCATGATTCACGGAAAGAACAGTTCCTTTTTCATCCGGGTCAAACGATGCCTGGAAGAAACGATATCCTTCATAATCCAAAATGTGATTCATATATATTCTGGCATCAAACTTTTTAGTAGAATCCTTAACAGTAACTTTACTCTCAAAGGATGAAAAACTTTTCTCAGTTCCAGGATATTTCTCGGCAATAAAATCATTTAGTTTTAGGCTAAAAGGTAAGGTGTAAACTTTACTACCGTAACTCAATGTAAACTCAAGATTTCCTAGTTTGACAACCTTTGGCTCGCCTTGTTTTCCTTTTGATCCAACCAACGTAACTTCTTGTGAAGCTCCATCCGTTTTAATTAGTAGCGTAATAGCATCATCACCATTTTTAGCTTTGAAATTGCCACTGGCTTCGTAGGTTTTAAACCCTTTTTTTGGTTGATCCGGAATTACAAATTGCGCCCCGCCAACATTGTATAACGAACGATACATTAATGTTTGAACAGAATCTTTTGTTACTTTACCCTGAAACTTATCCGCCATTCTCATAAATTGCCCATCAAAAGGAGAAGATATTGTATTGGTTTGGGTGTCAATATTAATAGCGCCTTTTGTTGGTTTATTCAGAGCAAACAACACGTTGTGAATATCCTGAATTTCACCTTCTTTAAGCATATGCTCGTGACGTGTTCCTCCACCCGACTCAACTAACTTTAAATAAACATCGCCTGTTGTTGATTCTTTTATAGTTTCTTTGGCATCGAGCACAAAGTTTTTAAACTCTACTTCAAAAGGAATTTTATCAAATTTGTCATTAATTGAAAAATGGTTATTGACCACCGGAGAAAGCAACAATGGTTTTTCAAAAATTCTACGCATCATTTTTCCTTCGTAAATACCATCAACAAAAACAGTTAAATAATTTTTATCTGAAAAAAACTGATTCGAAGTAGCTCCTTCTCGAATAGGCATCATCCCTTCATAACTAATATATCGGGTAATAAAAGCACCCGAAATAATAAAAATCCATGATAGATGAAGCAATAAAGTGACCCACTTTTCTTTTTTGTACAATTGATAACGCTTAATATTTCCAATGAAATTAATTACAAAAAACAACATTATTCCTTCAAACCACCAGGCGTTATATACCCAAATTCTTGCTGTGTCGGTATTGTATTTACTTTCGATAAGTGTTCCGGCAACCATCGCCACAGCAAAACCAAGAA